>NZ_KQ960629.1 GCF_001553265.1 Prevotella sp. DNF00663 | reverse complement strand
CAGCGTGGGTCAAATTAGTGTGGCTTTTCCATCTTGCTTTATGTAGGTGAGTTCTGAACCGCCCGGACGCTCAAAATCGAAATGCAGATTATGGAGTTTGATTTCGCTACTGTGCCAAGTGGAGAGCATCGTCATCTTGCCATGATACATGAGAGTGGCTCCATTGCCCTCGATGGTCAGGTTTTGGAGGCTGTCGAGTAACAAGCCAATGACCTTGGTTTTCGACGGACATTCTATCTCGGAAGAGGTGTTGCTGATGTAGAAATCGCGTCGTTGTGCTCCTTCAGGCCATAAATCGTAGCGCCCATTCTCAAATGTAAGCACTTTGACATGGTGTGTACGACAGTATTCGATAGCCTGTCGAAGCGCTTTGGTACAATTCTCAAAACTATTGGCGCGAGCACCAAATTGCGCTACGTTGACGGTATCGATAGATTGGGCTTGCAAATGTAGCGAGCAGCAAATGGCAAGAATGGATGCCAACAGTAGTCGGCTGTGTTTCATGGAATAAGGTGTTTGTGTTTATTTGATGTATTGTACTTCTTGCATATCGGCTATTTGCCGGAGGTTGGCAACGATTTCTCGTACCTCATTACGGTTGTGTACACGTACTTCAATGACGCCATCGAAGATGCCATCGTTGCTAGTGACAGTGACTCTGTGGATATTAATATCCATCTTACCGGATATGATTTCAGCGACATCGTGTAGCATTCCCTTGCGATCAATACCGTGTAATTCGATGATTGCATCGAAGAACATCTGGTCGTGCATGTCCCATTGGGTGGCAAGGATGCGGTTGCCGTAGCTCGTTTTCAACTTGCTTGCAATCGGACAGTTGCGACGATGTATCTCTATCTGTCCCTTATTGTCGATATAGCCGAGCGTATCGTCGCCGGGAATGGGGTGACAGCAACTGTGGAAGATAAACGTTCTGATGTTGTCTTCATTGATGATGAGTGGCTTCTTGCGGTTGAAGTCTTTGCCTACAATAAATGTCTCCGGCTTCTTTTCGGCAGTCTTATCTTCTTTTTTATTATGTCCTAAGAATGGAACGTATTTACGCCAACCCAGCGATGTGGATTCTTTCTTGGGCTTACCCATAAGCCCGTCCAAGTCTTTGGCTTCAAGAATGATTTTCTTTTCGGCCAATGCTTGGAAGAAACTCTCAGGTTTTTGGACGTCATGAACATCGCAGAGCTTATCTACAATAGACGCCGACATCTGCATATCGTTCTGCTGTAGCCAAGTGTTGAGCAGTTCCTCACCTTTCTTTTGTAATGCTCGTTCATCGCGACGGAGGATGGCTTGTACCTTGGCACGGGCTTTAGCGGTAGACACAAAGTTAATCCACGAAGGTTGAACATGCTGTGCTTTGCTTGTCAGTATTTCTACTTGGTCGCCACTTTGCAGCTTATGACTGAGCGGTACAAGCTTGTGGTTGACTTTGGCACCGATGCAATGACTACCTAAGAATGTATGGATTTGGAAAGCAAAGTCGAGAGCCGTACAGCCGGCGGGCATCGTTTTAATCTCTCCTTTGGGCGTGAATACGAAGATTTCTGATGCAAACAGATTGAGTTTGATGGCATCAAGAAAGTCCATCGCATCGGGTTGTGGGTCGTCAAGAATTTCTTTGATGGTGCGAAGCCAGTCGTTAAGTTCGCCTTCGTCTTCTGTGTACTCGCCCCCCTCCTTGTATTTCCAATGGGCGGCGAAACCTTGTTCGGCCACTTCATTCATACGATCGCTACGTATCTGTACCTCAATCCATCGGCCTTGTTTGCTCATCAGCGTCACGTGGAGTGCTTGATAGCCATTTGCTTTGGGATGGTTAAGCCAGTCGCGCAGACGATCCGGATGGCTCTTATATATCTGACTGAGGGCTACATAGATGTTGAAGCATTCGTTGATTTCGTTGTTTCGTGATTTCGGAGTGAAGATAACGCGAACGGCAAGAATGTCGTAGATTTCGTCGAAAGTGACGTGTTTGTTTTGCATCTTATTCCAAATAGAATAAGGACTCTTCACTCTTGCTTTGATTTCGTATTGAACTCCCATCTTATCCAAAGCCTCTTTGATGGGACTAGTGAACTGAGCGAACAGTGTATCGCGCTGTGCTTCGGTGGCAGCAAGTTTCCGTTCTATCTTGGCATATTCCTCCGGATGTTCGTAACGGAAGCTGAGATCTTCGAGCTCTGTCTTGATTTTGTTGAGGCCAAGTCGGTTAGCCAGCGGAGCATAGATGTACATAGTCTCGCCCGCTATCTTGTATTGCTTGTTGGCAGGTTGGCTATCCAGCGTTCGCATATTGTGTAGACGGTCGCATATCTTAATCAAGATGACGCGAATATCGTCGCTCATGGTGAGCAGAAGCTTTTTGAAATTCTCTGCCTGAGCAGATGCTTTGTCACCAAAGATACCACCGCTAATTTTTGTCAAACCGTCTACAATTTGGGCTATCTTAGGCCCAAACATATTCTCAATGTCCTCTACTGTGTAGTCGGTATCTTCTACAACATCGTGGAGTAGAGCCGAACAGATACTTGTAGAACCTAACCCCATCTCTTCGCAAGCAACTTGTGCGACGGCTATAGGATGCATGATGTAAGGCTCACCGGAGAGTCGTCGCACTCCTTTATGAGCCTGACGGGCAAAATTGAATGCCTTGGTAATGATGTCAACCTTCTTCCTATGGCGTGAAGCCAAGTAGGTATCTAGTAGATGTTGGAACGCATCATTAATCAATTGATTGTCCGCTAGTTCGCGGTTTTGCTCTTTCAAAGTATGCTCGTCCATAGGATGGTATCGGTTAAAGGTTCTTATTTCACTTTTATCTTCTTTCCGGCGCGGATGCTATTACCGGAAATTTTGTTCAGCTTCTTCAGTTTTTTAACGGTCGTACCGTTGCGTGCTGCGATTTCAGAGAGCGTGTCTCCTTGGCGAATGGTAATACTCTTGCCACGGCTTCTCTTCTCTCTTTTGTGGCGACGTGATGATGATGAACTGCGATGACTGTAGCTTTTGCTTGGTCGATAAGATGGTATGTCGTCGTTGACAGCCACTTCTTTACGCTTCATAGCCAAATCGTCAGGCCCGTAAGCATAGACAGCTTTCTCGTTATCGATGAACTCTGTAATCTTAGCAGAGGGTAGACGGAGTGCGGTTAAGCCATTGCTGCCATTGATAATGTTGCGACGATATTGCGGATTCAGCTCTTGTATCTGATCAATGCTGATACCTAGAACGTGTGATAGTTGCTCAAAATGAATGTCACGGTTTACCATTACGGTGTCTGTCTTGCCCGGTAAATCGGTCGTCATAGGACAGATGTTGTGGTCGCAATAGTAGTTCATGATGTAATTGGCGGCTATGAAAGCCGGTACATATCCTCTAGTTTCTTGTGGAAGATAGGGATATATTTGCCAGTAGTCATTATGCTTGGCACGGTGCATGGCTTTGCTAATTTTGTCGGGACCACAATTATAGGCGGCAATGACAAGATTCCAATCACCATAGATGTCGTATAAGTCTTTCAGATAGTGGGCTGCTGCATACGATGCTTTGACGGGATCGCGACGCTCATCAACCAAAGAATTGACTTCAAGATTATACCGTTTGGCTGTTCTTAACATGAATTGCCATAGTCCGGTAGCACCTACACGCGACACAGCAAGCGGATTTAAGGCTGATTCTATGACCGGTAGATATTTCAATTCCAATGGAAGACCGTAGCTTTCCAGTGCCTGTTCGAAGATAGGCATGTAGAAATTCTGTGCTCCAAGCATAAAGGCTACAGAGCGACGGAGGTGTCCGCTATAGCGATCAATGAACTTCTGAACCACATCATTGTATGGCATTTCGATGATAGTTGGCAACTTGCTGAGGCGTTCCTTGTACACTTTGCGATCGTACATAGGATTGATGTCGGGCATGTTACAGCTTGTATCAATTCTCAAGTAGGCCTTTGAATTATAAAGATGGAGCAGACTGTCCAGCTCTTGGGTCATAGCTTCGGGGAGTTCTATTACTTCATTCTTCCCTTGCGCGTCGGTCACTGTGATTTCGTTGTCATCATTTGATTGGGCTTGCATGCTGCAAATCCCACCGAACATCATAGTGATAACGAGTAGATAAAGTTTTTTCATTCTTTTGTTTCTTATTTAAAAGTTCAGGCTACAGTTCAATCCTACTGCACCGGCTTTAAATGGATTGCGCTCTGTCTGATTGTTTATGATGGTGGGTGTCACTCTTAAACTGAGGTCGTTGGATATATCAAACTCAGAAAGAGAGGCATCAACATAAGCGTCAATGACGGAGAGAGCATACACACCTATCAATACGAAGATGCTCAAATCGCGCCATCTGCGAAACCTGTCTTTACGTTTTTTGAACAGATTCTGATAGGTAGATATGTTCGAAGAGTTTATCTTAGCTCCTAAATGCAGAAAATCGTTGTAGCTTTGTGTATTTGGATCGTCATCCATCAAGTCTAGGTATGCTTTGGCATAGTCCTTATACATTTGGTTGTTCCAATTGATAGCGTAAGCACAACCGACCATTCCACCATATATAATAGGTAGTTTCCAAAACTTACGGTTATATATCTGTCCGGCTCCGGGCATCACCAAAGCCAGCCAAAGTGCTCGTTTCGGACTAGGCCGCCATGTTGTCCAGTCTCTTTTTTGCTTTTTAAGAGTCATGCTATCAGTCAATGTCAAAGCGAGACTGTCCTTATGTGTTAATGCTTGGGATACCTTAATGGTTGTGGTATCTTGTGGCATTGAGTACTGGGCACGTCCCGATAAAGGCGATAACATGACCAACGCAGTGAACAATATGTGAGTCAAACCTTTCACGTAGGCTTAATCTTTCAGTTTATCGAAGATGTTCATGATACGCTCTAGTTCTTCTTCATTGGCAAAAGGGATACTGATTTTGCCCTTCCCTTTAGAAGAACAAGTGAGCTGAACTTTCGTGTTGAGGAAAGTGGAAAGTCGCTTTTTCAAGATACCGAACTCTTCCGGAAGTTGTCTTTTAGCTATAATCTTCTTCCGCCCGCTCTCTATATCGTCGCCATTCTTGAGATGTTGAACCATCTCTTCGACCTGTCGGACAGAGTAACCGTTCTTTTGTACCTCCTTAAAAAGTTTGATTTGGAGTGATGGGCTATCGATAGCGAGCAGTGCCCTAGCATGTCCCATGTCGATTTCTTTCTTCTGTAATGCCATCTGAACTTGTGCCGGAAGCTTAAGAAGACGCAGATAATTGGCAATTGCCGTACGGCTTTTGCCCACACGTTCTGATACCTTTTCTTGGGTCATACCGCTTCCTTCCATCAGATGTTCATAGGCCAAAGCAATCTCAATGGAGTTTAAATCTTCGCGTTGTATGTTTTCCACCAATGCCATTTCCATCACGTTCTCATCGCTAATCTTGCGAATATAGGCTGGAATAGCGGTCAGTCCGGCCAATTGTGAAGCACGCCAACGACGTTCGCCGGCAATGATTTGGAAATGATTTTCAGCAGTTTGACGTAGCGTGATAGGTTGGATGATGCCTATTTCACGGATACTTGCTGCCAGTTCCTGCAATGCTTCTTGGTCGAATTCGCGGCGAGGTTGATTTGGATTTGCCTCTATTTGTTCGATAGGAATCTCGTTGATAGTCGACGAACCTTGAGTACTTACTCCTTCTGTGGATATTAGTGCATCCAGTCCTCTGCCTATTTGGTCGAGTCCTCTTCCTAGGTTATTATATTTTTTGCGTACTGCCATAGTGCTTGATGAGTTCTTTAGTTGATAAGTTAATGAGTTTTTGACTATATAAGCGGGATGTTTTGATCAAGAACTTATGGACTCAAAAACTCAGAAACTCACATTACTTATTCTTATTGATAATCTCTTTGGCCAATGCCAAGTGGTTCTTGCTACCGGTAGAATCGGCGTCGTAAAGTATCACAGGGAGGCCATGACTAGGACTTTCGCTTAGTTTTACATTGCGCTGAATGACGGTTTTGAATACCAATTCTTGGAAGTGGCGCTTCACTTCGTCGTATATTTGGTTGGCCAAACGCAGACGACTGTCGTACATGGTCAACAAGAATCCTTCGATTTCCAACTTCGGATTCAACTTGCTTTTGATAATCTTGATGGTATTGAGCAACTTGCTGATACCCTCCAAGGCAAAGTATTCGCATTGAACAGGGATGATAACAGAGTCGGCTGCCGTAAGAGCGTTCACCGTAATGAGCCCTAGAGACGGGCTACAGTCTATCAAGATGTAGTCATATTCGCTTCTAATGGGCTCAAGAAGTTTTTTGAGTACTTTCTCGCGACTTTCCAGATTGAGCATCTCTATCTCTGCACCGACAAGGTCGATGTGGCTGGGGATAATATCCAGACCGTCTATATCTGTTGTGTAGATGGCATCGCGTACGTCGGCATGGTCGATGATACACTCATAGAGAGAGCATTCCACCTCTTTTATATCCACGCCTAATCCACTGGAAGCATTGGCTTGTGGGTCGGCATCTACAACTAGCACGCTCTTTTCCATGGTCGCCAATGAGGCCGCCAAGTTGATAGTTGTAGTGGTTTTTCCCACTCCGCCTTTTTGATTAGCTAATGCGATTATTTTTCCCATTTGTTATTGCTGTTGTCGTTACGGTTTTAGTTGCAAAGTTACAATAATTCATTGAAAAGGCCGTATTTTACTCCTTTTTTTGCTACTTTTGTAGAGAATTCAACATTATTATAAGATAAATGAAGAAACCCTTTATATTAATTTCAAACGATGATGGTTATCATGCCAATGGTATCAAGAGTTTAGTAGCGATGGTTAGTGACTTTGCCGATGTCTTGGTGGTTGCTCCTGAATCAGGACGTTCTGGTTTTTCGGGTGCTTTCTCGGTCACGACTCCGCTACGTTTGAAGCCACGTCACAATATGCCGAATACTGAAGTATGGTCGTGTAATGGTACACCGGTGGATTGTGTGAAGCTAGCTCTCGACCAGCTTTGCCAAGATCGCCGTCCTGACCTCATCTTGAGTGGCATCAATCATGGTGACAATTCGTCGGTCAACACGCATTATTCCGGTACTATGGGAGCTGCCATGGAGGGGTGTATGAAGTATATTCCGTCTATAGCCTTCTCTAGTTGCGACTACGATGTGAATGCCGATTTGACTCCATTGACACCGTATGTACAACGCATTGTACAAAAGGTATTGTCCGAGGGACTTCCCAAAGGCATCTGTCTGAATGTGAACTTCCCCGCAGGTAATACTTTTAATGGTATTAAAGCATGCCGTATGGCTTATGGTCGCTGGATTAATGAGGTGGTCAAAGAGCGGCATCCGCGTGATTTCGATTACTTCTGGATGGTGGGAGAGTACCACTGTGACGAGCCAGAAGCTGCAGATACCGACTATTGGGCATTGGCTCATAACTATGTAGCTATTACTCCTACGCAGATGGATGTCACTGCTCATGAGTTTGTGAAAGAAGTGAATAACTGGGAGTTGTAGGAGAAGTAAGGAGTTAGAACTGGAGTTAATGGGAGATAAGAAGGAAGTTAACAGGAGTTATAAGGGAGATACGGGAGTTAATGGACAAATGTTTTATAGCTTATAAATTATGGACTATTATCTGATAACTTCCGTTAACTTCTGCCTAACTTCCATTTACTCCAATTCTATCTCCCATTAACTTCCTTCTTAACTTCCCAAACTCCTTTAAAAAGAAAATATGAAATACTATCTCATTGTAGGCGAAGCCAGCGGCGATTTGCATGCTTCTCATCTCATGAAATCGCTACAAAACATAGACCCGGAGGCGCAATTCCGCTTCTTCGGGGGCGAGTTGATGTCGGCAGTGGGTGGAATGCGTGTCAAGCATTATCGTGAATTGGCTTATATGGGGTTCATTCCGGTGTTGCTCCATCTACGTACCATCTTCCGGAATATGGCTTTCTGTAAGCAGGATATTGTTCAGTGGAAACCTGATGTGGTTATCTTGGTGGATTATCCGGGCTTCAATCTCAATATAGCCAAGTTTCTTCATGCCCATACCGATATACCTGTTTATTACTATATCTCACCGAAAATATGGGCTTGGAAGGAGTGGCGAATCAAGTCTATACGCCGGGATGTAGACGAACTGTTCTCTATTTTGCCCTTTGAGATTCCGTTCTTTGAGCAAAAGCATCATTATCCCATCCATTATGTGGGCAATCCTACGGCCGATGAGGTACGTCTGTTCTTAACAGATTATCACGAGACAAAAGTCGAATTTTGCGCTCGTCATCATTTGGAAGAGAGTAAACCTATCATCGCTTTGCTTGCCGGCAGTCGTAAACAAGAGATAAAAGACAACTTACCGGCCATGATAGAGGCTTCTCGTCCTTTGGCCGAAGCGTATGGATACCAACTTGTTTTGGCCGGCGCTCCGTCTATAGACGATGATTATTATGTGCAGTATGTGAGTGGTTGCGACGTTCACATGGTCAAGAATGAGACCTTTGCGCTGTTGGCTCATGCCTCTGCGGCCCTTGTTACCAGTGGTACTGCCACGCTCGAAACAGCTCTTTTCCGTGTGCCGCAAGTGGTTTGCTACGAGACACCGGTGCCTCGTCTCATTCGTTTTGCGTTCAATCACATCATCAAGGTACCGTTCATAAGTTTGGTCAACTTGATAGCCGATAGAGAAGTGGTTCCCGAATTGTTGGCCGATAGATTCTCTGTGGCAAATATCAAGAGCCACTTGGAACCCCTTCTTGCTGATAGCAAAGACCGTAGTCTGATGCTAGAAGGTTACGAAGAAGTACACCGTAAGCTTGGCGATACGGTGGCTCCGGACAATGCTGCACGCATCATGGTCGACTTATTAAGCAAGAAAGGGTAGGGCGTATGCGTTGGTTCGTTGGTTTGCTGATAGTTCTCCTAGTATCGTGCAATGCACGTGAAGAAGCTAAATTGCGTGATACCTATTACACACGCAAGGGTGAGAAGGTAGTTATCACGCCCATTAAGCATGCCAGCATTCAGATTAATTTCCGTGGTTTGGAGTACGAGGTAGACCCCGTGAGCAGTTACTCACGCCCCATTATCGACTATACCGATAAGCCTAAAGCTGATTTTATCATCGTCACCAATGAACATTTAGACCACTTCGATCCCTATGCCATTGCCCTTCTGACCAAGAATACGACCAACATTCTGTTGCCTTTGCGCTGTATGAACAAACTTGCTAAGACCACAATTTATTCTCATTGTGTGCTGATGCGTAATGGTTTCAAGGCAGAGTTGGACGACGATGTGACAGTTTTTGCCCTTGCGGCTTACAATATCACGAAAGATAAGCGTCGTCATGCGCCCAAAGGCGTGGCCAATGGTTATATCCTCGACCTTGACGGATTCCGTATTTATATTGCCGGTGATACGGAGTTGACGCCCGAAATGCGTGGTGTGAAGGATATAGACATTGCCTTTTTGCCATGCGATTATACGCAGGCGCTCGATTTAAAGCAGTTCCGTGAGGCAGCTCGGATGATTCGTCCGAAGGTACTTTATCCCTATCATTATGGGGCAACCGATACCACCGCTATCCGGAAAGCTGCGAGCGGACTCGGCATTGATGTTCGTATGAGAGCATTTAGGTAGTATGCCAAAGGTGCCGGAAGGTACTTTGTTTTTATGCATTTAGACTGAAAAACGGAGACACATAAGTGGTTGTGAGCATTTGGCACAACTTCCACTAACTTCTAAACTCCTACCTTCCCATTTTTAACTCGCCTACTTGTCTGCTCATTTACTTATTAATTAACTTTCAAACTCTTTACCCTCAACATCCTGCAAAGGCTCCGCAACATTGCTGCCTCGATGTTTCAGCAATGCTGCGAAGCCGAGACAGCAAAACTGCCAAGCCTTTGCAGTCTGGTAGTTGACAAGTAGGCGAGTAAGTAAATAGGTTTGTGTGTGGTTAGAAGTTGGGGATACGACTTCGTAAAGTGAATAAGATTGAGGACGAAAAGCGACGGGGCGGTCGGTCATGATAAATCATGATGGGGCAGAATGCCTAGTTTTAAGTATTGCAGAGCAGGACCTATAGGAGTAACTTTGCAGCAAGTTACCCCTATAATTCATTTTAACTCAAAATAAAACTAAAGTATGATAGGAAAATTACGCTTATTTTTATGTATGGCATTGATGGGATTCTTATTGCCCATGAATGCCGAAACAGACACTCCACCGAGTAAAACCGAAGCCAATGTATATGGACATGTAGTCGATAGGAAGACCGGTGAACACTTGCCTTATGCCCATGTGGTGGTGAAAGGAACTACCTTAGAGACGGCTACCGATGCCACAGGACATTACTTTTTGAAGAACCTGCCACTCAGACTCTGTCAAATAGAAGTGACGATGGTGGGCTATCGGACGGCTGTGATGGAAGTGACGACAAAGAAGAATGTTTCTTCCGAACTTAATTTCTCGCTCGAAGAAGATGCTATTTCGCTCGACGAGGTGGTGACAACTGCCAACCGTACGCAGACATTACGGCGCGAAGCACCTAACTTGGTAAATGTCATTGACTCGAAAATCTTTAAGACTACCAATGCCATGTGTATGGCTCAAGGACTGAATTTCCAGCCCGGTGTACGCACGGAAGACAACTGTCAGAACTGTGGATTCTCACAAGTGCGTATCAACGGGTTAGATGGTCACTACTCACAGATACTTATCGACTCGCGGCCTACGTTCTCTTCGCTCAACGGTGTGTATGGGCTTGAACAGATACCGGCTTCTATGATTGAACGTGTAGAGGTGGTAAGAGGTGGCGGTTCTGCTCTGTATGGGGCATCGGCTATAGGTGGTACGATCAATATTATTACACGTGAGCCATTGAGAAACTCCGCTGAAGTGGCTCATACATTGACTTCTATTAATGGGAAGAGTGGACGTATAGAAAACAATACCACGGCTAATCTCTCCATTGTATCGGAAGATGGCAAGACTGGGTTGTCTGCTTACACGCAATACCACTATCGTCCGGGCTACGATCATGATGGTGACGGATATACCGAACTACCCAATCTGCGTAATGAGACGCTCGGTTTGAATGCTTTTTATAAACTCAATGCCTATTCCAAGTTGCGTTTGCAACTGCACCATATAGGTGAGTTCCGACGTGGTGGCAATCATTTGGAGCGTGCACCGCATGAGTCGAACATCACCGAACAGTTAGACCACAACGTGAATGGTGGTAATTTGAGCTATGATTTCATCTCGCGTAGTGCTGCCGACCGTGTGAAAGCATATTTCTCTTTCGGCACCACGCAGCGTAAAAGTTACTATGGCGGTATTGCAGAGGGTACCCCCGACGATGTGGAAACGGCTCTGAAAGCCTACGGACGTACGCGTGATTTCACCTATGTGTTGGGTGGTCAATATGTCCATTCGTTCGCTAAGCTGGGCTTTATGCCTGCTCATCTCACCTTAGGAGGGGAGTATCATTACGATGGATTAAAGGATGAGATCAATGGCTATAATCATTTGTTGGAGCAAAAGGTACGTATCTATAGCGGTTATGTGCAAAACGAATGGCGCAATGAGGCTTGGACATTACTTGTAGGCGGTCGACTTGATAAGCATTCCATGATTCGTCATGCCATCTTTAGTCCGCGTGTCAATGTGCGATATAATCCTTCGCAGGCTGTCAGTCTGCGTATAGGGTATGCCGGAGGATTCCGTGCGCCACAGGCATTTGATGAAGATTTGCATGTAGGCTATGCCGGTGGTGAACGTGTGATGACACAGTTGGCGGCTAATCTCAAGGAGGAACGCTCGCATAGTTTCAGTCTTTCGGCCGACCTATACCACAATTTCGGCAATGTGCAGACCAACTTCTTGGTGGAAGGATTCTATACAATGCTGCGTGATGTGTTTGCTTTGCGCAATCTGGAAAAGAAGGATAGTGAAGGAAACAGTTTGCAGGAACGCTACAATGGTAGTGGTGCTAAGGTATTTGGACTAAACTTTGAAGGGAAAGTGGCCATGAGTCGGTGGTTTGATTTTCAAGCAGGTTTGACCTTACAACGTAGCCTTTACGACGAATTGACAGAGTGGGACGAGGCTGCTCCCAAGGTAAAGAAGATGTTGCGCACGCCCTCTACCTACGGGTATTTCACGGCATCGCTCCATCCTGTACGCCGATTGACGCTCTCGTTGTCGGGTAATTACACCGGGACAATGTTGGTTGGTCATGCCGCCCATACTTTGGAGAATGGCAAAAAAGTAGCTGCTGAAGCGGTACAGACACCAACTTTCTTTACTCTGAACACCAAAGTGGCATACGAATGGCCGCTTACTGTTTATATGAAGATGGAAGTGAATGCCGGCATTCAGAATATTACGAACGATTATCAACGCGATTTCGACCGTGGATGGGGACGTGATTCGGGATATATCTATGGTCCGGGACAACCACGTTGCTTCTTCGCAGGTGTGAAATTCTCTTATTAGAAGCGCGGTATATACGGTAGTAGTATCAAAAAAGCGTGCTCTCTCGGTGTGAGGGAGCACGCTTTTTTAATAGTTGTACGTTATCGATTATATTGCCTAATAAACTTTCTGACAAGTTTATCCGACTCGTTTAGGTCGGTATCTTTCCATTTTCCGGTAGACGAAGCACTAGGAAGTAGCATTGAACAAGTTTCTTTCTTATCAGAGATAGACCAGTTGACCCAACTTATTTTCTTGCTTTCCATCAGGTCAATCCACTTCTGCCATTCAGCCATATTGAGTGGCCCGTCGCCCGATGCTTCCATTCCTGCACATTCAGAAACGAAGATAGGCAGGCCGGTATTGAGAGCATCGACCATTCGTTGGCGCAAATATTCCTTGTGAGTTGCGGCATAGAAGTGGAGTGTGTACATCACATTGCTGACTCCCTGTAGTGGACTGGCAGCCACAAGGTGAATATCTTGATCCCAATGGGGGCATCCCATCAAGATAATATTGTCCGGGTCGTGCTGTCGAATAGCGCGGATGATGGTTTGGGCGTATTCTTTTAAGTTTTCCCAAGAGTCTTCCACAGGTTCGTTATACAGTTCGTAGATGATGTTGGGATGCTTTCCATACTTCTGCGCCATCTTACTGAAGAAGTCAACGGCGGCTTGTGTGTGCATCGTATGAGCGTGCCAGTCGATGATAACGTAGATGTTGTTCTTGATAGCTCCTTCTATAATGGGCGTCATACACTTCATGGCCAGCTCCGGATTGTCTAGATAGTTGTTGTCAATCTGGATGCCCATAGCTGCTCGTACCACCGAGACATTCCAGTCTTTGACCAACCATTTCAAGCTTTTTTCGTTGTAGAAGCGTGGCCAAAGATTGTGCCAACCGTAACTGACGCCTCTTAATGAGATGGGTTCACCGGCTTGATTGCATAGTTGTGACCCCTTGACTTGCAACTGTCCCCAGCGTTTGACGGGCGGCGCGGCATGGATATGACATGCCAAAAACACGCCTATGAAGGCGAGTAAGATTCTTTTCATGGTTTGAATGAGTTTGTTTTAAAGTAGTGTTAGTGTATATAAGTAGACGACAGCAGCAGGGATTGCCATGAGCGAAGAGTCGAAACGGTCGAGCATTCCACCGTGTCCCGGCAAAATATTGCCACTGTCTTTAATGCCAAGTGTGCGCTTGAAGAGGCTTTCAACAAGGTCGCCCCATGTACCGAAGAACACGACAACGAGTCCTAATCCCATCCATCCGGCAATACCAAGGGTATGAGGTGTATCGCCTTGGTTGGCATAATAGCCGATGATAGCAGCCACTATCAGCACCAAGATACCACCGCCTATGCTACCTTCCCAGCTTTTGGCAGGGCTTATTCGTGGGAAGAGTTTATGCTTACCCAGCAGCGAACCGGAGCAATAAGCGCCTGTGTCGTTGGTCCATAGGAATATGAATACGGAGAGAGGAAGCAGCATGTCGTAGGCAATAGCGTTTCCGTCAGCAGCTGTAGACTCGAAAGCCAGAATGTTAATCATGGAGAATGGTAACGCTATGTACATCTGTCCGAGCATGGTATAGGCCCAGTCGTTGATGGGGTCTTTCGTCTTGAGGTACATATTGCTGATGAATAAGTAGATAATCGTCAGCAGATAGGGTACGAAGACGATAAAGTTGGTGACGATACCTGTGCGATAACCGGCTACAGCTAAGAAGAAGTAGACGCCGGCAACGGTCGATATAAATCGATTCACTTGTACGTTTTTACGTGCATTGACGAGTCCGGTGTACTCCCAAAGGGTCAATCCGGTAATCAAAGCAAATAGAAATACCATGGCACGAGGGGTGAAAAAGCACACCACCATGATAACGACAAATAGCACGCCCGTTATCGAGCGTACTATTAGATTCTTCATTTTGTCAGACATAGTTGTTATTTTTAGTCTTAACTTTCTTTTTCTTCGACTAGCTTCTGCTGGTGTTCAGCCTCTGCTTGCTTTACTTCTTCGGGCATATCTTCGAGCTTTGGAGCATTCGCTTCGTTCTCGTTGATAATCTCCTGCGAGCGACTTACCCACGGACGTTTGCCGAAAATCTCTTCCACATCTTCCACGTAGATAACCTCACGCTTGACAAGTAGGTCGGCCAACTGGTTATGACCATCTTTATGTTCGGTCAATATCTGCTTGGCACGAGCGTATTGTTCGTTAATCATCTTCAGCACTTCATCGTCGATAATCTTTGCCGTCGTATCTGAGTAAGGGCGTTGGAACTGATATTCTTGGTTATTATAATAGCATATATTGGGCAATCGGTCGCTCATACCGGCATAGGCTATCATGCCATACGAGCTTTTGGTGGCCCGTTCCAAATCGTTCATTGCACCCGTAGAGATATGTCCGGTGAAGAGTTCTTCGGCAGCTCGGCCACCCAACAAGGCACACATCTCATCGAGCATCTGCTCTTTGGTTGTGATTTGGCGCTCTTCCGGCAGATACCAAGCGGCTCCCAAAGCCTGTCCACGTGGCACGATGCTCACCTTAACAAGTGGATTGGCATGCTCGCAGAACCATGAAACGGTGGCATGTCCAGCCTCATGTAGGGCGATGGAACGCTTCTCTGCAGCTGTCATAACTTTGGTTTTCTTCTCCAAACCACCAATGATACGGTCTACAGCGTCTAAGAAATCCTGTTTTCCTACATAAGTATTATTGTGTCGGGCAGCTATCAATGCAGCCTCGTTACATACGTTTGCGATGTCGGCACCTGAAAAACCGGGAGTCTGACGAGACAAGAAATCGATGTCAACAGTCTTATCTGTCTTGATAGGACGAAGATGAACTTGGAATATTTCGCGTCGTTCTTGTAAGTCGGGTAGGTCTACATTGATCTGTCTATCGAAACGACCGGCACGCAGTAGAGCCTTGTCGAGCATGTCGGCACGGTTGGTTGCGGCCAATACAATGACTCCGCTATTGGTTCCGAATCCGTCCATCTCGGTCAGAAGAGCGTTGAGTGTGTTTTCGCGTTCGTCGTTTCCACCCATTGATGGATTCTTGCTACGGGCACGACCTACAGCATCTATTTCGTCGATAAAGATGATGCAAGGAGCTTTTTCTTTAGCTTGATGGAACACATCGCGCACTCTGCTGGCTCCTACACCCACAAACATTTCAACGAAATCCGAGCCACTCATCGAGAAGAAAGGAACACCGGCTTCGCCTGCAACAGCCTTAGCCAACAGCGTCTTTCCTGTTCCCGGAGGTCCAACGAGCAATGCTCCCTTAGGTATTTTACCACCTAATTCGGTGTATTTAGCCGGGTTTTTCAAGAATTCTACAATCTCTTGAACCTCTTGTTTGGCTCCGGCTTGTCCGGCAACATCCTTGAATGTGATGCCTAGGTCATTGCCTTTTTCGTACATTTTAGCCTTGCTCTTGCCCACGCTGAACACATTTCCGCCGGCAGCACCGCCACCGCCCATGCGTCGCATGATTAAGAACCACAAACCAAAGAAGAGAGCTATGGGCACAAGGGTGCTGAAGAGCATGTTGAGAAGCCCATTGCTTTTCTCGTTCTCGTAGCTGAAATCTACGAATTTACCTTGCTTTTGCTCGTAAGTTAAGAACTCTTCCAGTTTATCGGTTGAGCCAAATTCTACGTCGACAGAGGGCTTGGCGCCTGTCTGCTGAGCGCTCATTTGGAAAACGTCGCGTATGTTTTTTGACTTTACATACATCTTTAGAGTCTTCTTGTCGGTGTTGATGACGATGTTACTAGCGTAACCTTTGATGACGTATTCCTTGAATTTGGCATAAGTTGCCTTTTGTGTTGCCCCGCTATTGCTAGCTATCGAGTTCCCACCTCCGCTAAGAAGGAAGAGAGCTACGGCAAAGATAATCAGCCCATAGAGCCAATTCATGTTGAATCGGGGCATCTTTGGGTCGTTATTGTTGTTGCCGTTAGGCGAAGTTCTATTGTTCATAATGAATTGATTTGATGAATGGAAACTCTAATATCAAATATCGTGCCAGTCTTAATCGAGGTTAGGAATGTTGGTCAGTTTGGCATCTTGCCACAGATTCTCAAGATCGTAGAACTGTCGAGCTTCTGGTAAGAACACGTGTACCAGTACATCTACGTAGTCCATGGCAACCCATTGGTCGGTTCCCAACCCCACCACATTGACGGGTTTCTCGCCCAAATCGATGCGTGCCATGTCGCCGATGGATTCGGTTATGGCCTCAATCTGTGCAGGAGAATTACCTTGGCAGATAATGAAATATTTGGTTATAGCACCGTCGATACCCTTTAAATCGACGATAGTGATGTTCTCTCCTTTTTTTTCTTGTATACCCTTGGTGATTGTCTCTACCAGTTTTGTTGTTTCTTCCATTAATTAATATTGTATAAAGCTTTTGTTTTGGCAAAGTTAGTGCTAATGAGGGGCATGTGAACTTGTTCGCAAATGGCCGACTATAGCCTAACTTATGCAAAGTTAGCAGAACTAAACAGAATGACAAAATAAAAGAACTTTTTTTTCAATTTATACTGTTATTGGTAGTGTAATAGGGGGTGTTAAACATATAAAAAAGTAATGTTGTTATTTTTTTTTACCTGTTTTATGCTATCTTTGTGAGCGCAATCTAATTTAAATATTGGCCTATGTATTATAACGCTAAGAAACTTTTGCGCGATGAAACGATTGACACGACGCAGTGTCGAGATGCTTGTTACAATCATCCAGCTACCTTGAAAGACTATCTTTTAGCACTCATAGTGGAAGATTTTTGTAATAAAATAGGGCAGAATTTATTTTTATTGTTCCTCTTTGGTTTGCTAGCCATGGGACAAGGTTATGTTCATATCCTCGTCTTATTCATTTGCTGGTTAGGCATTAAAGTCTATGTGCTCGCGAAACATGTGCAGATATACAAAGGAGCTACGTACAAACTTCCTGATGGTATAAACGGTATCAGCGTGGATGGTGAGAGGATTAATTGTCTATCGGGACGTGCAGACAGAATAGTTATTCGTTACTTGCGTTATCGGTGGGATCATATCAAATGCGTGCGAACCTTTCAAAATATGGTGATAGTAACTCAAAAGCACCATGTTCCATCGCTGGTTCTTAGCATGGATGAAGTGGATGAAGATGTGAAAAACGTGTTGGCGCTATGGAAAAGAGCCTTGGTGGAAGGTCCTAGCCTTCTTTCTTACACTTACCAACAAGATGAAATGGAAGCACTGGATAGGTCGCTAGACAGAATGTTCTTGGCCGACGAAAGTGATATGACAGATGAGGAAAAGGAAGAGAATGCATTCGTTTATCATGAGATAGTGTCTGATGACATTCATTTAGACATTATGGTGTACCGGCCAACCGAGTATCGCCCGTATTATAAGTTGTGTACGTCGGGGCTTGGTGCATATCGTATGCCTTTGTCGGAGGAAGAAAAAGACGACGGACAGCCCGAACGCGCGGAACTCATGATGTATCTTCCGGCCGACTGGAAATTGATGCTTAGCGAGGAAGATGAAGCTGTGTTTCAAGACGAGAACAACTATTGGCCGATACGATTGCTCAAAGATTTTGCACGTATGCCGCTGCAAGATGGTTGTTGGATAGGCTATGGGCATAGCATGTCGAATGAAGATGGTCGGCCTTTGGCGCCGAATACGACTTTCTCGGCAGCCGTATTGTGTATGCCACCAGAAGAATTCTGTGTCACCAATTTGCCTACCGGCAAGAGTGTTGTACACTATCTGGTGGTTCCAATTACAGCCGAAGAGTTGCAATTTAAATTTGATAACGAATATAAGGCGGATGGATTGTTAGAGAAGATAGGTCTGTGGAATGAACAGTTTGAGACGAAAGAGGGAGTAAATGAGTTCTTACAAACTTATCTGAAACGCATGCGGGAGAAAGGCGTGTGATTTGTAGTGAGGACTTTTGGAAATGTTTGGGTGAATTGTATTCGCCCAAACGAGCGAGTAGAAGTCTTTGTACTGGCTTTGTAAAAGGTCGTATGTACACCGTCTCCTATGGTTTTGTGTGCTGATAATTAGTATCGTTTGTTTGGGAGACGGAAAATTTTCCGTCTCTACTGTCGCTCTCTTCTCATTCTGAACTCATCATTTCTCACTCATAATTTGTCTACTTGTCACCTCGTTAACTTGTCAACTGTCCCACTGCAAAGGCTTGGCAACATCGCTGCCTCGACTATGCAAGAATACTGAAAAGGTGATGCAGCATTGCTGGAAAGCCCCTGCAGTGAGCCGTCGGACACATGAAAAAAGGATAAAAATTATTCCGTTACAAAATAAAATGCTATTTTTGCAAGGATTAAAACGAAAATGCTAATTTGTTATGGTAAAAATCACATTCCCCGATGGCACTGTACGTGAGTACGAACAGGGTGTCACCGGTTATCAAATCGCAGAGAGTATTTCGCCTGCTCTCGCCCGTGACGTTGTATCTTGCGGGGTTAATGGCGAAACAGTAGAATTGAATCGTCCTATCAATGAGGACGCTACCATTGCCCTCTATAAGTTTGAGGACGAAGAAGGCAAGCACACATTTTGGCATACCTCTGCCCATTTGTTGGCGGAAGCATTGCAGGAACTCTATCCCGGTATACAATTTGGTTTTGGTCCTGCCATCGAAAACGGATTCTTCTATGACGTGATGCCGAAGGAAGGCGACGTCATTAGTGAGTCTGATTTCCCCAAGATTGAAGCGAAGATGAAGGAACTGGCTAAGCAAGACGAGGCTGTAGTTCGCAAAGATATATCAAAGGCTGACGCTCTGAAAGAATTCAAGGCCGATGGACAGGAGTATAAATGCGAGCACATAGACCTAGACTTGAAAGACGGTACCATCTCTACTTATACTCAAGGTAAGTTTACCGACCTCTGTCGTGGCCCGCACTTGATGTCTACGGGGGCTATCAAGGCTATCAAGATTACGAGTGTTGCCGGCGCATTTTGGCGTGGTGACGCCAAGCGCGAGCAGATGACACGTATCTATGGTATCACATTCCCGAAGAAGAAGATGCTCGACGAGTATCTGGCAATGATAGAGGAGGCCAAGAAGCGCGACCATCGTAAGATAGGAAAGGAGATGGAACTCTTCATGTTCTCGGAACGTGTAGGCAAAGGTTTGCCTATTTGGTTGCCGAAGGGAACGGAACTTCGCTTGCGTTTGCAGGATATGTTGCGCAAGATTCAGAAGCGTTTCGGCTATCAAGAGGTTATTACTCCGCATATTGGTTCAAAGAATTTGTATGTGACTTCAGGTCACTATGCACACTATGGCAAGGATAGTTTCCAGCCTATCCATACGCCGGAAGAGGACGAGGAATACATGTTGAAACCCATGAACTGTCCTCACCACTGCGAAGTATTCGCTTGGAAGCCACGTTCATACAAAGACCTACCGCTGCGTATAGCAGAGTTTGGTACCGTATATCGCTATGAGAAGAGCGGCGAGTTGCACGGTCTGACACGTGTACGTTCGTTCACTCAGGACGATGCCCATATTTTCTGTCGTCCCGACCAAGTGAAGAGCGAGTTCTTACGTGTAATGGATATTATCCAGACGGTATTCAAGATATTCAACTTTGACAACTTTGAAGCCCAGATTTCTCTGCGCGATCCTAACGACCACGAGAAGTATATCGGTTCTACCAAGGTGTGGGAAGAGAGCGAGAACGCTATCAAGGAAGCTTGCGAGGAGAAAGGGTTGAATGCCAAGATAGAATATGGTGAGGCTGCATTCTATGGTCCTAAGCTTGACTTTATGGTGAAAGATGCCATCGGTCGTCGCTGGCAGTTGGGTACAATTCAGGTAGACTACAATTTGCCGGAGCGTTTCAAGTTGGAGTATACCGACGATGACAACACCAAGAAGACTCCTGTGATGATTCACCGTGCGCCATTTGGCAGTTTGGAACGCTTCTCTGCTGTGCTCATCGAGCATACTGCTGGTCATTTCCCATTGTGGTTGACACCCGATCAGGTGGCTATCCTTCCTATCTCTGAAAAGTATAATGATTACGCCAAGAAGGTGGCTAAATACCTTGACGGACAGGGTGTGCGTGCTACGATTGACGACCGTAACGAGAAGATAGGCCGCAAGATTCGTGACAACGAGTTGAAACGCGTGCCTTATATGGTCATCGTGGGCGAGCAAGAAGCTGCCGAAGGTCTTGTTTCTATGCGTAAGCAGGGTGGTGGCGAGCAGGCTACCATGACGATGGAAGCGTTTGCCGACCGTATCAATGCAGAAGTTGCCGAGATGTTGAAGGCTACAGAAATCCATCCACAAGATTGATTGAATAAATAAATATTAAGGTGGAGATGAACATTTTTTAAGCATGAAAGTGTTCATCTCTATTCTTTATTATATATAGATGGCTTGCTGATGTTAAAATAAGCGTGGAAAAATTTTGCTAGTCAAGTGAAAACTCGTAACTTTGCAGCCGTTTAGCAAAAACTGTCACATAAAATAGTTGAATGAAGAATGACAAAATGAAAAACCAGTATCGCGTAAATGAACAGATACGCGTACGTGAAGTCCGCATCGTAGGTGAAAGCGGATCAGAGGTGATTCCTACACGAAAGGCGTTGGATATGGCTCGTCAACAAGGGGTAGATCTTGTTGAAATCTCACCAAATGCCCAGCCACCGGTTTGTCGTATCATTGACTATTCGAAGTTCCTTTACCAGCAAAAGAAGCATCAAAAGGAGATGAAGCAGAAGCAGGTGAAGGTAGAAGTGAAAGAAATTCGCTTCGGACCGCAGACAGATGAGCACGACTACCAGTTTAAACTGAAACACGCTCAGGAGTTTCTCAATGAAGGTAACAAGGTGCGTGCGTATGTTTTCTTCCGTGGCCGTTCTATTTTGTTCAAAGAACAAGGTGAGGTGTTGTTGCTACGTTTTGCCAATGACTTGGAAGAGTATGGTAAAGTAGAACAGATGCCTAAGTTAGAGGGGAAGAAGATGTTCCTCTATCTTGCTCCGAAGAAAGCCGCTGTTGTAAAGAAAAGTCAGCAGAAGATGGATCGCGAAAAGCGTGAAGCAGAAGCTAAGGCTGCCGCTAAGGAAGAGCAGGCTGCACTGGCAGAGAAGAACGGATTGTTCGCCAATGCTAAGAATGGCGAGGATGTGCTGAGCAAACTCAAGGGAGAGTAAATCTCTCATAGAAAGAGAAAAAGTGCGTAACGCCGGGTATATGCGTTGCCACTCTATATAAATAACAATTAAACAACAAAAAAATGCCAAAAGTTAAGACAAACTCCGGTGCAAAGAAGAGATTCTCTTTCACTGGTACAGGTAAGATTAAGAGACATCATGCTTACCACAGTCACATTCTGACTAAGAAGACAAAGAAGCAAAAGAGAAATCTTGTTCATCAGACATTGGTGGATGGAACAAACTTGAAGCAGGTTCGTGACTTGCTGTGTCTCCGTTAATTATTACTTTTTAGTCGAACTTTTTAAATTAGCAGAAAACTATGCCAAGGTCAGTAAATCACGTTGCTTCTAAAGCAAAGAGAACTAAAATTCTGAAGCTCACAAAAGGTTACTATGGAGCTAGAAAGAATGTTTGGACGGTAGCAAAGAATACATGGGAAAAAGGTCTTACCTATGCTTATCGCGATCGTCGTAATAAAAAGCGCAACTTCCGCTCATTGTGGATTCAGCGTATCAACGCAGCTGCTCGCTTACAGGATATGAGCTACTCTACATTGATGGGTGCTCTACACAAGGCCGGTATCGAGATTAACCGTAAGGTTCTTGCCGATCTCGCTGTCAACAACCCTGAAGCATTCAAGGCTATCGTTGATAAAGTGAAGTAAGGTATATCCTCTACAAACACGATATGAAAAGTGTGTCAGATGTTCTGATACACTTTTTTGTTGCTAGTTAGTTTATAGAATGTAGCTGAATTGTGTGTTTGTTGTGGATATGAGTGAGGATAGGGTGAAAAGAAAAGTGTCATCAACTCTTTAAGAGTGATGACACTGATTATAAGTTTACCTATTACGCATTCTTAAAAAGAATTTGCTAGAAGTGGTGCCACCAGGAATCGAACCGGGGACACAAGGATTTTCAGTCCTTTGCTCTACCAACTGAGCTATGGCACCATAGTCATTTAAAAGGTGTTGCAAAGGTATATATAAAAGCTGTAAATATCGAATGACCGCGATAGTTTCCCTTGGTGGTTAATAAAAATTAACTATATAAGGTTATTTACCGGACTTAGCCATTGGATTCCAACCTTGTGCTAAAAGTTCAAACTCGTTTCCATCTCTACTGATGAGCTGCTTACCAAGTTCTTCTTTTGTGATGTGTCCGATGAGCCGCACGCCTTCAATGTTTTCTATTTTGGCATGGTCGCCAATGGGAACTGTGAAGAGTAGCTCGTAGTCTTCGCCACCATTGAGAGCACAGGTGGTAACATTCAGGTTGAATTCTTCTGCCATGACGGCTGTTTGATAGTCGATAGGGATGTTCTTTTCGTATATGCGGCATCCACAATGGCTCTGCTTACAGATGTGTAGGAGCTCACTGCTGAGTCCATCGGAGATGTCCATCATGGCTGTAGGATGGATATTTGCCTCGCGTAATTTTTGTATCATATCTCCACGAGCTTCCGGTTCCAGTTGGCGTTGGAGCAGGTATTCCTTGCCGGCAAAGTCGGGTTGGAAGTTACGAAGTTGTTCCAGTGCATGCTGGTCGTTCTTCTTTTGAGCTTCTTCTACTTGTTGGTAATAGACCGATTTCTCGCGTTCGAGCAACTGTAAACCCATATATGCGGCTCCGAGGTCGCCCGTTACACATACGAGGTCGGTATCCTTGGCTCCATTACGGTACACAATATCCTCTTTTGCTGCTTCACCGATACACGTGATACTGATAGCCAGTCCGGTATAAGACGAGGTCGTATCGCCACCTACAATGTCGATATTCCACTTGTCGCAAGCCATACGTAGTCCACTATAAAAGGCTTCCATATCCTCAACTTTGAAGCGTTTGCTGAGCGCTATGTTGACAATCATCTGCCTTGGTGTACCATTCATGGCGAAAATATCGCTGATATTCACCATTGCCGACTTATATCCGAGGTGTTGAAGGTCGATATATGTGAGGTCGAAATGTACCCCTTCCATCAGCATATCGCTTGTTACGAGCACCTCTTTGTCAGGATAATGAAGTACGGTGCAGTCGTCTCCCACACCATACTTTGTCGATTCGTTCTTGATTTGGATGTCTTTTGTGAGTCGTTCGATGAGTCCGAACTCTCCCAATTCAGATATTTCCATATATTAATATCGTCTTATTCTGTTCTTTTAATCATCTCGCGCATAATCTCGGTCATCAATGGTTGAGCACGATTAGCAGCTTCCTGCACTTCTTCGTGAGAAACTTCTACAGCCTGACCTTCCAATCCTAGATCAGTGATGATGCTGATTCCGAATGTGCGGATGCCACAGTGGTGAGCCACGATAACCTCTGGTACGGTGCTCATACCTACAGCGTCGGCTCCCATACGATGGTACATTCTGTATTCAGCGGGGGTCTCGAAGGTCGGACCTTGTACTCCCATGTACACACCATGCATCACTCTGATGCCCTTTTCTTCTGCGATTTTGTCGGCCAAAGCAATAAGGTTCTTGTCGTATGGTTCGTGCATATCGGGGAAACGAGGACCTGTCGGGAAGTTCTTTCCGCGTAGTGGATGCTCCGGGAAGAAGTTGATATGGTCGTCGATAATCATCAAATCACCGATTTTAAAGTCGGGATTCATACCTCCGGAAGCGTTGCTTACGAAGAGAGTTTTAATTCCCAGCTCGTACATGACGCGCTCTGGAAACGTTACTTCCTTCATGTCATAACCCTCATAGTAATGGAATCGTCCCTCCATCGCCATGATGTCTTTACCTCCAAGTTTACCAAATATCAGCTTACCTGCATGTCCTTCGACCGTAGAAACGGGGAAATTAGGAATTTCACTGTATGGAAATTCATAACTATCAGTTATCTCTGAAGCTAATAGTCCGAGTCCTGTTCCGAGTATGATTGCCGTTTTTGGACTTGTTGTCATCCTTTCCTTTAACCAGAATGCTGTTTCTTGAATTCTTTCGTACATAGTCAATGATTTTTTTATTGAATTGCTCTTCGTCGTCGAGCATGAATTTTATTTGGATGGGAAGTGCATAGATATGACTCCGTACAGGTTCGCTGAATCCATCTAAGATGCTCAGTCGGGCGGCATCTTTCTCTGTTGTGAGGATGATGCGAGGCTCTGGTAGGGCCATGAATGTTCTTTCTATCTCTTCAATATCGCGTGCTGTGAAGCGGTGATGATCCGGAAAACTCATCGGTGTGAGCGTTTTGACGCTGGCCGTAAGGTCTTGTTCCATTTGCTGTGGAGAGGCAATGCCGGTCAAGAGTAGCGTGTTATAATTCTTCAAGTCTTCTTTTTCAATTTCCTTGTCAATGAATACAGCCTTTGGGTCTGCATATTCTATGGTGGAGAAGAAAAGACTCTGATAAGGATATAAGTCCATTGCCTTGGTCAATACACGAAATTCCATCGGGTTCAAATCCTTTGGACATTTGGTGATAATAACGATATCAGCACGATTTTTTCCGGAATGTGGTTCACGAAGTCTTCCTGCCGGTAGCAGTTTATCGTAAATAATAATGCGATGATAGTCGACTAAAAGAATGTTGATGCCGGGTTTTACATAGCGATGCTGGAATGCATCGTCTAGCACAATGACGTCGGTATCGTTGGTAGCTGCATCTGTTGTGAGCCTATCAATGCCTCTACAGCGCTTCCCATCTACCGCAATATAAATATTAGGATATTTCTTTTTCATTTGGAAAGGTTCGTCGCCAATTTGCTCCATAGCCGTATTTTCATCGGCAAGCAGGTATCCTCGTGATTTGCGCTTGTATCCTCGTGACAGCACTGCGACTTTAACCTTATCTTCAAGTAGTCGAATCAGGTATTCCACGTGTGGAGTTTTACCCGAACCACCCACTGTAATATTTCCTACAGAGATAACAGGTATATCAAAAGCTTTACTTTTGAGCACACCCATTTCAAAGAGACAGTTTCTGAATCTGCCCCCTATGCCATAGAGCCAACTTAATGGTAATAGCCATTCATTGATTTTTATCAGATCTCCTTCTGTTCTCATTGCGTTATTGTATTCTTAATATGTAAGGCATGGCAGCTTGCAATCTGTCCCTATGTTGCATATCTTTGATAAGTTTGAAAGTCGTGTAGTATTCGCCAAATGTAGTTTCCAATTGTTTGTCAAGGAAACTGCTGTTATCCGGTATAGCCATAATGTTATCCAACCAGCTTTTGGCTTCAGGATAACTAGCGGTACCGTAGTTCTTCAACTTTGCCAGTTCGGCAGCCTTAGCTATGGCCTTATTCAAGCCTCCAAGTTCGTCTACGAGACCTATTTTGATAGCATCTGCGCCTAGATAAACATGACCTTGAGCTATGTTCTCCACTTGTTCCATAGACAACTTCCTGCCTTCAGCCACCCGTTTCTTGAACAGTTTGTATCCGTTCTCAATGGCTGTTTGCATGATATTGAACTGTTCACCGGTCAAGAAGTGACCACTAGCCCCAAATATGGAGTTACGATTGGTCTTCACCTCGTCGAATTTCAAGCCTAACTTCTTGGTCATCAGCTCTGATTGGTCGGGAAGTAGTCCGAAAATACCGATGCTACCGGTAATCGTTGTGGGATCGGCAACAATCCAATTGGCCGGACAACTCATGTAATATCCACCCGATGCGGCTGCACCACTCATCGAGATTACCACCGGTTTCTTCTTGCGTAACTCGGCTACTTGATGCCATAGTTGTTCCGATGCGTATGCATCTCCACCTCCGGAGTTGATTCTTATAACTACAGCTTTTATATCATCATCGTCAGCTAAATCCTGTAAATCGCGGCAAACATCTTTAGCTACAATCTCATGATTTTCACCAAACATACTTTGTGGCATCTTGTTGTTTACTATATTTCCGTATGCATAGTACACAGCGATATGCTTTTCGGCACTTTCACTTTTCTGTGCTACCAACTCTGATGGTGTGATGAGATTCAGTTCCTCGTCTTTATCTATACCGATAGCTTTCTTTACGACATCCTTGATTTGGTCGTTATAGTACAGTCCATCGACCATTTTGTAGCCAACCATCTTTGAAGTCTCCTCCATACCAATCAGTCTGTCGGCGTAAGCGTTAAGAGAATCCTTCGATATTTTACGACTGCCGGATACTGCATTTAATACTGTGTCCCACCATCCATGGATATATCGTTCTGTCTGTTCGCGATTTGGATCGGACATTTTGTCCTCAGTGAACATCTCCACGGCACTCTTGTATTTGCCCATTCTGAATGGAACGACCCTTACACCCACTTTAGCTAGCAAGTCTTTCACATATACCATCTCACCACCTATACCTTTCCAAGTAATCGAACCAATAGGATTCATGTATACCTTGTCGGCAGCTGTGGCCAAATAATAGTTCAATAGTGAATAGTTCTCACCGTAGGCTATTACTTTCTTTCCACTCTTTTTGAATTCCAAAAGCGCATCGCGTAACTCTTGCCTTTGTGCTATATCGGCAGTCAAGTTGCCTGATTCCAAATAGATACAGCTGATATTATCATTATGGGCAGCCTCGTTGATAGCTTCTATATAAGTTTTGAAACTGACCCCCGTATTTCCATAGAGTTGGTCACTCAATGTTGTTTCGTCTTGTTCAGACATGTTTCCGTCGAGTTTCAGCAACAGTACTGAGTTTGATTCTATCTTCTTGGTAGAGCTATTGGCTGTTATCATACCGATAGCACCGATGAAACAGAAGAACACTGTAATAAATCCGAAGATAAAAAGGCCTACAATTGTGGCAAGTACGTTTTTGAAAAAATCCTTCATATATAGCTTTTGGTTTCAGAGATGATATGATGCAAAGATACGTGTTTATTTTTATTTTATTTGCTAAAGAACTATATTTTAATCAAAAAGAATTAACTTTGTACTTCATGAAAAAGGCTGTTATCATGGGAGCTTCGTCGGGAATAGGGCGCGAAGTAGCCCTACTTCTTTGTCAAGCCGGTTGGCATATCGGCATTGCTGCACGACGTTTGGATGCTTTACACGATATTCAAGCGAAGTATCCTGCACAGGTTACTATCTCGCAGATAGATGTTACGACGATGGATGCGCCAATCTTGTTGACTCGCTTGGTCGAAGAGATGGGTGGGATAGACCTTTATGTTCATGTATCGGGTGTAGGAAAGCAGAATCCTATGCTTGAACAGTCTATAGAGACAGCCACGGTCGATACCAATGTCAGCGGTTTTACACGTTTGATTGATACCATGTTCCATCTCATGGAGCATCAGAGATATGGGCATATAGCTATTGTTTCGTCTATTGCTGGTACTAAAGGACTAGGTCCGGCTCCCTCTTATAGCGCCACCAAAGCCTATCAAGCCACCTATATTCAAGCTTTGGAGCAGTTGGCTCATAGCCGTCGATTACCGATTACATTTACCGACATTCGTCCGGGATTCGTAGATACCCCCTTGTTATCGGGCGGTCGTTATCCCATGTTGATGGATAAGGAGCGAGTGGCACGTGCTATAGTCCGCAACATATTGGCTCGTCGCCATATTGTAGTGATAGATTGGCGCTATGCTGTTCTCACTTTCTTCTGGCGATTGATACCCAATTTCATTTGGAGACGTATGAAATTGACTAGATAAAACATAGAACTAATTACTTTTATATGAGAAACTTATTACTACTTTTCGTCTGTTTGCTATCCTCGGTGACAGGGTGGGGCAAGACGGCAACTCTCCAATTAAAACTTGCAACAGGTCGTAACAGCGTGTTGACGGCTTATCTCCCCGACGCCTCTGTAGCTACCGGGCGTGCCGTTGTAGACTGTCCGGGTGGCGGATATACGATACTTGCCACCGATCATGAGGGACACGACTGGGCTGATTACTTCAATCATCAAGGCATAGCCTACTTCGTTTTGGAATACAATATGCCACATGGCGACTGCAATGTGCCTCTAACCGATGTCCGACAGGCTCTCCGTACGGTGCGTGATAGTGCGTCTACGTGGCGTATCAATCCTGCCGATGTGGGCATTATGGGCTTTTCTGCCGGTGGTCACTTGGCTGCCATGGCTTCTTGTTTGTTGAGTTATGCCGACCGTCCCAACTTTTCTATTCTCTTTTATCCAGTTATTACGATGAAGCGTGGCACTCATGTCTCTTCCAGAGAACAGTTGCTTGGCTCGTTAAAAGACGATGCTGCCATGCAAGAATTGTATTCCATGGAGACTCGTGTACGCGTGCATAGCACGCCACCAGCCATTATTCTGCTAGCCAATGACGATGATGCGGTGAATCCGATCTATAATGGTATAGCCTATTATTCGGCCATGCGGCGTGAGGGGAACGACTGTTCGCTCTATGTTTATCCCGGTGGTAGTCATGGATTCGGGTTTTGGTCGAGTTTTGGTTATCACGACCAAATGCTGAACGACCTCACTTCTTGGCTCCATCATCTTAAGTCTCCGCGTCCCGATGCAATTCGTGTGGCTTGTATCGGAAACTCTATTACGGAAGGAATGGCCTTGAGTATGGCCTCTCATACGAGTTATCCATCTGTGTTGCAACAGCTGTTGGGTAGCCAATATCATGTTGGTAATTTCGGTATATTAGCCCGAACGCTGCTTCGCAAAGGTAATCTGCCGTACGTAAATGAACCGTTATGGAGAGATGCAAGGGAATTCCAGCCGAATGTAGTGGTACTGAAGTTGGGTACTAATGATACCAAACCGGAGAATTGGCAGTATGGTCAAGACTTTGCCAGCGATTTGCAAGCTATGGTCGATACCCTTAAAGCCTTGCCCACTCACCCTACAATCTATCTGTGTACGCCCATTCCCATCTTCAAGCCCACGTGGAATATGAGCGATTCTGTGCTGGTCAACTCTATCATTCCAACTATTCGGAAGGTGGCAAAGAAGAATAAATGCAAGGTTATCGACTTGCATACGGGCTTTTCTCCCTACGGTCATTTGGTCATTCAAGATGGTGTTCACCCTAACGAGCGGGGAGCTAAAAAGTTGGCAGAACTCGTTGCGACAGAATTAAAGAAGCATTAGACTCCATACTTATAGGAGTCGGTTTTGCTATTTTATTTCCTTTTAAAAAGACTACAGGCATGGTGTATCCAGCGTTCTATGTGATACACCATGCCTGTTTAGCTTTAGAAATCTTTTACCTTCTCATAATCAATGTCTTGTATGATGTTGTTTTTGTTTGCTCCTATATATATTCCATCCAATTCTCGTCCGGAAGACTTTTCCAAAAGTCAACATCGTTTACCCATAATCCTAGTTTTATAGTCACTAAAAATGCAGTATTCGTTGCTCCTATTTCTTTTACTGTCTTATCAAAGAATATTACGCCGGTCATATATTCTATTCCATCTGGTTGACTCCATGGGCCAACTGTAGAGGTTGACATGTGTTTTATGGGGAATCCACCTTGTTTAAGAGTCTCATAAGCCACGGAAGCTGGTCGCCCAATAAGCATTTTCTTGTCTTTCACTAATTGTTTTAGGAAGTTCTCTTTCTCTAATTCTGTTTTCAATGGAGGAACATACGTAGTCCCCGTGGTTTGCGCATTGCCAAGTATACATAGCAAGCCAAGCAAACATAATGTTATTAGTCTTTTCGTATAATTGTTCTTTATGGCTGTTTATCTCAAAAATCTTAAATTTCAAAAGGGGCTATTTGGGGCTGCTGCATGAGCCGAACAGCAATGCTGTCAAGCCCATGCAGCAATGCTGAAAAGGCTTGGCAGCACGGTCAATGTTTTAAGAGGTAGATGCAACCATCGGTAGATGTGGTGACAAGATGGTGTTTATCGATGGGTACAACGGTGTTAACCAGCGAGTTACCCACTTTGTGTTGCCATTTGATACGGCCGGTCTTGCCATCGAGTGCAATCACCAACCCCTCTTTGGTGGTGCTGAATACCGTGCCATCGTATTCGGGTAGCATGGTTGTGGCGTGCTCGTAGCCGAATCGGGCATTGGTAGCCCACAGTTGTCGGGGGATGTCTGATGTGGCACTATAGCAGACGATGCTGTCGTTCATAGTCTTGGCGTAGATGCGCAGGCCATCGGCTGAGAGGCCAATACTTTCGCGAACCATCGATTGCTTGGTACTCCAAAGCGTTTTACCTGTGGTAAGATCGATAGCAGTCAGTACTCTACGAGGGTCTACGATGAATACGCGACCGTTGGAAGATACCGGCCATACAGCAGCAGGCGAGAAGTGCATGCGCTGTTCGCCATTAGTCCAGCGCCAACGTTCGGTTCCGTTTGTCGTGTTCAGACAATAAAGGGTATTGTCCCACGCACCGAAGATGATGGAACTATCTGTTACGAGTGGCAAAGTCTCAATATACCCTTTGACACCCTCGTACTGCCATTTCTGTTGACCCGAATAGAGGTCGATAGCTCGGAATATGCCGTTGCTGCCACCTACATATACCGTGTGGTGGGTGATGTTGATGGCTCCTAAGACCGGAGCATCGGTATGAACCGTCCATAAGTTTTTACCACTCTTGGCATCAAATCCATAGATATTTTTATCGGCTGAACCACATACTACAATGCCATCTGTGGCAGCAGGTGTACCCACAATGCGTGCTTTCAGCGATTGTTGCCACAGTTGCCGGCCGTCTTTCAGTCGATAGGCCGTGAGATTTCCGGCGTCATCGCCCACGAAGAGGTGGTCGTTGAGTATGGCAGCCGATGAGAGGATGGCCGTACTGGTGGCTAGTCGCCATTGTGCCTTTACCTTGGAGTATTGCTTGTTGACACTATAGTCGGGGTATTGTTTGGCATGGCCTTGGTGGTCGAAGTAGTTGGTATGCAAGGATAAGGCAACCATCGGACGACGTGAACCGTCGGAGTTTTGTACGTAAGAGGTGATGGAATCGGGAGTAATCGTGAAGATGCTATAGCCCGTGGTGCCTTGCTTGTCGCGCAAGTTGCTGCGAGTGAGTATTCCGGGAAGACCGTCGTAATCGAACATTTTGTTGCGATGGTAATGTCCGCCGATGAAAAGGCGAACGTTATAAGGGCGTAGAGCATCGGTCACTTCGTACCAATTGTCTACGTCTCCCGGCAATATGGGATAGTGGGTGACCAGCATTACGGGCAGCCGAGGATTGCCTAGTCGCTGGCTCTGTGTCTCTATCTCGTGTTTGGCCCAAGCTATATCTTGGGGTGGAACATGGCCTAATGCCATGCGGATGAGTGGCCCGGAGTTGAAACCGAGGAAGAGAATGCCCCCATGGATGAATGAGAATCGTTCGCTACCGAAGATGTCGGTGAAGGCTGTACAGCCCGATTCGCTCCACTTGGTCTCGTGGTTGCCCATGATGGTGTAATACTTATAGCGTAGCAAATCCAGACAACTTTTAGCCTTTTGTAGTGAGATGCGGTCGCCATTATCGGTCAGGTCGCCGGTGACGAGTACAAAGTCGAGGCTGTCGGTAGCGTTGATGGCAGCTACAGAGCGTAACAGGTCTTCTGTAGGTTGTGGGCTGTTAGGATTCAGATGGAGATCGGTGATTTGGGCAAAGCGGAAATGTTTGATTTGCTGTGCCTGCATAGAAAGGAAGAATCCTATGAGAAGCACTATCAGACAAAAAGTTTTTTTCATGTATGTGTTGTTACTGTTGTGTCGTATAAAAATAAAAACCGTGCCTGACCATCGGTTCAGTCGGGCACGGTTATGATAGTATTGAGTCTTACCAGTTAGGATTCTGTCCGGTGGAAGGGCTCAAAGTAAGCTGGCTGTTGGGGATAGGATAGAGGTAATACTTGTTGTTGAATGTACGCGTAGCAGAGGTTCCAATCATGTAGTGGTTCTCGTCTACCTTCACGGCATTGTCGATCATGTTGGTGAGGTTGGCACCACGATTGATGTTAGGATACTTGTTGGAGTCGAGTTTGTCAAGCTGATGCCAACGTACCAAGTCCCAATAGCGGTACCAGTTGTCGGTCATCAATTCGCAACGACGGCAGCGACGAATCTCCCAAAGTAGGTCGCTGACACCCATATTATTGGCTGGGTCGGCAGCAACGGTTGTTGTCATGGCGGGGAGTCCGGCACGCTTCTGTAGCAAGTTGATGGTCTTGTCGAGGTCGGCATTGGTAATGGTGCCTAATTCGGCCTTTGCTTCGGCATTATTGAGCAGCACTACGGCGTACCAATAGAGCGGAGCATCGGTATAACCGGTGTTGGTGTTGGTGCGGTAGTAGGTCTCTAATGTGAGGTTATCATACTTTCGGATGGTGTAACCTGTCGATGAAGTCATCTCTGCCGAACCCGAAGGTTTGCCCTCGTTGTTCAAGCGTGCCCATCCATGTCCTTTAAAACAGATGATGGAATCGAGCAAAACGCTGAGTCGACCGTCGCGTTCTGCGAGCAGTTTGCTGATAGAGAAGTTGCCATTCTTGTTGATAATGGCCTTGTCGTCTTTATTGCGAGAAGTGGTAGCCAATGGCTTTCCATCGGTAAAGAGGAATGCATCGAAGGCGTCTTTCGTGATACCGCTGATGGTGGTAGAGCTACAAGTGTAGTCGATGGTTCCGTGCATGACCATATCTTTCTCGTAGTTGCGGAAGAAAATGATTTCACTGCAGTTGTTCAAGTCAAGACTATTATAGATTTCACCATACTTGTCGGTCAACTTATAGGTACCCGAAGCGATGATGGCATCGGAAGCATCGGCACTCTCTTGCAGGTATTTCTTGGCACGGGCAGCATCGGGAGCCTTGCCATTATCGGTTTGTGTGCGGTATTTACAGAACGTGCCTTCGTAGAGACAGATATCACTCTTCATGGCTAGTGCCATGTTTTTGCTCCATGCAGTCTTATCCTTGGTGGTTCCAAGGTTGGCAATGGCGTAGTTCAGATCGTTGAGTACAGAGTCCATGACGACGTCTCTATCGGTGCGAGAACCATAGATGGTAGGGTCTTCCGGGTTCAGAATTACTTCGTTCTGCCACTGTACGTTACCGTATTCGCGTACCATTTGGTAGTATTGCCATGCTCTGTTGAGACGGCCTACAGCTTTATAGTAAGTACGATTGGCAAGGGTTGAGTTTTCCAAACCTTGCAACATGTAGTTGATACGGCGTATCTCTGTGAATCCGCCTGACCAATCACTGGCTGTAGAAGGGATGGTCTTGAAGGTCCAATCGGAGAAATTGGCATTCACTTGGTCGTCGGATAGGGTCTTGAAATAGAACCATCCGGCACCGCCACCGGAACTATAGCCGGTGTAGTTGTCGTAGAACTTATTGCTATAGCTGGCTACGTCGTTGGCGTTATTCCAAAAGCTTGGGTCGTTGGTGAACGTGTCACGAGGTGACTTTTCCAAAAAGTCGTTGCAGCTAGTCAGCATACAACCGGCCAAAGCCATGATATATAGGATTGATTTTTTCATAATCGTAATATCTTAAAGTGTTTCTATTAGGTTTAGAATGTAACTTGCAGACCTACCGACCATGTGCGAGTGATAGGATAAGTACGTCCCCATGTGCCGTATGAGAGTGAACCTTGGCCTTCGTTCATTTCGGGGTCGACAGGCAGATTGCCGCTACCTTTGTAGAGCAGACAGAGGTTGTCTACGCTTCCATAGACGCGAAGTTTCTGGATGTAGAACTTCTTACTGAGAGAAGCAGGCATGGTATAGCCCAATGTGATGTTCTTCAAGCGGAGGTAAGCCATGTTAACTAAGTACTTGGTCTGAGGATAATAGTTGTGTTCACCACCGATGGGTGCAAGTCCGGAAACATTGCCTGAACCTTCGTTACCCGGATAGAGACATGGGAAATCGTTGCTCTCGCTGATATTGGTGTTCTTACCTGTAGGGTCGTAGACGTTGTACTTCGTTTGGTTAGCATAAATGGCAAGGTCGGCAGCACGCATCTCCGGGAATGCAAATGCAGACTTTGTCCACATGTCGCGCTTACCAACTCCTTGGAAGAAGAGGTCGAGGTCGAAGCCTTTATAGTTGCCACCGAGGTGAAAGCTATATTCGTAGCGAGGTAGAGTGTTACCGATTACTTTCAAATCTCCGTGATCATCGGCTGTACCTTTACCACCGTCGATGACGCCATCACCATTCAAATCTTTGAATTTAATATCACCGGGACCATATACGAAGTTATCGGTCTGGATACCAACTTGGCTAGCTACGCCACTCTTATACTTCCAACTACCATCGGCATTTTTGCCGTCGAAGTCGTTTTCGGTAAAGTAACGTTCGGTTTCGAAGCCCCAAATATCGCCCCAATTTTCACCTGCGTAAGCGTAGGTTTTAGCATTGTTGTCGCCTACGATGCCACCGGTGTAGCCAATAACCTTAGAGTTGTTGTTCCACTTCTGCACCTTTACCTTAGAATCACTGATGCTGAAGTTGGCATATACGCCTAAGTCTTTATTGAGTTGCTTGCGATAACTGAGCGAGAGTTCCCAACCGCGTGAGCGTAATTCGCCTGCATTGGTGTAAGGAGCAGCAGCACCTACACTGGCCGGAAGGGCTGTACCGGGAGCTAGCATGTTGGTGGTAGAACGCTGGAACCAATCGGCTGTTAAGTTCAAATCGCCATTGAGGAAGCTTAAGTCGATTCCGGCATCGAGTGTATGGATGCGCTCCCACGTCAAGGTAGAGGATACCCAAGAGGGGATAGCAAACTGGGTGACTTTGGTACCAGCGCTGTTCAACCATGTAATTTTAGACTCTGAGTAAGGACTCATCGTAGAGATGAACATCCAGTCTCCTACAGCCTCGTTACCTATCTCACCGTAAGAGAAACGCAACTTACCACTTGAGATGTATTTATGAAGGTCTTGCCAGTAGGGCTCTTCGGTAAATCTATAACCGGCAGAAATGGATGGGAAGAAAGCCCACTTGTCTCCGTTGGGGAAACGGGAAGAGCCATCGTAACGTCCGTTCAGTTCGAGTAGATAGATACCCTTGTAGTCGTAGTTGATACGACCGAAGTAACCGGCAGAGGCACGATCGCCTGTCGAAGAGTCTAGGGTGGCTTTCTTTAAATCGCCATAAGCCAAATTGATTTCGGGATAGTTCTCATCATAGAGCTGTGTGCGATTTACATAGAAGTAGTCTGATTTATAGTTTTCGCCATTGATACCGACCATGACGTTCAGATTATGGGCGTCGTTCCAAGAGTGGGTGTAGTTCAAGTAAGCGTTGGCAGCCCAACGTGTCTTCTTGGTATTCCAACGGGTAGCGCTTGAAGCGGTTGGCTGAACGATGTATGTGGGACTTGTTCCCGACCAGTTCATGCCATATACGCTATGGTCGCTCGACTTGAAGTTGAAGTTTTCTACATTATATGTGTAGTCAGCATTCAGTGTCAAGTCTTTCGTAATGTTGGCTTTGATATACGCATTGAGGCTCATTTGGTCGTGGAAAATATACTGTCGAGCAGCCTGTTTCTGCAGAGCTACGACACGATAATCGTTGATAGTGCCATCTTCAGACTGCATATAGCCCGACGGAATGAAGAAAGAGCCCCAACGCCATAGGTACTGATAGATGTTATTGTAGGTATCGGCGCGCCCCATCTTGCGGTGAGTATAGTTCACTCTGACGCCTGCGCTCAGCCAGTCGGTGATATCTGTGTTGATATTAACAGTGGCATTATACTTATATCTGATACCCGGATTGAACTTCATGACATCTTGTTTACTGCTGTAGCCGTATGATGCGTAGAAGTTGGTACGACCGCTGGAACCACTCAAAGAGATGTTGTGACTCTGTGATGGTGCGGCGTTGTTGTACCATATTTTTTGAATATCGTAGTCGGCATAGTACATCGGTTGCCCGTTGACAAAGGCATAATCGCCTACGTTACTGTCACTCTGCCATGGCTCCATAGCACTGTATCCCTTACGACCACTGTGTTGTGCTTTCCATTTTTCGGCATAAGGGAGTAGCTTGTCGAAGTACATACCGAACAATTCTACAGATCCTGAGCCTGCTCTTGCCTTGGCTGCGATGGCTGCATTCAACTGGGTAGGAACATCGGGATAATCGGGAAGGTAGGTAGAACTGTCCCAACCGAACTTTCCATCGTACTTCACAGAAACCTTATCGCCTCGTTTTCCCTGCTTGGTTGTAATAAGGATGACACCGAAAGCAGCGCGGCTACCATAGATAGCAGAGGATGCGGCGTCTTTTAAAACAGAGATAGAAGCGATGTCATTGCCATTGATCATGGAGAGGTCGTCGACCGGAACACCGTCTACAACAATCAGAGGTGAGGACTTCTGACCATTAGAAAGCGTACCCAAACCACGAATTGTGATAGATGGAGTGCCGTCCAAATCGCCACTAGAGTTTAGGATGCTCAAGCCGGGAACGGACCCTTGAAGTGCTTTTGTTACGTCTTGTTCGGGGCGACTGCCCAATGTCTTGTCGAGATCGACGTTGGCAACGGCACCCGTCAGGTTTACTTTCTTCTGCTGACCGTAGCCTACTACTACGACTTCATCGAGCAAAGCGTTGTCTTCGGTAAGCTTGATCTTCATCCCGTTGGAAGCTTTTACTGTAACGGTCTTGTAGCCTAGGAACGAGATTGTGAGCTTGGCGTTGGTACCGGCTTTGAATGAGAAGTTACCATTCAAGTCGGTAACGGTTCCTCGTGTCGTTCCCTGTTCGGCAACACTGGCGCCAATGATAGGCTCGCCTTGGCTGTCGACTACTGTACCTTTGACGATTTCTGTCGTCTCACTTTTGCTTACAAACTGAGGAGGATTGGCTGCATACGTAGATGCCAAGTTCCCCATAGTGCCACCATAGAGGAGGAGTGCACTAATAAGTGTGATTTGTTTTTTCATAAGCGATGTATTAAAGTTATAATAAAATTGTTCTTGTTTTCATGTTTATCGTATTCGTGGAGTAGGGAGATATGCCCTTTTGAGATAGTCAAACTTATTAGAGGTCTTGACGTTCCAGATTCCACGACCACTTGTCGAAATATAGATTGCCACCACGCCATTCCACTTCGCCACGTTGAAAGTCTACGGTTTCACTTCGCGGATAAGTCTTGGTAGGGTATAATGACATGCCAAAATCTAGGTTGACTACCATGCGCCATGAGTCGAGACCACCTAAGAAGAACCATTTCTCGCGTTCGTTTTGGGCATAAGAGGGTATGCCGAACGATATATCTACAGGCACCCAGCCGATTCCTTCGAAATAGATTTCACACCAATCGTGTAGATTTTCATTGTCGGGATGTAGCATGAAGCCACTTTGGAAGTGCGAGGGAATACCGCAAATACGGCATAGGGTGGCGAACAATAATGTGACTTGTCCGCAGTCGCCATGCTTGTTGAGAACCACATATTCAGGGATATTCTCAATCGTAGAGTATTCTCTAGCCGATGCCCACGGATAGTTGGTATCTATATAAGCGAATATTCGACGGGCTTTCAACAGCGGATTGCTTTCTCCACGCGTCAGACTATCGGCCAAATGACGTAACATCGGGGTGAAAATCATGTGCTTGTCACGCTCCGAGGTGTATTGTTTATAAAGCTTACTATGGGTATTGTATGGCTTGATTTGGTCAGGGCTTAGGCCTGCCCAATAGCCATAAGTGGTGTATTCGAAAGTTTCTGAGAAGATTGTAGGTTCATCGGCTTTGGCTCGTTTCTCCATGTAGAGAGTAGAGTGAGCATGATTCTGTGGTGAACGTTGATATAGTATCTCACTTGTACTCAACAGTTTTACGTTGGTTTGTCGGGCTATATCGGTTCTCGGAAATGGCAACCAACATCTGATAAGTTCTCCTGCGGGTACGGCATTTGGCTTTACGGTCAAGGTATAAGTTACCTTGATGCGCTTTGGTTCTGCCAAATGAGAGACTTTGTCAGCATTTTGAATGATAAATGGTACATTGTCTTTGTCCTTCTCTTCATAGCCTTCTTGCGACAAGCCTTCCTTTTCTGTTTTGATACGGATGCAATCTTTATCAATTCTGAAAAGGTTGGGAGCGGCGTTATGGAAATACCGTTTCTTGCCATCTATGACCATACTCTCCAGTGCATGAGATGCTTCCCATATATCCATCTGCTTGTCTGTCACATCAGGAATAAATCGTTGGATGTAGGCTTTGACCTCGTCTCGACTTTTATTGAAATCGACTAACAGGCGATGATGCAAATCTTCTTCCCATGAGTAAGCGCTTGCTGTCAACGAACAAACGGCAAGAAAGGATAGTAAGATAAGACGTGGAGCACACATGATATTTCTTTTTAGGTTATATTTTCACAATGCCAATACCGGGACGGTCGGGTAGTGTAATCTTTCCTTTTACGACTTCCATTCCTTTGAAACGGTCGTTAGAGATGAGAAGGTTTCCGTCTAGGTCGGCGAAGTCGACTGCGGGTGCCAATTGGGCGGCCGCACTGACTGCACAAGAAGTCTCTGTCATACAGCCCACCATTACTTTCATGCCAATGGAACGAGCATAGTTCAGCATTTTCCAAGCCTCGCGCATGCCGGTGCATTTCATGAGTTTGATATTGATACCGGAGTAGGCTCCTCGCACATTCTCAATATCTTTCAGTCGCTGGATGGCTTCGTCGGCAAAAATAGGCAGCGGACTTTGATCTGTAACCCATGCAATGTCGTTTTTCATCTCTTTGGGCATGGGTTGCTCTACCATCACGATGCCTTGCTCTTTGAGCCAAAGAATCATGTCGAGAGCCATTTGGCGGTCTTTCCATCCTTGGTTTACATCGACGGCAATAGGTAGATTGGTGACGCTTCTAATGGTCTGAATGAGTTCTTTATCGTTGTCTCTGCCAAGTTTCACCTTTAATATATTGAACTTATCAGCACATTCTTTGGTTTTTTGTCTGACCACTTCGGGAGTGTCTATACCGATAGTAAAGGTGGTTGAAGGAGCTTTCTGCTTGTTCAGTCCCCATATCTTATACCATGGTGCACCAAGAAGTTTGCCCACTAAGTCGTGCAAGGCGATGTCTACTGCGGCTTTGGCTGCCGTATCACCCGGTGACAAACTGTCTACATAGGTAAGTATATCTTCAAGTTGGAAAGGATCGTTGAAGCGGCTCAAATCCACCTTTTGTAGGAATGTCGTCACACTGTGTACGGTCTGTCCTAAGTATTGGGGCATAGAAGCCTCACCATATCCCGTCACTCCCTCATATTCAATTTCCACTTGAACATCGGGAGTCATGGTGCGAGAGTAGGTAGCTACGGTGAATACATGGCGTAGCTTGAGATCGTAAGGGAAGAATCTCATTTTGAGTTTCCCTGATTTTCCTGCGCGATTGATATTGATGGCAGGAATCGTTACATGCTTGATGGCATCTATCTTGCCTGTAGAGATGGCTGTACCTAGTGTAGCCAATGTGGCCTTTTTAATAAAATCTCGTCTGCTACTCATCGTAATCAATATTTATTGATAATAAGTATTGTGATTGGTGGTCATCATTCCTTCTTCCTTATTAATATAAGGTAAGATGCGTTCCGCCCATAATAGTCGGTTCAAGTCGTATTCATCGTATTCTTCATCATCGGGATTGAAACTGCTGATATGAACAAATCCTAATGAATGGATGAATTTCTTATTACCTATATATATACCCACATGAGAGACGCGAGGCTTGTTGGTCTCTGCATTTCTGGAACCGAAGAAAACCAAGTCGCCCGGTTTTAAATTGCCAAAATCAGAGGTAATGTCAATATGTTCTCCTTTGTAAGCCTGTTGGGAGGCATCACGTGGAATAATAATGTCGTGCATAAAGAGAGTGGTACGTACAAAACCGCTACAGTCAACGCCCTTGGTACTCGTTCCACCCCACATATATGGTAACCCCATCAGGCTTTTCCCCGTAGCAATGATACTTTGTGCATCGTACTTCAAATGCTTGCGCCAATGACTCAATAGATCTCCGTCGGTCTTCTTCAAATATCCCTTTCGACCATCGGGATAAGCTATGTGGAAGAAATATTTGGTGCTGTTTAATAGTTTGAATCGATTTCCGGCTACTACATCGCTCATGGTTTGAGAACTTAATTTTGGTTCAGAATAGACCATACTGTAGATACTTGTTACAACTACTTGTTCTGAAGCATTCCATTCTGCATGCTGTTCAGCGCTGACATGTGTAACCGTTCGTGTTAATGTCCAGCCAATATAATCTTCCGGAGTCTGTATCTTGGTCCATTCGTGGCTTTCACCTAGTATTTTGACAGGCATTCCTAAGAGCGCTTGGGAAACTTGCCCGGAATCGTAATCATCAGCTTGTCGCATGTTACAAACAGAAACGGTGACGATTCCCCAACTCTCCATAGTTTGCTTAATAGTAGCATTGGAAATTTTTGAAGAATTTTTTGGCTTGCCTGTAAAAGGACGTGCCAACTTCTCAAAGGCATGAGCCTTTTCCAAAATCAATGTGGAACCGACTGTAGCAAGAACTGCTTTTTTAAGAAAATCTCTTCTTGTGTACATGGTCATAAGCTTATGATTAATTGGCTACTAAAATACGATAAAATAAAAATAAATGCAAGAGAAAACTTTAAATATATGTAAATTTAAATATTAGAAATATATTTTTGCATTTAAAGAAGGCGGTATAATGCTTATTTATATTTGTTTTGGGGATGTAAGATAATCTTTATTATAAGATTCCAGTTATCCGGTTTGGTATAGTATTGGTTGCTATAGCACAGTGTTGAAGAACTATTATTGTTTAGGGAGTCTGGAAATTATTTCCATGATAAGTAATCAGCCCTTCCAAAGAAGATTCCACAATAGCTGCGGGAGTGATGCTGAATTCGTCACATACTTCTAATAATAGGTCGGAATAGGTGTGAGCTACGTTACCAATAAAACTGATGGGGTAGTCTTTATAAGGTAATTGTGCGATGTTGCGTTTGAAGAAGCTACGGAAATTATTGACAATCAAGTCGTGTACATATGGATTTCCGGTATGTGGTGTGAGGAAAAAAGCCGTCTTGGCCAAATAATAATTGGGTCTAGGTTCGTTGTATACGGCATTCATCACTTCATCGGCATTTGTATAATTCTGCTTGTAAAAGGTGTGGGCCAGTTCTTCGGGTGCTAAATTTTTCAGTACATCAGATAGAAAACTCTTACCAATGGCCGAACCACTACCTTCGTCTCCTAAAATGAATCCACAGGTTTTGACGCTTGATACAATTTGCTTGCCGTCGTAAAGGCATGAGTTCGACCCCGTGTCTAGGATGCAGGCAATGCCGGGCTTGTCTTGGCAGAGTCCTCTAGCTGCTGCCACAAGATTGCTTTCTACGGTCACCGGCGTGCGAAACTGAGAGATAAGAGAGGCCTTCACGGTGTTTTTACGAGTTTCAGTATCGCATCCTGCTCCGTAAAAATAGATATGTTGAATCTTTTTGTGAAAAAACTCTTCGGGGAGTCCTAGCCTGATGCTTCTGCTAATCTCTCTTCGGTTCTGAAAATAAGGGTTTAAACCATCAGAGCGTTGTTGCTCTATAATCTTACCATTTTCAATTAGTACCCAACTCGTATGTGAAGAACCACTTTCTGCAATTAGTTTCATCATGGTCGTCGTATTATCTCAAAGTTAAACGATCTATTAAAGTTTACTAGAGCAAAATTATAAAAAAAAATAGAAATAAGGCAATTTTTGAGATTTATTTATAATCGTTATTAATCCTATGATTAATAGGTGTTATCTCTCGAAAATATTGTTATTTTATTAAATAATGTTAAGCTTAGAATCGCGTATCTATATTTTTATTATGTTTGTAATAAAATATTTTAGAATAAAACTAAGAGTATCTTTTTTAAAAATAAAATACAGATTAAGTGAATACTAAACTAGTTTTAATTACAGGTGCTACCAGTGGAATCGGTGAGGCATGTGCTCGCAAGTTCGCACAAGGTGGTTACCGATTGATATTGACAGGGCGTAATGAGCAAAGGTTAGAGAGGTTAAAGGCTTTGTTAGAAGAAGATGGTGCAGAAGTCAGACTGTTGAAGTTTGATGTGCGCGACCGTCAGGCGGCAAAGACAGCAGTAGAGTCGTTGGATGGAGATTGGAAAACTGTCGATGTTCTTATCAATAATGCTGGTTTGGCTTTGGGTTTGACCAAAGAATATGAGGGCGATGAAGACGATTGGGAGACAATGATAGATACCAATATCAAGGGTTTGCTCACCATGACACGTCTGATTGTACCCGGAATGGTAGAGCGAAATCGTGGACATGTCATCAATATTGGTAGTGTAGCAGGTGATGTGGCATACGCCGGAGGCAATGTATATTGCGCAACTAAAGCTGCTGTCAAGACTTTGACCGATGGTTTACGGGTAGATTTGGTAGATACTTGCGTGCGAGTAACCAATATCAAGCCGGGATTAGTAGAGACTAATTTCAGCGTTGTACGTTTCCATGGGAATCAGCAACAAGCAAAGCATGTATACGAGGGGATTCATCCTTTGAACGGAGATGATATCGCCGACGTGGCATTCTATGCTGCATCAGCCCCAGAACATGTACAGATTGCCGAAGTGTTGGTATTGGCTACACATCAAGCAAACGGTTACACAATCAGTCGTGATGTGAACCGTGAAGAACATTTGTCCTAAAGAGGACTGCAACTTAATGAAAGTACAGGATGACTTTGTGTTTTGTAAAAAATAGCTTTTAAGCTACAATAGGTCCTAGATTAGGTAAAGGAGGAATTCAGGACTAACAAGAACAGGTCCTCCAACCTGTCTTTCTGTGGGACGTCACATCCTGTGACGTCCTTTTAATATGCAGATAAACAATGATGATTCAAGATAATTATACATATTTGACCGAGGCTCCCATCCATCGTGTGATAATAACGATGGCTCTTCCTACAATTGTAAGTATGCTGGTTACCAGTCTTTACAATATTGCCGATACGTTTTTTGTGGGACAAATCGATACACAAAGCACAGCAGCGGTAGGCATTGTGTTCTCTGTCATGTTTTTTATTCAGGCTTTTGGCTTCTTCTTTGGGCATGGTTCGGGCAATTATATTTCTAGAGAGTTAGGGGCTAAGCGTATAGAGAATGCCGAGCGAATGGCCAGCACCGGGTTCTTTTTATCGCTATTTTTCGGTCTTGTATTCCTTGTGATAGGTGAGTTGTTGCTCACGCAGTTCTGTATATGGCTTGGTAGCACGCCTACTATTCTGCCTTATTCCGAACGCTATATGGGTATTATCTTACTTGGTGCCCCTCTGCTAACGTCGTCGTTGACGCTCAATAATCAAATGCGATTGCAGGGAAATGCACGTCTAGCCATGTATGGTATCGTCACCGGTGCTCTTATCAATGTGTTGCTCGATCCTCTATTTATATTTGTCTTCGATATGGGAGTGGCCGGAGCTGCGGTCGCTACGGTTATAGGACAGACTGTAAGTTTTTGTATTCTTCTCCATATGACCCATCGTTCGCAGAATATCAGTATTCGTTTGAGAAACTTCTCTCCCTCTCGTACGGCTTTGAAAGAGATATTCTATGGAGGCTCTCCCTCGTTGTCTAGACAGGGATTAGGTTGTGTTGCTACGATTTCATTGAATGTTGTGGCAGGTAGATATGGCGATGCAGCCATTGCAGCCATGAGTATCGTCAGTCGAATAACGATGCTTGTGATGTCGGCTGTCATAGGTTTGGGACAGGGATTCCAACCTCTTTGTGGTTTCTGCTATGGTGCTAAGCTCTACAAGCGGTTGTGGAGTGCCTACAGATTTACGGTGAAAGTGGGCACGATGTTCCTTTTGGTCTTTTCTATTATTTGTTTTTTGTTTAGTAATGATGTGATAGCTGTGTTCCGTAACGAACCTGATGTGATTGCAATAGGTACTGTGGCACTCAATTGGCAATTGGTCACATTACCTTTATTGGCGGTGATAGTGACGAGCAATATGCTTACTCAAACATGCCGGAAACCGCTTCGTGCTAATATATTGGCCGCTGCTCGACAGGGCTTGTTCTTTGTCCCGCTTATTCTAATGCTTCCTTTCTTTTTTGGTTTGAAAGGTGTAGAGATGTGTCAGGCATGGAGTGATGCTTGTTCATTCTTGATTACTGTGCCCGTCATGATTTATACTTATCGTGAGTTTTTTCCTAAGAGATGATTTCTCATTCATATTATCTCTTTCTTTGGGAGAGGGATTAAGTAGGATGCTTTGCTCCTTATATTTTATCCAATCCTTTCCTTGTATTCTTTTTCAATGCTTTGAATTGGGTTGGTGTCATACCGGTTACGCTTTTAAATTGACTGCTTAGATAGGCCACACTGGAATAGTCCAACAGGTTGGCTATCTCTGTAAGAGATTGTTGGTCGTATTTTATCAACTCTTTTACACGTTCAATACGCTGCATGATGTAGTAGCGCTCGATGGTCAGTCCGGTCACTTCACTGAACAATTTACTTAACAAACTGTAGTCGCTATGCAGTTGGTGAGCCAGATAGTCGCTCAAGTTCATATTTCTGTTGCTATCGGTATAATGAACCAATTTTATAATAGCTGACTTAATTTGTTCGATAGTCTGCTGGCGTCTGTCATCGAGTAATTCAAAACCTAAGGCTTCCAATCGATTGCGGAGTGTTGCTTTCTGCTCATCAGTTAATGTATTGCTAATGTGTACTTCGCCTAATTCCACACTTAAAGGGTGCAGGGAAAGGTTTTGAAGAGTTTGCGATACTGCCATCTCGCAGCGATCGCAAACCATATTTTTAATATATAATATTGTCTCCATCTTGTCACAAAGATACATAGACTTGCGGAAATAGGCAAATCAAAGTGGATGGTTATTCTTCCAGTTTAATAACTAATAAACTCACAAACTTAAATGCTCAAATGGCTGCAAGGGCTTGGCAGCATTGCTGCCTAGGCTTTTCAGTATTCCTGCCAAGCCACTTCAGCAAAATTGCTGAGCCGTTGCAGTTTCGTAGTTATGAAGTAGACGAATTGACAAATAGGCAAGTTTGAGAGTCTATATAATCTTTGTTGGCAGAATATTATAAACTATATCCATAATAACGTAACATAAATGGGGGATATATCTAGTATCTTTGTAGCAACAGAAGAATATAGATGAGAAGAATTACATTCTTGCTTCTTACGCTTTTCTGTCTAAAACATTGTTTAATAATAAATCGAGGAAGTTATGAATAAGATGTTTCAAGTGAATGGTATGAAGTGTGTACATTGTAAAGCTAATGTAGAGAATGCAGTAAAGGCAATTATCGGAGTAGCTAGTGCTGAGGTTAATTTGGAAGCAAAGAGTTTGATGGTTGATTTTGATGAGGCTCTGGTGGCAATTGATAATATCAAGGCGGCTGTCGATAATGCCGGCTATGAGTTTGTAGGATAGGAGAACCGAGTATGGAAAAACGAACGATTCCGGTTGTCGGTATGGCTTGCTCGGCTTGTTCGGCCAATGTGGAGCGAAGGTTGAATGCACTTGAAGGCATCAGTATGGCATCGGTGTTATTGCCCAGTCGTTCGGCTTTGGTGGAGTACGACCCGCAAGTCATCTCGCTCGAAAAGATGAAGAGTGAGATCAATGCTATTGGTTACGATATGATTATCGAGTCAGACCGCAGTGTCGTTGAGATTGAACGACGCGAATATCAATTGTTGTTACGTAAGACAATACTATCATGGATATTCTCGCTATTGGTGATGTCGGTCTCTATGGGGTGGATAGTTATCAATAATCGCAGCGCTGCCAATCAAGTAGCCATGCTTCTTGCCTTGGCCAACTTTGTGTATTGTGGTCGTGGATTTTTTGTCTCGGCATTCAAACAGATACGTCATAGGGCAGCCAACATGGACACGTTGGTGGTGTTGAGTACCTCTATTGCTTTTCTTTTTAGTGTGTTCAACACCTTTTGGGGTGCGACGGTGTGGGGCACGCGAGACATTGAATGGCACACATATTTTGACGCCTCGGTGATGATTATCACATTTGTACTCACTGGTCGACTCTTGGAAGAGAGGGCAAAGAATGGTATGGCCGGGAGTATTCGGACTTTGATGGGACTCGCGCCCAAGACTGCTCATGTGGTAAAAGGTGAGGAGATAGAGGAAGTTCCTATCTCTACCATTACCGTGGGCGATGTGTTGGAGGTGCATCCGGGCGAGAAAGTACCGGTAGATGGCGATGTGACATGGGCTAATAGCTTCATGTTGGAAGGTGGAGCATACGTAGACGAGTCGATGATAACGGGCGAACCAACACCTGCTCTCAAGCAAATGGGGAGCAAAGTGTTGGCTGGTACGATACTTCAACAGGGCAAATTGCGCTTCCGGGCACGTCAGATAGGGGAGAATACGGCCTTGGCTCACATCATCAAGATGGTGCAAGAGGCTCAAGGAAGTAAGGCTCCTGTGCAGCGAATCGTCGACAAAGTTGCTCTTATCTTTGTTCCGGTAGTGGCTTCCATAGCCCTGCTAACTTTTATAATATGGTGGGCTGTAGGGGGCAATGCTGCTCTTCCACAGGCCATTTTGTCGGCTGTGGCTGTGTTGGTGATAGCATGCCCGTGTGCTATGGGATTGGCTACGCCGACAGCTTTGATGGTTGGTATAGGGAAAGCAGCGCAGAAAAATGTGCTCATCAAGGATGCAACAGCTCTAGAAAGTATGCGAATGGTGGATGTTATGGTGATAGATAAGACAGGTACCATTACGATTCCAAATCAAAATATAGATTTCACGAAAGCCGACGACCTGCCTTTGGAAGAGCGAGAGACACTGAAACCTAATGCGTGTGAGGCGATGAAAGAATTACAAGATATGGGTGTCGAGGTGTATATGATGAGTGGTGACAAGGAAGAGGCGGCTCATTATTGGGCCGAGAAGGCTGGTATTAAGCATTATTATAGTAAGGTATTGCCGCAGGATAAGGAGAATTTGGTGCGTAAGCTACAAGCCGAGGGAAAGCGCGTGGCTATGGTTGGCGACGGCATCAACGATACTCAAGCATTGGCTTTGGCCGATGTGAGTGTGGCCATGGGGCGCGGTACGGACGTAGCCATGGATGTAGCGCAAGTGACTTTGATGACTGACGATTTGCAACGTATACCGGAAGCCATTCGATTGAGCAAGAAAACGGTACGTATGATATGGCAGAATCTGTTCTGGGCGTTTGTCTATAATATCGTATGTATACCGTTGGCGGCCGGTATTCTCCATTTATTTGGTATCGATTTCCAAATCACTCCGATGTGGGCAAGCGCTTTGATGGCTTTCTCTAGTGTGAGTGTGGTGTTGAATAGTCTGCGATTAAGATTTGCGTAAAGGTATAGATGATATAATAACAAAAAAGAGACGGGCTGATGCTCGTCTCTTTTTGTGACTTCGCTGGGATTCAAACCCGGAACCTTCTGATCCGTAGTCAGATGCTCTATTCAGTTGAGCTACGAAGCCAATCCATAAGTATTGCTATTAAGAAGAGTGGTGACTCCGCTGGGATTCAAACCCGGAACCTTCTGATCCGTAGTCAGATGCTCTATTCAGTTGAGCTACGGAGCCCCGTTCTTAATTTGCGAATGCAAAGGTAGTAACTTTATTTTGTACCACCAAATTTTCGCTTACTTTTTATTTGATAAGTTCCACAGAACGTCTTAAAAAGGCATCTAGAGCCTGTCCTTTAAGCATTCCATTTTGCAAAAGAGCTAGGTCTATCAACTGATGTACGATAGAATTGTCCTTTGCATAGTTGGCAATGACCTCTGTCTTTTTTTTCTTTTCGTTGGAAATACTTTCCTCTGTGTTCTTAACATCGTCTTTCTCGTCTTGTGTAATTTCCTCCGGTTTCTTGCCAGATTGGCTCTGATGGAGGGCAGCGAGACGTGCTTGCAAGCCTTTGAGCTCGCTGACAATGGGTTTTAAGGCCTCTGTAGTTTTGTTTTCGCAGTCTTCCAAGATACTCTTAACGAGTGCATGGTCGCTGTTGAGTACGATGGTGTAGCTGTCGGGCATCTGTGAATAGAAGCTCATACCGGCTTGGAACTTGCTCATTTCTTTCATTCGGCGCATGTATTCGCTCTGTGTGATGAGCACCGGTTGGCTTTCTTGTCCGAGTGCTTGTACCTCTACTTGGAAGTCGGCTTGGCCTATTTGAGGCATCTGCGACTTGAATACTTGTGACAAATTGTCACGCTTTTCCTCTTCTAGTTCGACTTTCTTGCTGTCTTCTTTAACGATGAGGCGGTCAACGACATCGGCATCTACACGAGTGAAACGGCTTTTTTCAAACTTTTGTTCCAGCATGGAAACCATCGGAGAATCCAATTGTCCATCGAGCAACAGTACGTTGTAGTCTTTCTGCTTAGCTGCTTGGATATAGGTATATTCCTCTTCTTGGTTATTTGTGTACAGATATACCAAGTTGCCATCTTTATCTGTTTGGTTGTCCTTGATAAGTGTCTTGTAGTCTTCGTAAGTGTAGTATTTATTGTCTACATCCTTGAATAAGGCGAAGTCTTTGGCTCTGTCGTAGAAATCTTCTTGTGATAACATACCGTAATGGATGAAGATTTTGAGGTCGTCCCACTTCTCTTCGTATGCCTTGCGGTCTTCTTTGAAGATGCTTTGTAGTCTGTCGGCTACCTTCTTAGTGATATAAGTAGAAATCTTTTTGACGTTGGCATCGCTTTGGAGATAACTGCGGCTCACGTTCAAAGGTATATCCGGAGAGTCTATTACACCGTGCAGCAAGGTGAGGAATTCAGGTACGATACCTTCTACTTGGTCGGTTACGAATACCTGATTGCAATATAATTGAATCTTGTTGCGCTGTAATTCGATGTTCGCTTTGATCTTCGGGAAGTACAAGATACCCGTCAGATTGAAAGGATAATCCACATTCAGGTGAATCCAGAACAAAGGTTCGTCCTGCATAGGATACAGTTCACGATAGAAGTTCTTATAGTCTTCATCCTTCAATGTAGACGGAGTTTTGGTCCAAAGTGGCTCAATGTTGTTGATGACATTGTCTTCTTCGGTGTCTACCATCTTACCATCTTTCCATTCACTCTTCTTTCCGAAGGCTACTGGAACAGGCATAAAGCGACAGTATTTGTTCAGTAGTTCTTGTATCTTATTCTTCTCTAAGAACTCTTTGCAGTCGTCGTCGATGTGCAAAATGATGTCGGAACCTCTGTCAACTTTCTCTAACTCTTCTATAGTATAGGCCGGACTGCCATCGCAACTCCACTTAACAGCCTTTGAACCTTCCTTATAGCTCTTGGTAATAATTTCTACTTGCTTGCTCACCATGAAGCTGGAATAGAAGCCAAGTCCAAAGTGTCCGATGATAGCATTGGCGTTATCCTTATACTTATCGAGGAAGTCGTTGACGCCGGAGAAAGCAATTTGGTTGATATATTTATCTATCTCGTCTTCGGTCATGCCGATACCACGGTCGCTAATAGTCAAGGTTCCCTTCTCAGTATCTAGTTTTATTTGTACGGTAAGGTCGCCCAACTCGCCTTTAAAGTCTCCTTTTTCGGCCAAAGTCTTAATCTTTTGTGTGGCATCAACAGCGTTGCTGACCATCTCGCGAAGGAAGATTTCATGATCAGAATAGAGAAATTTTTTGATGACAGGGAATATATTCTCTGTTGTAACCCCGATATTTCCTTTTTGCATAATACAATATAGTTTAGTGTTTTCTACTCATTCCATGCAAAGACTGTGCCAAATTGGTTTGCTATCTGTTAGATACCGTATGCCTACATTATATTAAATGTTAGAAAAATATATCAAATTGATTCATTTAAATAGAATTAATGGTTTTCTGTGTGAGCCGTCTAGAAAAAATACTATCTTTGCAATAGCTATTCAACTCCAATGTAATGCGTTAATCATGGAGAATCTAAAAGAAACAAACAACCTAATAGCTGATTACTATACTCAGCACTACGACGAACTACTAGCATTTGTATGCAAGCATTCATTGAGTCAAGATACATCGGAAGACATTGTTCAGAATGTCTTCTTAAAGATATTGTCAATAGGCAAGATGATTACAGCTATCACATTACCGAGTCTTGTCTACACGGTAGCCCGCAATCTGATATATGATTATTGGCGTCATTTACGCTATGTAGAGGAATACGAACACTATCTAGCATGGCAGGGATGCCAAAGTAATCCGGTCTCTGTATATTCGATAAATGAAATAGGGGAGATACTGGAGAAGGGTATTGCCCGCTTGAGCGACAAGCACCGACACATCTATAGAATGAGTCTATACGAGGGATTACAAGTATCTGAAATCTCCCAAACATTACATATGAACTATAAGAGCGTTGAAAACAGACTTGGAACAGCCCGAAAAGAGGTGCGACAGTACGTGCGTCGGATGCTGGCTTCATAAAAACAACAATCCCTCGATGTGCATTTCGCTTCATCGAGGGATTGTTGTTTAGTTGTTTTTGCAAGCAATAACCGTTGTCAATTGGTCATCGAAATAGAACGTTTGCTTCAAAGTGTCTGTCCCATTGACATATTTTGCCCGTACGAAGAGCACTTTTTTATTGGGCGAAGTCTTGAATTTGACGCCTTTCTTGAATGATTTTTGCGTTGCAATATTCGTTTCCATGCGTTTGATGACAGCCGGTGTGATGTAGAAAGAAGAGTCTACATCAGAGACCGTAAGGGCTGCAATGTCTTGGTTTACGAGGTTATTGGCCAAGTAATTTTCTACCAAACCCTTTGCCCGATGCTTCATTCCGCATGAGGAAAGAGCCATTGCTATGAAGGCAATGGCCATGTATGATACAGTCTTATTTTTTAGTTGCATGCTTGAGAATGTCTATCAAATGATCCCAAACCATCTGTACGCTTGGAATATAGAGGCGTTCCTCGGGTGTATGGACGTAGCGAAGAGTTGGGCCGAAGCTCACCATATCTACGTTAGGATACTTCTCTGAGAACAGTCCGCATTCCAAACCTGCATGGATACCCAGTACTTTCGGTTCTTTACCAAATAATCTCTTGTAGCTTTCTACAGCGGTTTTGGTCAATTTACTGTCTGGATTCATCTTCCAAGCAGGGTACTTATCGGTGACGGTAAGTTCTGCACCGGCCAATTGGAATGCCGCTTTGACAGTATTGGTCATATTCTCTAAGTTGCTCATTACGTTACTACGCTGGCTTGCAACGACGTAAATCTCGTTGTCAGAAGTCTGTACACTCGCAACATTGCTTGATGTTTCGACCAACCAAGAGATGGCTTCGTCTTGGCACATGGTGAATATTCCGTTGTCAATGGCTTGCATGGCCAAGATGAACTTATTGGAAATGTCCTGAGGTAGCACCTTTACGGCGTCTGTACTTGACATGGCAAACTGCATCGCTTGGTCGGTTACGTGGAACTCTTCTTCCACTTCCGATACGAAAACATTCCAATCTGCCTTTACATTTTCCTTCATATCGCTCTTGACAGCGAATATAATCTTGCCGTCACGAGGGATAGCATTGTGCATTTTTCCTGAATTGAAAGAAGCTAAACGCAGTCCATATTTCTCGTTGGTAAGGTATAAGAAGCGAGTTAAAATTTTGATGGCATTAGCTCGTTTCTTGTTAATATCGTCCCCGGAGTGCCCGCCTGTCAGTCCCTTTAGCGATGCCTCTAGGAAGAAGTAGCCCTCCGGAGCATCCTCACGGTCAAACTTAAACTTGGCATGTGTGGTTTGGCCACCCGCGCAACTGACGAATATCAATCCCTCGTCTTCTGAATCCAAATTGATTAATTGGGTTCCAGTCATGAATCCGGCAGCCAATCCGTGGGCGCCGGTAAGACCGGTTTCCTCGTCACGAGTAAAGAGACATTCTAGTGGACCGTGCTCTATCTGGTCGTCTTCTAACACTGCTAACTGCATAGCCACACCGATACCGTCGTCAGCACCGAGCGTTGTGCCCTTAGCTGTGAGCCAATCTCCATCGACATAAGTCTGTATTGGGTCGGTCAAGAAGTTGAAGTCAACATCCACCAATTTATCACATACCATGTCCATGTGGCTTTGTAGGATGATGGTGTCGCGGTCTTCGTAGCCCTTGGTTGCCGGCTTAGATATTAGCACGTTGCCTATCTCATCGACCTTGGTAGCTAGTCCATGACTCTTACCAAACTCTTTTAAATACTCTATAATTTTCTCCTCGTGTTTCGAGGGACGCGGAATCTGATTTATTTTTGCAAACTGTTCAAAAACGTGTGCAGGCTTTAATTCGTTTTTATTCATTTAATTATGTTATTTTATTTTGTCCTTTTATGGTTTTATATTACCTTTGCGACGTACTAAAAGGGTACATCTTATTCTGCAAAAGTAATAAAAATGGTACAAACATTATTAATGAGCGTGTTAATAATTGCTATCTCTATAGCTTTGTTGAGCGTGAAATTGATATTTAAGAAGAACGGAAAGTTTGCTTCTCAGCATATCCATGACAGTGCTGCCTTGCGTAAACAAGGTATTCATTGCGTCGTAGATCAGGACAAAGAGGCTAGAGCTGCGAACAAGGCATATTAAGAATCATAATTAAATAAAATACAAATGAAAAAGAAAAACATCTTTCTCAATATGGCTCTTGCTGCTACAGCAATTCTTGCCATGACTTCATGTAATCAGTCAGCTCCTAAAGTAGATAACAAAGCTGAGGCTTCTCAGCCTGCTCCTACAAGCTTGAAGATAGCTTATGTAGAAGTAGATAGTATCATGACACAATATAAGTTCTGCAAAGAATTCTCTCTTATCCTTCAGAAGAAGGGGCAGAATATTCAGAATACATTGGCTTCCAAGAACCAGCAATTGCAGGCTGCGGCTGCCAACTTCCAGCAAAAAGTACAGCAGAATGCTTACACTCGTGAGCAGGCTGAGGCTATCCAAGCCGGTCTTCAGAAGCAGAACAACGACTTACAGGCTCTTAATCAGCGTCTAAGTAGTGAGTTTCAAGTAGAGACCGATAAGTATAATAAGGCTTTACGCGATAGCATTCAGAACTATCTGAAGACTTACAATCAAGATAAGAAGTACAGCATTATCTTGAGTAAGGCCGGTGATAACCTACTCTATGCAGACAAGGCATACGATATTACCAACGAGGTAATTGCAGGTTTGAACAAAGCTTACAAGTCTACAGTAAAGGCTGGAGCTGATAAAAAGTAAGAAACAATTTCTAAATATTAAATACCTTCTCGTTTCGAGAGGGTATTTTTTTTTGTCTATAATCAGTGCTTGCTGTCATTTGTTTTTGTACTTTTGTATTATGACAAGAAAAGAACGATACGAGTATATACTCGATTATTTTCGTCGCGAGAAGCCTAGTGTGGGCACAGAATTGCAATTCGGCAGTGCTTTCCAACTGCTCGTTGCCACATTGCTCAGTGCACAATGCACCGATAAACGTATCAATGAGGTGACTCCGGAACTCTTCCGCCACTATCCGGATGCCCGCTCCATGTCGCAAGCCGAGCCCGAAGAGGTGTTCGAATATGTGCGAAGTGTGTCTTATCCCAATGCCAAAAGCAAGCATTTGGTAGAGATGTCGCGTATGATAGTGAGCGATTTCGGCGGAGAAGTACCTAGCGAAATGACTGATTTAGTGAAACTTCCGGGAGTGGGGCGTAAGACTGCTAACGTGCTTCAAGCCGTTTGGTTTGGTCGTGCAACAATGGCTGTTGATACCCATGTCTATCGGGTGAGCCATCGACTAGGGCTCGTCCCCAAGACGGCTAACACTCCTTTGAAGGTTGAGCAAGTCCTCATGAAGAGCATACCCGACGAGGATATACCCAATGCACATCACTGGTTGTTGCTGCATGGACGCTATGTGTGCCAGAGTGCACGTCCTAAATGCGAAGTGTGTCCATTCGATTCGTTCTGTCCTAAACTGTTGGAAGGAAGTAAATTAGAATAAATAATGTATGGATATAAGGAGAATCAATAAGTTTTTGCAGGCCATTGCAGCCAATAATAATCGCGAGTGGTTTCAAGAACACAAAGCAGAATACGAGGCCTGTAAAGCTGATTTCGAGCAGAGTGTAGACCAACTTATTTTGGCAATAGCCAAGTTTGACCCTTCAATTAGTTATCTGACGGCTAAAGATTGTACCTATCGCTTCTATCGAGATACACGTTTCAGTGAGGATAAGAGTCCGTACAAGACTCATTTCGGAGCTTATGTCAGTGCCAAAGGAAAGAAGAGTCTCCATGCCGGTTATTATCTCCATATAGCTCCGGATGGCTGTATGCTTGCCAGTGGAGCATATTGGTTGCCTACCAATATACTTACCTCGTGTCGCAATGAGATTCTTGGTAATACCGAGGCATGGCTCAAGTGTGTGGAGAATGGTGCCTTTGTCAAGACCTTCGGCTACGCCAATGAGGGTGATATGGAGGTGAAGTCGGGCAAAGGATTCGGCATGACTCGTCTGAAGACTGCACCGAAAGGATTTCCTCGTGATTCGGAATTAGTACCTTATCTACGCATGAAAGATTATGTGTGTTGGCAATATGTGCCGGCTACCCTGTTTGAAAAGGAGAATTGGATAGCTGAGAGTGTGAAGGTATTCAAGGTTGCCAAGCCCATGATGGACTTTATGAACAGCGTCATAGATGACTACGAATAAAATGAAAATGGGAGTTAAACGAGTTTAGTCTTTTCTTTTTTATATGTAGACAAATTCGTTTAATCCCCAATAGTTTTGTAGCTTAGTATTTTAGCTAAATTACGATAATGCCCTTATAATTCTGCATCCGACTTATCAAATGTAGTCGTATTCATATCACCGGTCTCAATACCGAGTTTCAACCATTTCATGCGTTGCTTGCTAGTTCCGTGGGTGAAACTCTCCGGTTGACTATATCCACGTGCTTTTTCTTGCAAGTAGTTGTCTCCAATTACCTGTGCACAGTTAATAGCCTCTTCTAAATCACCCTCTTCCAGACTGTTGTATTCTTCGTTGTCATAGTGTGCCCATACGCCCGCATAGTAGTCTGCCAATAGTTCCAGTCGTACGCTTACCTTATTGGCATCGGCTTTACTCATCGAGTTCATGGCTTGATGGGCTTTGCCGAGTGTTCCTAATAGGTGTTCTACGTGGTGTCCTACCTCGTGGGCTATGACATAAGCGTAGGCGAAATCGCCCTCAGCCCCTAGTTGACTCTTCATCTGTGAGAAAAACGAAAGGTCTATATAAAGCTTTTGGTCGGCCGAACAATAGAACGGACCTACCGATGCCGATGCGTTACCGCAAGCGCTTTGAACTTGTGAGGTGAACAGTACAAGCGTAGGAGGTGTGTATTTACGCCCCATCTTTTGGAACACTTCGGTCCATACATCTTCTGTTCCTGCAAGGATTTGGCGTGAGAATTTAGCTAATTCCTGCTCTTCCGGAGCGAACGATTGTTCCTCTCTTGGTGAGGTCTGATCTTGTAATTGTTCCAATCCTCCTTGTTGTACGACGTTGTTAACGACATCGCCAAGGTTGCCACCCGACATGAATGTGATGATGGCAATGAGGATAATACCTCCTATACCACCTATACCAGCCTTGGCACCTCCGCTCATTCCTCTGCGATCTTCAACGTTGTTGCTCTCGCGTCTACCTGATAATCTCATAACTCTTATTCTAAAACTATGTTAATGTATTTTGTAAACTTACGCAAAAAATCCGAATACAGCATCGTAATGGTGTGATTTTTCTCTCTTTGATTATCGTGCTTTTATTTCTTGTCTCTTTACTTTTTCCCTTTCAACTCATCACTTCTCACTCTTAACTCATCACTCTTTACCATGCTGCAAGGCCTTGGCAGTCTTGCTGTTTGGCTTTTGCAGCGATGTTGAAGAGTCGATGCAGCGATGCTGCGAAGCCCTTGCAGTGAGGTTAGTTTTTAAGTTTATGGATTTATAAGTTATTGAGTTCTGTGGTAAATACAATTTGTTTACACATGGAAAAATAGAAACTTGAATCGTAATCGTTGCATTCTAACGATTTATTCGTTATATTTGCGTAGAGCAACCGAATGTGGAACTAATACTAAAAGCTATGGATAAGAACGAAAAATTTATTATTACGATAAATCGAGAGTTTGGTAGTGGTGGGCATGCTATTGGTGAAGAGCTGGCTCAAAGGCTCGGAGTGAAGTTGATAGACAAGCAGCTGTTACAGGCTGTGGCCGATAGGTTCAGCCTGTCTAAAGAAGAGGCTGAGGCTTTGGAGCAGCGCCGCCCATCTTGGTGGGACGACTTTACACACTTCTATCAGTCGTTTATGGCTATGAACGAGTATCATGTTACCCCTCGCGATATCACGTCTCGACAATTGTTTTTTGCTCAAGGTAAGGCCATGAGCGAGATAGCTAGTCGTGAATCTTGCGTGATAATAGGTCGCTGTGGATTTGATATTTTCAAGGATACGCCTAACGTTTTGAAGCTGTTTGTGCATGCTTCGCGTGATTATAGAGTTCGGCGTATCATGGAACGATATGGTGTAGACGAGCAAAAGGCTATGCAGATGATAGACGATAACGACTATACGCGACAACTTTATACCAAGATTTTCACAGGGCACGAGTGGTATGATGTGCACAACTACGATTTGACATTAAACGTAGGAAAGTATGGGCAGAGTGGTGTCGTAGATTTATTGATGCGATTTATTGACTCCTAAAAATGCTTTTCGGGGCAGTATTACAGTAGAAAACTTTTTGCAAAGTGCTGATTTTTTCGTATTTTTGCAACGTTTTTGAGTATACATAAAAATCATTATATAATGAATATTTCTTATAAATGGCTTAAAGAATATGTCGATTTTAATCTCACTCCTCAAGAGACAGCGGACGCGTTGACTTCTTGTGGACTTGAAGTCGGTTCGCTAGAAGAGGTACAAACCATCAAAGGAGGGCTGAAAGGCTTGTTTGTTGGTAAGGTGTTGACCTGTGAGGCACATCCAAACAGTGACCATTTACACGTTACTACAGTAGACTTAGGCAAGGAAGCGCCACAGCAAATCGTATGTGGAGCAGCCAACGTGGCAGCCGGACAAAAGGTTATCGTAGCCGATTTGGGGTGCGTGCTTTACGATGGTGACGACTCGTTCACCATCAAAAAGAGTAAATTGCGTGGTGTAGAATCATTGGGAATGATTTGTGCTGAAGATGAAATCGGAGTGGGAACATCTCACGATGGTATCATCGTGTTGCCCGAAGATGCACCGGTGGGTATGCCTGCTGCAGAATATTATCATCTAGAAAGTGACTGGTTAATAGAGGTAGATATCACTGCTAACCGCAGCGACGGGTTGAGTCATTATGGTGTGGCTCGTGATTTGTATGCTTGGTTGTTGCAGAATGGGTATGAAACCAGTCTGCATCGTCCTGATACATCAGCTTTCCAAGTAGACAACCACGATCTGCCCATTGACGTGGAGATACAGAATACGGATGCTTGCAAGCGTTATGCTTGTGTGAGCATCAGCGACTGCGAGGTGAAGGAAAGTCCAGAGTGGTTGAAGAATAAATTGAGCGTGATAGGTCTTCGTCCTATTAATAATATAGTAGATATTACCAATTATGTCATGATGGCTTATGGCCAACCCATGCATTGCTTTGATGCCGACATGGTAAAAGGGCACAAGATAGTAGTTCGCACGCAACCAGAAGGTACTAAGTTTGTGACACTGGATGGCGAGGAACACGAATTGGGCGAGCAAGATTTGAGCATTTGCAATGCCGAAGATCCTATGTGTATAGCCGGAATCTTTGGTGGAAGGGGTAGTGGAACATACGAGACAACACGCAATGTGGTGTTGGAGAGCGCTTATTTCCATCCTACATGGATTCGCAAGAGTGCACGCCGCCATGGTTTGAGTACGGATGCCAGCTACCGTTTTGAGCGTGGTATAGACCCTAATGGAGTTATTTATGCACTCCAACAAGCTGCTATTCTTTGTAAAGAGTTGGCTGGTGGCAAGGTGTCTATGGAAATTAAGGATGTTAATCCTGAACCTATCAAGGGCTTTGATGTAGAGTTGAAGTATGAATATTGCGATCGTCTCATCGGTAAGCAGATTGGTAAAGATACCATCAAGCGTATCGTTACAAGTTTGGAAATGGAGATTGTGTCCGAAGATGAAGAGGGCTTGAAGCTTCAAGTACCTGCTTATCGTGTGGATGTACAGCGTCCTTGCGATGTGGTAGAGGATATTCTCCGTATTTATGGCTATAATAATATCGAGATACCTACTCAGTTGAAGAGTTCGTTGACAGTTACCAGTGATGGCGATACCAAGCATAAACTGGAGAATTTGATAGGCGAACAGCTTGTTGGATGTGGTTTTAACGAAATCTTAAACAACTCGTTGAGCAAGACTGCTTACTATACAGAGCAGGAACTTAACGCTTATCCGGAGGCTCGCACGGTGAAGGTGATGAATCCACTAAGTGCGGATTTGGGCGTGATGCGCCAGACATTGCTGTTCGGTGGACTCGAAAGTCTCGTGCGAAATGTGAATAGAAAGCAGACTAATCTGAAATTCTTTGAGTTTGGTAATTGCTATACATTCGAGAAAGAACGCCAAACCGAGGATGCTCCTATTCGTGGTTATGTACAGCGTTCGCACCTTGGCTTGTGGCTGACAGGTAAGCATGTAGAAGGCAGTTGGATTCATCCGAATGAAGATATGTCGTTCTATGAGTTGCGAGCTTATGTACAGAATATTTTCAATCGTTTGGGTGTACCGGCTGGTAGTGTCGTAATGAAGAAGAGTGAGAATAATATCTTCTCTCATGGATTGCGTCTTGAAAACCGTGGTGGTAAGGTGCTTGCAGAGTTAGGTATCCTAATCAAGGCCTTGCAGAAGAAGTTTGGTCTCGATTCGGAAGTATATTATGCCGATATAGAATGGGATGCAGTGGTGAAAGCCGTGAGCAAAAACAAACTTGAATATCAAGAGATAAGCAAGTATCCTGCTGTAAGTCGCGACCTCGCTTTGTTGGTTGATGCCGGCGTAGAGTTCTCTCAGATAGAGCAAATTGCCCAACAGACAGAGAAGAAACTATTGAAGAAGGTAGAGCTCTTCGATGTATATGAGGGTAAGAATCTGCCTGCCGGTAAGAAGAGTTATGCTGTTAACTTCATCTTACAAGACGAGCAGAAGACACTGAACGATAAGCAGATAGAGGCTATCATGAGTAAGTTGATACATCAGTTGACAACAAAACTGAATGCAGAATTGAGATAATCAGAACATTATAAAAACAATTATATTATAGAATTCCAATGGGAAGAGCATTTGAATATCGTAAAGCTGCAAAGCTAAAAAGATGGGGCCATATGGCTCGAACGTTCACGAAGTTAGGTAAGGAAATCGCTATTGCTGTTAAAGCCGGTGGTCCGGAGCCTGAGAATAATCCGCGTTTGCGTGCCATCATCGCTACTTGTAAGCGTGAGAACATGCCTAAAGATAATATTCAGCGTGCTATCAAGAACGCTATGGGCAAGGATACCAGCGACTACAAAGAGGTGACTTACGAAGGCTATGGACCTCATGGAGTAGCTGTTTTTGTTGATACTTTGACAGACAATACTACCCGTACCGTAGGTGATGTACGTTCTGTATTCAATAAATTCAATGGTAATATGGGGACACAGGGCTCTTTGAGCTTCTTGTTCGACCATAAGGCTGTGTTCTCTTTCAAGAAGAAAGAGGGCTTGGATATGGAAGAATTGATTCTCGACTTGATTGACTTTGGAGTGGAAGATGAGTTCGATGAGGATGAAGAAGAGAACGAAGTAACCATCTATGGTGAACCAACAAGCTTCGGAGATATTCAGAAACATCTGGAAGAGAATGGCTTCGAGATTACTTCTGCCGAGTTTACTCGTATTCCAAACGATTTGAAAGACGTTACTCCGGAGGAGCGCGAGACAATTGATAAAATGGTAGAACGCCTCGAAGACTTCGATGATGTGCAGAACGTTTACACGAATATGAAACCTGCGGAGGAGTAAAATACAACTCTTAAGGTATGAAATAGGAAAGAGGGTGTGTCAAAATTGATACCCCCTC
>NZ_KQ960628.1 GCF_001553265.1 Prevotella sp. DNF00663 | reverse complement strand
ACCCGTTGGCGGAATTAATTTAGTGCATACTTAATTCTGCCAATGGGTCTGTTGTTCATGAAGTTTACGTATTGCAGAATGGTGAGTGCACTAATTTTGCCAATGATTCTGGCAAACAAACCATTCGTTATTTTCGCATAGTTCCTGATGACCAAGAATTGGTCTGTAAGTTGCGAGAATAGCGTTTCAATTCTCTTTCTTGCCTTTGCCAACGGTACGAATGTCGGTTTCCAGTCCTTTTGGTTGTGCCGATATGGACACTCCAGTTTTATGTGTGCAGTCTCGAACAGGTTAAGCTGTACGTCAGCTCTAATATACCCCTTGTCGCCATAGATGCTACAGTCGTGATAAGTATGTTTTACATCTTTCATATAACGGAGGTCAGCCATACTTGCCTTTGACAGATCGTAGGAATGGATAACTCCGCTTAAGCCACAGAGCGCATGTAACTTATAGCCAAAATAGTATGTATTCTGCGAAGCACAGAAACCGAAGTCGGGAGCTTGCGAGAAATCACTGGTACGTCCCATCTTACAACGTTTTCCTCTTGCTACCCTACAGACCTCTATTGGCTTGGAGTCAACAAAGAACTGTTCCTCTCCGCCATCCATTTCCATGGCTATCCTCTTGCGCAGTTCCTCACACAAGCCAGCTGTTTTCTTTCTACGGTCATTGAATTGTCTCCTTGATATGAGATTGGGAATGCTGTCCTTGTACTCTTGCAGTTTATAGTCGAACAGCCACTTCTCGCTATCAATGCTCTCTGCCTCTACCGTCAGGGATAATGCTACCACTTCCAAGTCCGAAAACTTAGGAACGGAACCACGACGTGGAACATTACCCGATTCATTGACGAGATTTTCAGAGAATTGCTTGCATATCTCAAGTATTTTGACGAATTTTGTATAAAGGTTGTACATACGATGGTTTGAACTTAACGTTTTGAATACTACTAAGTTACTAAAAATCAATGATATGTACAACTTTTTATTCATGTTTATCAACTTAAATTAATTCCGCCAACGGGT
>NZ_KQ960627.1 GCF_001553265.1 Prevotella sp. DNF00663 | reverse complement strand
AGGGTGGGTCAAATTAGTGTGGCTTTTCCAGTAACGCATGATGCAAGATTTGAAATGATGCTTTGATCTGTTTCTATCTTGTTCAGCACTTCTGAAGCATCAACCTCTGGCAAAGTCTTGAAGTATTCCTGTATGGGATTGATGCGTGGCGAAAAGCTGCTTTCGATGATGGAATAGAGATTGTCGGGGGATGTAACGATACCCACGTCGAAGTTAAGTTCCCTACGGAGAGAGTTGATTTCATAGCGACCAACTTTTGTGAAACGACCGCCTGTATCTTTATTGCTTCGGTATTCTGTCCTGCCCAGTACGGTGTTGTACACTGAACGCATAGTGCGCACGGAGATAGGTTTCTATCTCGCTGTTCTTGGAAGTGTTTCCCCTGCGTTCTGTAGAATTACCTGTTGTTCTCATTCTGCTTTTATCTGCTTCATTTTTCATTGTTTACCCGTTTTGGTTTCCAAGAGTGAAGTTACGGCGAGAATGTCAATGTTCCAAGCATTCGGAGAGTGTTTACATAATGTTGCGCTCATTGGCAATAGATTTCTTACGGAATTTTTTCAGGAAACAGCAGGAAAATAAGGATTTAAGCCAAGAACAAGCGCACAAGTGTAGAAAAGTAATAGGAAATGTCTGTACCTGTTTGCTTCAATCAGCATTGTATTGCTTTGACTAAAACAAACGTAGAAAAAAGGAAGATAAGGATCGGAAGAAGAGTAAGAAAGATAACCTCATTTCCTTCTGTTTCCCTATTCTTCCCTGCTGTTCCTTGCCGCTTTGTGGAATGGAAAGAAGCGCATACTTTTGCACGCAGAAACATGCGATGGAAAGCAAATCGCAAAAGGAAAATATAAACAAAACAATATAACGTTATGGGATATTTTATCATTACCGACAAGCAATGGGCAATGCTGAGGAATGAAATTGTCGCTCTTGCCCAGACCTGCCACAAGGCATTTGGAGAATCGAGTAAGCACACTGATTGGCTGCACAACGGAGATGTGTGTCGGTTACTCAACATCAGCAAGCGCACCTTGCAGCATTACCGTGATACGGGCATGCTTCCGTTTACACAAATCGGACACAAGTGCTATTACAAGCGTGAAGACGTGGAACGGTTGTTACAGACAAAGTCAGAGAAAACCAAGAACAACAAATAAACAATGAAAAGATGGAAACAGTTAGAGATTTGAACATGGACACGGACGAGATGCAGGTGGCGCTGTCCGCTATCAGCAGTGTGAGCAGGAGAATTAAGGAAGTAGCACAGACGCACAAGCCCCTGTTTGGAGGTGAGCATTTCCTAACGGGCAAGGAGGTGTGTGAGCGGCTGTATATAAGCCCTCGCACCCTGCAAGACTATCGAGACAGAAAGATTATACCCTATACGCAGTTTGCAGGGAAGATACTCTATAAGGCTTCGGACTTGGAAAGACTACTGGAGAAGAATTATAAGGAATACGAATAAAAACCGTCTTTAATAACTCGTTGGTTGAATTAATTTGTTGATATTTATATGACAAAGAAGTTGCACATGTCGTTGAATTTTAGTAACTTAATGGATCTCAAGTTATTAAGTACCATCATCATCTCTATGCGCAACTTCATTACAAATTTCTATAGAATTCTCAATATATGCAAGGAATTTGCTGGAAATCGTGTAAATAATCTCGGCAATGTATCTCGAAGAGGTGTCGTTCCCAAGTTCTCCGACCTCGAAGTCATCGCTTTGGGAATAACGGCAGAAGCCTTTCATGTCGACAGTGAGAATTACCTTTTCTATCGTCTCCACAAGGAATGCGGCAAGGAACTGCCCAACCTCATCAGCCGCAGACGGTTCAATGCCAGACGCAAGACGACAGCCATACTTATGGGGGACATCCGTAAGGCTGTAGCCAAAAGGATTGACGGAGGTGAGGATGTCTTCTGTATCGACTCCAAACCCTACATCTGATTTAAAAGATAATTTGCGCAGTCGCACCAATGTTCTTCCCATCGTATAAAGGAGCTACGAATACACCTTTGCGATTGCGTTTCTCTGTAAAAAACTTAGGATAGAGCCAATACGACAGTTTTACACTGAAGATACCGATGCCTGCCCCTGTTATCACATCAGTGAGCCAATGCCGATTGTTGTAAATGCGCAGAAAGCCTGTACCTGTAGCCATTGTATAACCTGCAATCCAAATCCATGGCGATGTGTCCTTATATTCCTGATAGAGCATCTCCGCTCCCATGAAGGCCATGGCCGTATGGCCTGAGGGGAATGAGTTTCGGGCAGAACCGTCGGGACGCATCTTCTTGATGCCATACTTCATGGAATTGACCAGAATGCCCATTGTGAGTGCAGACATACCACCCAAGACTGCTTGTTGCCCCAAGGTGTGTGTGCTCTTAAAGCCAAGGGCATTTAATCCATACACGGAGGCCATGGGCACATATTGGCTCACATCGTCATAAATGGTCCCGATGCGTGAATTCTTCAGAATCTCATTTCGCAAATCTGAATCCTGAGTCTGCAACCAGTGGTTATGAAGCCCCACGATTCCTGTTCCTATCAATATCGTTGGAGCTATGAGCGACGTCAGCTTGGGGGTATGATTCTGCTTGACTTCTGACAAAGAATCTATGCTTATGGTCTGCGCCTCTACTGACAAGAGAGCACTGACCATGAGAAGAAACATCATAATAACCTGTTTCATTCTATCACACCATTGATAAACATATCGGGCAACAGCTTGGTAGCGGGGTGGTCAATGATACGGGCATGCACCGTGACCGACTTGGAATCGTTGTCGAAGACGGAGTTTATGTCGTAGACCTTGGCGCGGAAGGTCACCTCGGGGGCATTGGTGAGCGTCAGCTTCACCATCTGACCGATGCGCACCTTGGGCAAATCTTTCTCAAACACTTTCAGGTCGCAATGCAGGTTTACGTTGTTGACCACCGTCATGAGCGAAGTGGAGATGTCCACGAAGCTGCCCATACTGATTTTTACCTTCCCAACAATACCACTGATGGGCGATGTGACAGGAATGAGAGTGGTGAGCTTGCCTGCTGATATTGACGACGGATTCACGCCGAGCTGACTCAACTGACGTCCAATACCTACCACTTGCGCATTAGCAATAGCATAGGTCGACTCAGCCTGTTGCAAAGTTTTCAGCACACCTGCATCTTGTTTCATCAGCGTGTGCTGTCGGGCAAGTTCTGTTTTGGCTGCAGAAAGCTCATTTACAGCCGTGAGATACTGGCGTTGCAGTTCGACTATCTGTGTGTTTTCTATATAAGCCACCACTTGACCGCGGCGCACTCTAATACCTTCTCTAGTTGTGATGCGCCGCACCACCCCACTTGCAATGGGAGAAACCTCTGCTTTGTTTTGTGGATCGAGTGCCAATGTTCCTGTCACACGCACAACATTAACAGTTTTACTCAAGTCGGGTGCTGGATCAGCATCAGCCTCCTCTTCACCTTCTTCTGTTTCCACTTTCTCGGAAGCAGCATTCTCTTCCTTGTCACTTTTCTTATCGTTACCACAGCTGATCACCATAACCATGGCAAGCAGTATCAGTAGATAAAATCCTATTTTTCTCATTTTCCTTGAAGATAATTCAGTTCAACAATAGCTTTATTATATTGGCGAGTAGCATCAGCAAAGTCTTTCCAAACCTCCAATGCACTCTGTAGGTTTTGCATTAACTCCACATAACCGATTTGTCCATATTCATAACTCGCCTTAGAGATTTGTTCCATCTTGCGAGCTTGGGGCACTCCTATTTTTTGATAATAGTTGTAGGCTTTGTGTGCCGACACATAGTTGTTATAGGCTGCATCGTAGGTTTTGCGGAGCACGTACTCCTGATTGCGCACGTTGAGTTGTGCCATCTCCACTTCCTTGCGAGCCGCCTTCACCCGCGCCTTTTGTGCACCGAATGCTAAGGGGATGTTCACTCCCACGGAGAAGCCCATGAAGTTGCCACCGCCATACGCGCTGCGGTCAATGTTGTAGGGATTGAATCCCTTGATGACGGTCTGCACGCTGGCTCCCACAGAGAAGGTGGGCAGTCCGTTGCGTTTCTCCAATTTCAGTTGTCGGTTGGCAACTTCTTCTTGACTCTTCGCTAAGGCGAGGAGGGGAACGTCTGCAATGGAATGGTCGGCAAATATGAGTTCGTTAGTCGCTGTGGCAAGAGGTATCACCAGCGTATCGGTGTTGAGCCACTTCATCAACTGTAATTGGGCAGTGAGAAAGTCGCGCTGCGCAATGTCACTTTTGATGTCGTTCTCCTGTTTCAGTCGGATTGCATTCATCTGCTCTAATCGTCCAGTCTCTCCAGTTCCGAGTTTAGCCTCTGCCACACGGTTGAAATTTTTATAGATACTGTCTTGACGGGCATAAATGTGTAACACGTCCTGTGCGTAGAGCAAGTCGTAGAAAGCCAAGCTCACCTCTCGTCGCAGCTCATTCTCGCTCACCGCCAATCGACTTTGGACAGCGCTAGTTTCGGACTTGAGCAATGAGCGTCTGGCAGAATAAACACTGGGTAGAGCAAACGACTGACTCACCGTGATGGCATTGTCGGGACTTCCGCCACTGGTGGGGTCCTGAGAGAGCGACACGGATGTGGCATCCAGATGAAAAGCAGTACCTTGAAGGATACGGGTCTTATCCACCTCCATACGTGAGCGCTGCAATGTTAGGCTACGCTCGGCAGCCATTGCCAACACCTCTTGCAACGTCATCTGTCGGCTTTGGGCCGATACTAAGATGGGAAGAAAGAGGAATAGGCTGAAAATGATATATTGTTTCTTCATGTCTATTTTGTCTTTGTTGTCTTTGAAAAGATTTTGTACATAGAGGGCAACACCATAAGCGTGAGAATGGTGGCAATGAGCAGACCACCGATGACCACCGTGGCAAGAGGTCGCTGCACCTCAGCACCGTCGCCTGTCGAGATGGCCATGGGCAGGAAGCCGAGCGAAGCCACGAGTGCTGTCATCAGCACGGGGCGCAGGCGTTCCATACAGCCGTTGATGATACAGCGGTTGATGTCGGTGATACCCTTACGCTTGAACTCGTCGAACTGGTTGATGAGCACAATGCCGTTAAGCACCACAACGCCGAACAGGGCAATAAAGCCAACACCGGCAGAGATGCTGAAAGGTATGCCGCGCAACCATAGGGCGAGGATACCACCGATGGCTGCAAGCGGAATTTCGGTGAACACAATCAATATCTCACGCATGCTGCGCAGTGTGAAGAATAGGAGGAAGAGAATGATGATTAATGCAGCTGGCACAGCAACCAAAAGACGTGCCTTTGCCTCCTTGAGATTCTTAAACTGTCCGCCGTAGGTGTAATGATAGCCTGTTGGCAACTGCAATTCAGTGTCCAACTTTTTCTCTATATCGGCAATGGTTGTCTCCACATCCCTGCCTCGCACGTTGAAGCCCACGTAGATGCGTCGCTGCCCCTCGTCGTGGGTAATCTGCGATGGTGTACTTACATATTTTATCTCTGCCACTTGCGACAAAGGTACGGTTCCCCCGCTTGGCACGGTGAGCAGTAGGTTCTGTAAGGTTTCAATCTTATTGCGCATCTTCTCGTCCAAGCGCAACACGATGTCGAACTTCTTGTCTTCCTCGAAAATACTGCCTGCCGTTGTTCCAGCGAAAGCTGATTCCAGCGTGCTATTCGCTTCCTTGATGGATATTCCGTAAGCCGATAGGCGACTACGATCGTAGATGACTTGCAACTGTGGCAGTCCCGACACACGCTCCACGATAGGCGTCCCGACACCCTCCACATTTTCTATTTTCTCTGCCACACGCTTGGCAATGTTTGCCAGCGAGTCGATGTTGTTGCCATAGATGTTGATGGCAACATCTTGCTTTACACCCGTAATGAGTTCGTTGGTACGCATCTGTATGGGTTGCGACATTTCCACACGCAATCCCTCTACCTCACTCATTGCCTCTTCCATCTTTTCAGAAAGTTCTGCCTGCGTTTTAGCACTCGTCCATTCACTCTTGGGCTTGAGTTGTATCATCATGTCGCCACGTTCCATAGGCATGGGGTCGGTGGGAATTTCCGAACTACCGATGCGCGTCACCACCTGTTTCACCTCGGGGAAACGCTTCTTCAGTATTTTCTCTGCCTCTGTGGTTTTGGCTATCATCCTCGACAGACTCGTGCCCTGCTTCATGCTTACTTCGGCGCAGAGGTCGCCTTCTTCTAAATTGGGAATAAACTCGCCGCCCATGCGCGAGAAGATAAATAAGGCTACGGCGAGTAGGGCAATACCTGTTGCCACGATGACTTTGCTGCGCTTAAGACTGACACGTAGTAATGGCAAATAAACCTCACTGATACGATGCATCATACGGTCAGAGAAATTCTTTCCATGCTCCGTTTTTCGTGATAGAAACAATGCACTGGCAGCAGGAACATACGTGAGCGAGAGAATAAACGCTCCGAGAACGGCAAAGAACACTGTCATTGCCATCGGTCTGAACATTTTTCCTTCGATGCCTACCAATGTGAAGAGGGGCACGTAGACTGTCATGATGATAATTTCGCCAAATGCAGCACTCTTACGTATCTTGTTGGCACCCATACTTACCACATGATCCATATCGTCCTGCGAAAGTACACTTTTATTGAACCTCTTGCCATGAGAGACTATATAGGTGGTGATACACTCCACGATGATGACTGCACCATCGACAATAATTCCAAAGTCAAGCGCACCAAGACTCATCAAGTTGCCTCCCACACCGAAAGCCTTCATCATACCGAAAGCAAAGAGCATGGCAAGCGGAATGACCGATGCTACCACTAATCCTGCTCGGATATTGCCCAAAAATAGCATGAGTACAAACATCACGATGAGTAAACCCAGTACCAAGTTCTCGGTGATAGTGAACGTCACGCGGTCTACCAACTGCGTGCGGTCTATGAACGGTTCAATGACCAAGCCTTTGGGAAAGCTCTTCTGCACTTGGTTCATGCGTTCCTTTACGTTTTTGATGACTTGTTGGAAGTTCTCTCCCTTGAGCATCAGTGTGATACCACTCACCACTTCGCCTTCACCATTGCGTGTTACAGCTCCATAACGCATGGCCGAACCATATCGCACTTCTGCTACATCACTCACAAGCACAGGAACACCATTGACAGTTTTTACGGGAATTTGCCGAATATCATCCAACGTGCGCGCCAGTCCGATACCACGGATAAAATACTGATTGTCGCCTTGTTCTATATAACTGCCACCCGTATTCTCATTATTACCTTCTATGGCTTTATAAAGATCGACCACCGTGAGACCGAATGATGCAAGACGGTCGGGATTAATAGCTACTTCGTATTGCTTTACATAGCCGCCCCATCCGTTCACCTCGGCCACACCTTCGGTACCTGCAAACTGCTTTCGTACAATCCAGTCTTGTATGGTGCGGATGTCTGATAGAGAGAATTTGTTCTCATATCCTTTCTCTGGATGAATGGTGTATTGGTAAATCTCGCCGAGTCCAGTGGAGATAGGAGCCAAGCTCACCTTGCCTGCTCCGCGTGGAATCTCCTCCTCTGCCTCCTTCAGCTGTTGGCTCACCTGCTGACGCGCCCAGTAAATGTCCACATTGTCGCGAAATACGAGCGTCACAACGCTCAATCCGCTGCGACTGATACTTCTACGCTCCACAATGTCGGGAATGTTGGCAAAAGCCATTTCAAGTGGCGTGGTTACGTACTGCTCAACCTCCTCTGCGCCAAGCGTGGGAGCTTGAGTGATGACTTGTACCTGATTGTTGGTAATATCAGGTGTGGAATCAAATGGCAATTGGCTCAGTGACACGGCTCCCCATACTATAAGAAGCAATGTCATGATACCAATCACCAATTTGTTCCGTATGGAAAAATTGATGATTTTTTCAAACATGATGGATTAACTATTAATGTTTTATCAAAAAAGAACAAGGATAAAACATCAAAGCTATAGGTGGACGCCATACGCCCGCAGTATACGCCTGCAGAAGAACAGCCTCATAATGAACTATTTGCGGATTTGTTACAATAGCCGCAAATTTGGATAGTTGGAAAGAATCGTTAGTTACGTATAAGCTGAAAGCATGCACTATGGCATCTGTACAGAAAGGTGAGCACATACCAGCATTAAACTTCTGCATGCCACCCTCGTAATTGTTGACAGAATGGAATTCTGCCACAGATTCTGTATGTTGAATTTGTGCATACACAACTTCCTTGCATTGGCAAGGAATCACTGCCAACAAAAAGACGTAAATGCTCAGGATGTATGCTATCAATTTCATATTCGGCTGCAAAGATACGAAATGACTTTTGCAACTCGGTTGCAAAGATACATTATGAACCCGTTGGCGGAATTAATTTAAGTTGATAA
>NZ_KQ960626.1 GCF_001553265.1 Prevotella sp. DNF00663 | reverse complement strand
TTCTAAAGCTTTTCTTATCCCGAACTCGCGTATAGAGTATACCGGTCTCTTGATACTGCTTGCTTTGGTGGTATCGGCGTTTGTGACACCCTATTTGGGGTGCTTGTTTGCGGCATTGTAGGTATCAAAAAAAGACATGTTATGAATGGACTCATAACATGTCTTTTTGCTTTTATCTATCTTTATCGTTTCATCTTGGCCTGTCGGGCAAACTCGAATAGTTCGATAGGCAGGTGACAATAGCCTTGCGGATTTTTGTCTAGGTAATCTTGATGGTATTCCTCTGCCTTATAAAACATCTGTAGTGGCTCCACTTCTACGGCAAGCGGTTCGTCGTATTTGGCTTGGATGTCGTCGTAGACCTTACGTATCACCGGTAGTTCTTCGGCCTTGGTGTAGTAGATTCCGGTACGATAACGTGTGCCGACGTCGTGTCCTTGTTGGTTTACGCTGACCGGATCGATGGCCGCAAAGAACATCAGCGTGAGGAATTCGAGACTTACTACTTCAGGATTATAGACGATGTGCACGGCTTCGGCGTAGCCTGTTGAGTCGGTATATACCTCTTTGTACGATGGGTTGACGATGGTCTTGTCGCCATTGGCAAATCCAACTTCGGTGTCGATGACACCTTCTATCTGTTTAAAGAAGTGTTCGGCTCCCCAAAAACAACCGCCTGCTACATATAAATCTTGTGTCATATACGGAATATAATCATTATTTATTGATGTGTTTCAAGCGGTTGACAGTCTTCAAAGCCTCATTTCTTACTTCGGGTTTGAAACTGTTGTCGCGGCTCATCTCGTCGGCACACTTGGCTATGGCAGGCACTTGATAAGACAGCGTGTGCCATCCCAGCATTTCGAGCAAAGCCACTTGAGCATCGGGTTGAGCCTGTGTGCGGAGGTAGTTGAGTATCTCCGGGATACGATGGTGAGGACAGTAGTTACGCAATCCGCGTATGGCGCTGAGACGTTTTTTGGCGGTTGTGCTAGATGAAACAGCCATGTCTACATACTCGCTCCACTTCTCTGTGGCTGCTACAATGAGTTTCTCATATCGCTTACCAGTCTTCTCTTTGTCGATTAAACGAAGAGATGGGGCGTTGAACTGGCGTTGGAATTCGGCCAACAGTTTGTCTTTGGGGAAGAGGGTGAGAGCATTCATCGCGTTGAAACGGCAACGCTCGGATAGGCTGTTGGTCATGTTTGTGGCGATAATAGCGGGGATTAAAGCATCGTTTCCGCTCTCTCCAATCAGGTGAAGTGCTGTGCGTTGTACTAATTCATAGCTGTCGTTGGCAGCCAATTTCAATGCTTCGATGAAGTTGGCATCGTCGTGTTCGGCCAGAGAATAGAGTGCTTGGAGGCGTACGAGAGCCTCGTCCGAGTTACGGAAGATGGCTAATAGCTCGGCAGAAGTCATCTTATTATCTCTGTTTAAGCGGTCTATGGCTATACATTTCACATCGGCATGGGCATCGGTCTTGAGCAGTTTGTGCCACACAGCATCGTTATTACCAGCTAATAGAGCTGAGATGTCGGCCGATTTTTGCGATGGTATGAACGTAAAAGTCGGATCGCCGATGACGTGCGACTCCATATAATAAGAGAAACGAGCCAATTCGCCTACGCTGGCACCAAGCCCTAATAAGCCCATATAGCGGTCGCTCCATTTGTTTTGCAGCACGTTGACGGTGTTGGCAATGACAGCTACGGTACGTCCGGGGCTGAAAATATACTCGTCGGCAATGCAATCTTCGCGATGGAACGAGCCGTTGAAGCAGGCATCAATCATGATAACGCGACAATTCGGAGTGTAGTTGTATTTGGCAAAGTCGGTAGTATGCAGGTCGAGCAAGTCGTTGTCGAGTGAATCTTTGGCCACAATCTTCGGGTCGAAAGTATTCTCTAACCACGTATGAGGAATATCCAGACGCTTCTCGAAAGCTGCCATCACGCTGTCGGCATTCTGTCCTCTGTCCTTGGCATCGCGTGTCTTGCTGCGGAAGAATTGCTGAATGAAGGTCTTAGCCTCGTTCACATTGTTCGGTGAAGGGATTCCGTTGAGATACTCTGTGTTCCATGCGCCGTGGTGATGGAGTATCGCGAAGTCGAGATCTTGGCGCATAAGTTCGTTCATCAGTTTGAATTTGACGTTGCGGTATTGCAAATGACTGAGGTAACTGATGCCATTTGGTTGGCGTTTCAACCATGGGAAGTGTTCGTAAAGTCCTTCTTTCTCGTCGACACGGGCAACAAATGACTGCGAGATATAGCCATGTCCTTCAAAATAGAACATCTTGTTGAGGCTGCCGGCAGCACGCTTTTCGCGCACAACCTTGGTCAGATAGTTGCGCAACTTGACGTATCTAGACATCCCACCAACGTCTGTTGGGCGGATACGGCCACTATATAGCGTCGGATTTAGTATTTGTGGCGACTCCGCAGTGAGCGAATAATAGTAGTATGGAGCATCGTTGTCGTGTCCAAGTGGCTTGAATTTCAGGTTGAAATCATCGTAATAGCGGTCTGAAGGGATAGACGATTGCTTGCGATTGGCCTTTTGGTTCATCTTAAAAGCACTCGTGAAATGCTGTGCATCGCGTATCATTGCTATCGGAATATCGCCTATAAAGACAGCTCCTTCGATAGGATTTTGGCGCAAAGCATGTAGGCGTTGCAGTTCTGTACGAATGGAATCGGGCACTCCCCAACGATCGATGACGGTGTAGACGTGCAGGTGTTGCATGTCTTCGATGGCCTTGGCATAGGCTTGAATTTCGTTTTTCGCCTCGTTATAGCTCTTTTTATCTACGACGATAGCGAAGCCGCGACCTGCCAATGCCTGCATGGTTGACAGCAGGCAGAGGCTTATCATTGCTAAAATTTTCTTCATAACTCTTGTATAATATGATTGTTTAATAACTAGAATTTGAGACTTACGCCGGCGTTGATGGCTGTCCTAGACCTCGAATCGAACATCTTTGAGTAGACGGATTCTTCGTTGTAGAATTTGCAAGCAACGTTGGCAAAGAGCCCAAACCATGTATTTGTCCCATAAAGTTTTACCGGGAAATCGGCTGATAAGTGTGCTTTGAAACCTGAACTCTTGGCTGATAAGTATTCGAAATAGGGGGCAGCGTATGATTCACGAGTCGATGCTTGAATGAAATCGGCCTGCTTATCACCAATGCCGAAGCTGGTATAGCCATCTAATATGCCCTGCATGCGACAGCTGCCTAGCATCCAATACTTGCCAATTTCAAGGTCGATGGTGCCTGTAGTGTACTTCTGTTCGGCCATCTTGGCTTGATATTGTTTGATACGCATGCCGTTGATGCCGGTCGAAACTTTCACGGTAAAGTCTGGAAGTCCATTCTTGAGCATGTCGAATCGGTAGCTCGCACCGCCTTCATAGTACGAAGCGTCGTGCACTTTCGACTCGTTTAATATCTCGTAATAGCTGATGTTACCATGTTCGGTATCGGTCTTTTTGCGTTGGTCGTACCAATATCCCTTGCCTTTATAGTAGCTGAAGTTAGCCGTAATATTATGTACGAAGCGGTCGGATGATGCCAAACGCAATCTATCGGCAATGCTTATACCGCGCTTATCGTAGTCTCCAGCCTTGAAAGTGTAGGCTGCTCCGCCGTCTTCCGCATTTTCATTAATGGACGATAGTTCCACTTCAAAGATATTGGAGAGGCTCGATGATGCTGGTGCATACACCCATTGAAGAGCTCCTTTCAACGTATTACCGCTGTAGTTGCGCGGATATCCGGCCAAATCGCTGTTGGTTCGCGTGATATAATCGCCTGAACCTTTCATCAAGAAGTACATGTAATTGGTGTAACTATTGATGACTGTGTGGGTCAGTTCGGAACTAAAGAGAGCCAATGTGGCCGAGAAGCCAAGTCGATGTGCGCTTCCCAATCTAAGCTCTACGCCCGGATTGATAACAAATCGAGACGAGTTGACCTTCGGACGAGGGTCGGTTTGGTCGGCACTGCTGCCTACTTTGTAGGCCAACTTAATGGCTCCAACGAAGAGAGGATTCCATTCATAGGCTGCTCCTACAGACATATTGAACAGTTCGGTGGTTACATCACTGGCGATAGAGTCGCCAATTACGAATGGATTGGAGCGAGTCAAGAAGAGCGTAGAGTTCCATTTACGGTTGTAGTCTTTGCAGTTTACATAGCCAATTTGGCCTTCCAGACTGAGTTTCTTGAATCGTTGTAGACCGTAGAGCGATGCATTCAAGCTGTTATTTTTGCTTCCGGCATCGACTTGGTGGAATGCTCCGCGCTCGAAATGTCCGAATACCGAAGCGTCGGTTACGGTGCCTACGCGGTTGTAAGCTAACCCTACAGGTGTAGACATGCCTTGATATAGGTTGTCGATATAATTGTATTCCTTGTAGAAGAAATGCTCGTTGGTTTTGTCCATCTTGCTCTGTGCAAGGACGGTACCGGTGCTGATGGCAGCCAAAATCAGCAGCGCCACTCGCTTACCTATTATATAATGGTGTGTCATTCTTAACATCTTAGTGTTCTGTTTATTCATTATTGATCTACTGAAGTGGGAGTCTGACCCGGCGTAAGTTCCTGATTGTTCAAGAAATCATTGGCCGAATTGTTGGTATCTTGGTAGTAAGCACGCCCGTCGACAATCTTCGTTACCTTGCGACGGATACACTTTCCGGCATTCGCAGTGCTTGCCAAGATACCTTGTGCATCGTCTTTTGGCAAGAAAGTACCATAATTATTGGTTCTCTTATTATTCCATATGTCTACGGCATCCAGCACATATTTGCTTGGAATCATGAGATATTGAGTCTTTGAAAGAGTTCCCGGCATAGTCATGATGTTCTTGGGATCGGCTGCAAACTGCTCCGGAGTCATGCCGTTGGGACACTTAGCTATGAGGTAGGAACGCCCATTGACTCCTATACCAAAGGCTCTAATTCTAGTGTTGTTTGTAAATATTACCTTCACATTAGGAGTTGGATAATCTATCTCTCCTTTGGCTTTGTCAATATAAATTTCCCAATCTGCTTTCGAAAGATCAGGGCAGTGGTTGCCTTCCTTGGCTCCCGTAGAATGATTGATAGGGTCGTTGGCCAGCACAATGCTTTGTCCCGGTTGCAATGGATGTTCTTTTCCAGAGCCGGGAAAGGCTATTACCAGTCCTTGTCCACATGCGTAGAGGTCGGGATAACCATTGGCTTGCCATGCATTCTCTTTTGTTTGTCCACCGGCAGGAGCAGATAATATCAGGCCATCTAGATATTGTACCTCGTCAGAGTTGTTTACTATCTCAAAGTATTGGTCTAAGATATAACCCTGCTGTCCGCCTGTTGTGTAGATAGACTTGAAGATAATGGGTGACTTTATAATCTTTGATAGGTTGATAGTTGATGTAGTATTGGCGAAGAGGATAGTCTCTGTATTACCTGAAACATAGGCAGCGGCCTCATCTGTCACTTTTCCCGACAGTACTAAAGTGTACTGTCCTTGCAACAAATTGATAGTAGTATCGCCCGAAAGAGTAAACTCTTGTGATGTTCCATTGTCGTTGGTGGCCACCAACTTCAACTTTGATAGTTTGCTGCCGACTAAGGCTTCCTCCGGATTCAAGGCTATCTTCAGGTTGTAATATTGCGGTATGCTTGCTTCGTCTCCGCATGATACCATGAATATTGCGGCTGTGAAGAGCAGTAGATTGATTATCTTTTTCATCTTATATCTTTTGTTTCGTTTAGAATTTGAATTTCACTTCGGCTCCGAAATAGTTGTCGGGATAGATTTGCGACTTCGCCAACGTATTTCGATTCACGTGCCATCTTGATGTATTCAAGAAGTTATTAGCGGTGAACGATAGCTCGCATATCTTTCCAAGTTCCTTGGTGAAGCGGAAGTTGAGCATGACCCAAGGGTTCACATGGTCGCTGTTGAAAGCGTAAAGTTTGTATTGGTCAACCATCAGACTGTACTTATTGTCCTTAGCATAGTCCGGTTTCCACTCCGTATAGCTACCGTTGTTGCTATAGAAGCCTAACGGTTGCACTTCGTAAGTCTTACCGTCGGCCGACAATGTGTACTTGCTACTGCCGTCGGGGGTCTCGTATACGGCACGTGTATTCTCATACCAAACCACCTGTACCGTCGTGGTAAATATCATCTTTACGGCAGGTATGTGGGTGATGAAGCGGAAATTAGTGTTCACACGGTCGCTGATGGTACCGTATCCGGCTGGCATCATGGGCACATAATCGTATGTAGAACTGATGTAGTTCAGGTAGTTTTTCTCGTTGATACGCTTGATGTGGAACCATGCACCATCGATATTGAGTGATGTACGCAATGGTTTGAACACGCCAAGATCCAAAGAATACTCGATACCGTGCTTGTTACTGCGCGATGTATTGTCGGGCATCGACCACAGTGCATTCTGTGTGGCGATGGTAGAGGTAGCAGTCTGCTTCTTGCCATTGAGCGTATAAGACAGTTGTGAACCGTCGAAAGCCAAATCGGCTGCACCATGTGGTACGTTGAAACGAGGATACTGCATACCAAGGAATACTGATGAGAAACCATATTCGTGGCGGTTGCTCTCGTTGAAATAATTTACATAGCCTTTCACACGACCGATCTTGAAGTTCACGCCTACCTCCCATTTGCGGTTGTTGGTGGGCTTGATGTTTGGGTTTTGTGTGTTGGTGATGGCTTGAGTCTGGATGAGTGCCAGTGAAGATTGTTCTCCGATGTAACTCAAACTCACGTTGTCGAAGTAGGCATTATCGGGATAGAGGTAGAGCAGGGTAGGCATCTTGTTGGAGATACCGAAGCCACCGCTGATGCTCAATTGGTCGAAGAGACTGTTGTTGTGCTTGTCTAATAGGTTGTATTCTGCATTGATACGTGGCTCGGCAACGAATATATTGCTACGTCCACTCTTGCTTTTGTTCAAGAACATATTGCTCACACGGACACCCGCAACGAGGTTTAACCATGTCTTACCGATGCTTACTCGTGTGTTGTCTTCGATGAAAGCGGAGAGATTGTTGAGTGCCGGGATAGAGCTAAATGAGCGTGGACGCAAGGTTTGAGAGCTACTCGATTTCGGCGGATTGTTCATGTTGAACGTTAAACCTTTGCCTGCATTGTCGTCGAAACGATAGTCTACACCAGCTTTGATATTGGTATAGTCTAGATCGTTCAGCTGGATATACTTGTTGGCCTTGACTTGAGCGAAGATGTTAATGGGCACCCCTTCTATCTTATAATCGCTGAAATAAGCCTTGGTGAGGAATTGAGCCGGAGCTATTCCGGTCTTCATGTTGTCGGTAACGACGCCGTCTGGGGTTGCAATCCAGTTGTGATGCGTATCCACAGTGCGTGAAATCTGAGCCGAGAAGTCGTAGTTGATGGCCGTAAGCCAATTGTTCATGCGTATGTTTCCGTTTATCGAGAGGCGTCCACCGGTGTTCTTGTTCTTGTAGTTCAGCTCCAATTCCGACATCTGTGGGTCGGTCTTGCGATTGTTCACGTTCGAGTAAAGCGAGCTGCGGAGATTGAATGTGATCGGATGGGCTCCTTTTGCGTTGAATACATTCGAATATCCCAGCGATAGGGTGAGTCGGTCGTAGCCCATATAGTGGCGACGTGTGTCGGAATAAGATTGTGACCAATCGAGTCCAAGGTTCAATGCGCCACCATGACTGAAGTTGAATCCCTTGCCCACGTAAGCCAACTTAGAATAGGGATCGGCTTTGAATTTTACTTCGAGCGGAGTGTGTCCGGCTTTGGTCTTGACAATAACGACACCCGAAGTCAAGTTGCCATATTCCACAGAGGGGATGCCTCGAATCACTTCTACCGATGCGATATTGTCTACACCGATGGTTCTTAGGTCGCTACCTTTGCCGGCTGTGGTCTGATTGCGCATGTCGTCGGCATTCGACGACGAACTATTTCCGTTTCTTGTGGGCGACAATGCCTGCAGGTTACCGTCGTTGCTGAGGGGGGAGCCATCGAGAATGACGCTTGTACCCAGCGCATTGTTGTGGTCACTACCAATCTCTCTAAGATTGGCTTGTGCCAAACTGTTGAGGGTAGGATTGGTTGTTATGTTGCCCGGTAAGAGTTGTAAGATATCTGAAACGCTCTTGGGTTGGATGTGACGGATGGCGTCTTGCCCGATTTCCGACTTTGAACCAATGGCCGATTGGCGTGCCGTTACGGTGACTTCTTTCAATGTCAACGCTTGTTCGTGGAGCTTAATGACCAGTCGTTCGCTGCCCGTGGATACCTTGAAGCGACCTTTAGCAGTCTCAAACCCGATGCAAGAAGCCGTATATTCGAACTCACCTGCCTTGACATTGCGCAGTTGGAACTCTCCTTTCTCGTTGCTCATGGCCGTAATGGCATTGTTGAACGAGATGTAGGCTACGTCGATGGGCTTACCATTGTCATCGGTGACAGTACCTTTAATGGTGAAAGAACCGTCCGAAGTCTGGGCTATAGCCGGAGAAAATACGGTCAACGCCACTACGAGCGTGACCCAAATGAAATTTATTCTTTTTGGTTTCATAATCTAATGATGCCTATTTTTTAAGACCTTATTATATATATGGTGGTGGAAGCAGTATAGTCTCTGTTTGCTGCAATGGTTTCGCAAGTTTGCTGTCTAGTCTAGGCAGCGTTGCTGACCGGACTTAGCAGCATCGTTGCAAGGGCTTTGCAGTGCCCTGTCGGAAAAACACTTGATTTTCTACTTAAATATATGAACACTGCAAAATTAATGATTTTTAAGTACATGATCAATACCCTAATGTTGGTATTTTTAGGTTATTTTAGATATTTTCTTTACTTATAATTTGTCTATAAAATCGGAATTAGATATTCGGATAGTAATTGTCGTAGCTTCTAAAGTTGTAAATTAGTATCTTTTGTTGCATAAAACAGGAATAAAACACAAATCTTTGCAAAAAATAGAAAATTCATTGGAGAAAATTATGAAGTTTGAAATTGATTTCGTAACTTTGCCTGTGTAAAACTTTAAGAGTTGGTTGAGTCCACTCTTTTTTACAATGGAATAGAATTATAGTTATGTCCAGATAGATTATAAATTTTGAGTTAATTACTGTTTTGTAGGGGGAATGGTTTCGTGAGAAAGTGTTCTCTCTTTTTTTATGCTTTTTTCTGAACATATTTTTATTGCCCGATAGGTTTAGTATTCTATTTATTCCGTATCTTTGCACATATAAGAATCGAAAGAGTAGACAATGATAATGGCAGATGAGTGAATCGGCCTGAAACTCTTACCGACAGCAAACAAATCTACATTATTACAAATCAAACATTTCAGACATGGAGAATAAGAAGTATGGGCACTTTGATGATGCCAACCGAGAGTATGTCATTACCGACCCAAAGACACCGTGGCCGTGGATCAACTATCTTGGCAATGAAGATTTCTTTTCGCTTATTTCCAATACAGCCGGGGGCTACAGCTTCTACAAAGATGCTAAGTTCCGTCGCTTAACGCGTTATCGTTACAATGGTGTACCGATGGATGCGGGCGGTCGCTATTTCTATTTGAAAGATGGAGATACGGTGTGGAATCCCGGATGGAAGCCTTGTAAGACATCTCTCGACTTCTATGAATGCCGCCACGGTATGAGCTATACGCGTATTATGGGGCGTAAAAACGATATTGAGGCCAGCGTGCTTTTCTTTGTTCCGCTGCATACTTGGGGTGAGGTGCAGAAACTTTCGCTGACCAACCATTCTACAGAGACGCGTCGACTGAAGCTCTTCTCGCTGGCAGAGTGGTGTTTGTGGAATGCTGCTACCGACATGGAAAACTTCCAGCGTAACTTCTCTACAGGCGAAGTAGAGGTGGAAGGAAGCACACTTTATCATAAGACGGAGTACCGCGAGCGTCGCAACCACTATGCTTTCTATCATGTGAATGCGCCTATAGATGGGTATGATACCGACCGGGAGACGTTTGTAGGGCTCTATAATGGGTTTGACGAGCCTGAAGCCGTGACTGAGGGAAAGGCACGCAACAGCTTCGCTCATGGCTGGAGTCCGATAGCTTCGCATTATATAGAGGTGGAGTTGCAGCCCGGAGAGAGTCGCGACTTTGTCTTCCTTTTGGGGTATGTGGAGAACGAACAAGCTGATAAGTTCTTGGCTCCACAAGTAATCAATAAGCAGAAAGCACACGACTTGATAGCCCGCTTCGACACTGTGGACAAGGTGGATGCCGCTTTTACAGAACTCAAGAACTATTGGGAGCGTCTGTTATCGGTGTTTGTATCGCATACCGGAAACGATAAACTCGACCGTATGGTCAACATTTGGAATCAATACCAGTGTATGGTGACATTTAACATGTCGCGTTCGGCGAGCTTCTTTGAGAGTGGTATCGGGCGCGGTATGGGATTTCGCGATTCCAACCAAGACTTGATAGGTTTCGTACATCTGATACCTGAGCGTGCCCGTGAGCGTATTATCGACATCGCTTCCACGCAGTTTGCCGATGGTGGATGCTATCATCAATACCAACCGCTGTCTAAACGCGGCAATAATGATATTGGTGGAGGATTCAACGATGACCCCTGTTGGCTGATATTCGGTACGGTGGCTTATATCAAAGAAACGGGCGACTTTTCTATTCTTGATGAGATGGTGCCATTTGATAACCAAGTGGGTACGGAGGTTACGCTACTGGAACACCTGCGTGTGAGTTTCAACCACGTGGTAGAAAATCTCGGTCCGCACGGATTACCGCTTATCGGGCGTGCCGACTGGAACGACTGTCTGAATCTGAACTGCTTCAGTTGGGATCCCAACGAGAGTTTCCAAACCACCGAGAACAAGACAGAAGGCTCGAAGGCAGAGTCGCTGATGATAGCCGGACTGTTCGTTGTGACCGGTCGAGACTATGCTGAACTGTGCCGACGTATCGGTAAGGACGATGAGGCCGAGCGTGCTTTGAAGCATGTGGCCGATATGGTGGAGGCTGTAAAGCATCATGGTTGGGATGGCGAATGGTTCTTACGAGCTTACGACTTCTATGGAAATAAGATAGGTAGTGATGAAAATGAGGAAGGCAAGATATTCATTGAGTCGCAAGGATGGTGCACGATGGCGGGTATCGGACAGGAAGACGGACTCGTGGACAAGGCACTGGACAGTGTGAAAGAACGTATGGATACCGAGTTTGGTATCGTGTTGAACAATCCTGCCTTCACCACTTATCATGTGGAATATGGCGAGATAAGTTCTTATCCGGAGGGTTATAAGGAGAATGCAGGCATCTTCTGTCACAACAATCCGTGGGTGATTATAGGCGAAACGGTAGCCGGTCGCGGTGACGATGCGTGGAACCACTATACCAAGATACTGCCTTCTTATGTGGAAGAGCGTTACAGCCTGTTGCACAAAGTAGAGCCCTACGTGAATTGTCAGATGGTTGCGGGTAAGGATGCAGCGCGTCCCGGTGAGGGAAAAAACTCTTGGCTCACGGGTACGGCGGCTTGGATGTGGTATACGGTATCGGAGTTTATTCTTGGTATCAAGCCCGATTACGATGGTCTGCTCATTGACCCATGTCTGCCATCTACAGCTAGAGAGTATACGGTAAGTCGTAAATTCCGCAATGGTATGTATCAGATAACGGTGAAAAACCCTGATGGACGTGCTAAAGGTGTGCGCCAAATCACGGTTGACGGTAAAAAAATAAGTGGCACTGTAGTACCACTTATGGAAGGAAATCACATGGTGGAAGTCACCATGTGATATGACTTGAATCTCTTATACCAATGTTGCGACAATCTCCTCACGTGTGCCCGGAAGCATATCGATGACGGGGATTTCGGGCATGGTGTAGCATCCGGGTTGCAAGCGGAACGATGCACGAGCCACATTGACCAATACCTGTGCCGTAAGAGCAGGGTTGTTGATGCTCATATTGAACTCAAGACGCTGGTTGGGAGTCTGTCCGCTTACGCCCTTACGAACGAGATTAACACCATGACCCATGTCGCGAACATCGTCTACCGATGCTACTGCGAACACGTGGGTCTCATCATGAGCGAAGTAGGGGTCTGCTTTGATTTCAGCAGTTACATCTTCTAACTTTGCATCCTCTTCCAGTTCGATGTAGACCATGCGGCGATGAATGCCTTCGCCCAATGGAATGGTGACAGAAAGTGCATTTTTTACACCCTTCTTACCGCGTGCACAAACAGAGTGTCCCATTGACATGCCGGGGCCAAAGTTGGTATAGGTGAGTCCCTTGGGAGCAAGGCTCTGCATGAGGACACGCACGATAGAATCGGATCCCGGATCCCATCCGGCTGCGATGACACTCACTTTGCCTGCCTTGACACAATTCTCGGTTTGCTGTTTGCGGTATTCCAAGATGGAGGTATGGATGTCGAAGCTGTCTACTGTATTGATGCCAAGAGCTACAATGCGGGCAGCATATTCCGGACAAGAGCGTGTAGGAGTGGCCAAGATAGCTACATCTACATCTTTGAGTTTGGTTATATCGTCTACTACTTCGTAGTTGGTAAGTTCTAGTGGTTTGTCTTGTGCTCCGTTACGACGCACGATTCCTGCGATTTCAAAGTCGGGTGCAGCTTCTAAAGCCTGCACTGTGTAATGACCAATGTTGCCAAAACCGACAACGGCTGCTCTAATTTTCTTCATAATCCTGATATTTACTATTTGTTCAAACTTTTATTGTTGTACGTTGCAAAAATACACTTTTCCAACCAAATCAAACTTTTTTGACTATATTTTTTGCATTAAATAATGAAAAAATGAATTTAGGTCAAGAGGGGGATAGATTCTTAATAGAATGTGTCGTTGGGACAAAATGGATGCCTGATCGTAAAACCGTAAGCTAATATTGAGAAAATTAGATAGTTGATTCTGTATCATAATTAGTATAAAACTTGTTGAAGTCGTATAAAAATCTTATTTTTGCAACAAACAATATAAGCTATGGCAACTCTCTTTCCGGTACCAATTTCTAAGCCTTTTGACCCTTCTACATTGAAGATAGAAGTGAGGAATACAACTGTTTCAGCTCTCTGTGAAATGTTGAAGAATGATTTTATAGACTTACAACCGGACTTTCAGCGCCATGCAGATTTATGGAACAAGAAAGAAAAAAGTTGTTTGATAGAGTCTATTATTCTTGGAATTCCATTGCCGAGTTTTTATTTTTATAAGGATGAGAAAGCTAAAAGATGGGTTGTCATCGATGGTTTGCAGAGACTATGCTCGCTTAGAGACTTCATGGTAGAGAAAAAAATGAAGTTGGAAGGGCTTGAGTTGTTGGCAGATACACATGAGGGTTTGATGTTTGAAGATTTCAGCTTTTACGATCAAGTAGAGATGGTAATGCGTACAGTAACCCTAAATATTATTATGGGGGACAGCCTACAAGAAGCGAAATATACCATCTTTCAGCGTATCAACTCAAAAGGAACGCCACTTCAACCAGCTGAGATAAGGAATGCCCTCTTTCATGGCAAGTCGATGGACTTGGTTAAGAAGTTGGCGCAAAGCGAATGTTTTAAGGAAGCAACGCTCAATGGTGTGTCGGAAAAAAGGTTGTTGCATTTTGATTTTGTAGCCCGATTTATAGCCTTCTATTTGCAAGGCTATGAAGCATATCAGAACATAAGGCAACTTCGGAAAGGTTCAAAAATGGCCAATGACACTACTATGGATATTTATATTGGTAATGCATTGGAGACACTGAATGGGGTAGATGATGAGAAGGTCTTTGTGGAATTGGAAGCAGTATTCTATCGTTCTTTGACTCTTTGTCATGCGCTATTGGATAATCAGGTGTTCAGTAATCCTAGACGAGACAATAGGCGAGAGAAGATTTCCATAACTCTATTTGAGGCAACAATGTGTGCTGTGGCTAACTTGACTAAGGCAGAAGCTAACTTGATGATAGAACGAAAGGATACTTTCCGACGCCATTATGAAGAATTGTTCTACAATGAAAGGTTTTTAAGAGCTCTCTCTAACGGTACGAATCAATATGTTTCGGTGAAGACGAGATTTGAATGTTTAGCCTCTATAGTAATAAAAACACTTAACGATACGGATAAATGATACAGCGATATACTATCAATAATTTTAAGAATCATGCCCATTCGATATTCGAGTTTAGCAATTTGAACATTTTGACAGGTATTAATGGAATGGGTAAATCGTCTGTTATGCAGTCGATGTTGTTGCTTCGTGACTCTTTCTCACGCAACCAAATGATGGATAGATTGTTCTTAGATGGAATTTCATTTAAATTAGGTGGAAGTGTGGAACTGCTGAATCGAAATGTAGAAGAAGAGCCAGATAAATTGTGTTTGTGTATTGATACGGAAAATAAAGAGCTTAATTTTCGCTATGTTTATCCTCTGGTTGACTCTTCGGAATTGGAGATTGATGGTGAAAATCCTACTATAGAGGATTTGAAAGAAATCTCATTGTTCAACGATAATTTTCAATATTTGAGTGCTTTTAGATCGGGACCACAAGATTTTTATGACTCTGATGCGAGTTTGGTAGATAGGCATCGGCAAGTATCTAAGAATATGGGAGCTGGTGAATTGGCGGTATATTACTTGAATAAGTTTGGAAATGAAGATATTGTTATTAGTGAACTGCGCCATCTAGATACCGTCTCCTTGTCTCTTTATTCACAAGTTGAAGGATGGATGAAGGAGATTTCTAATGGTATTCAACTCAAGATAGACCAGAAAGATAAGCGCATAGAACTGAGCTTTGGATATGAAAGACCGGGGCGTTCAACGACATATCATCGTGCAATGAATACCGGATATGGAATCTCTTTTGTGCTTCCGATTATAGTGGCAATACTGTCTGCCAAGCCCGGTGCCTTGATATTAATAGAGAATCCTGAAGCTCATATCCATCCATCTGGGCAAGCTGCACTGATGAGATTGATTACGCTGGCAGCTGAACATGGTGTACAAATCTTAATAGAAACACATAGCGACCATATTATTAATGGTGCATTGGTGAATGTAAAACAAAATAATCTATCGAAAGAAGCACTCGCTATTTATTATTTTGATCATGATGAAGAGTTGAATGCAAGTCCTGTGAAATTGAATATAGGGCACAGTGGTCGTATTCAAGATGCTCCTAAAGGATTCTTTGACCAAATGAGTATTGACCTAAAAGTGTTGTATGGGCTGTAGAGTAAAATACCATGAACAGATTGTTTCTATTATTTCCGGCAGCAACGGAGGAGAGTGCTGGTGCGGATGTGGCCTATCTTAGAGTATTGGGAGAGGTTACCAGCGAACACATTATCAATCTTTTTAGTCTCATAAATCGAAGTAGAGGGATGATAACAGAAGAAGATGTGGTCTCGTATTATGATGAGAGGCATCTTCAGGCATTGTTCTCTAAGGTGGAAGAAAATTGTGAAATGCCACAGCTAGAGAATTTATTGTCGACATTGACTGACGTAGATTCTATTCAAAATGCAGGGTTGAAAAATGAAATGTTGACGATTAATGGCATTCAAATAGAAAGTGGACTTTTGAATTCTTGGGCAGCTTCTAGTGAAAAGGAGTTTGATGCATTGGTAGATTTGGACGCTTTAAACTCTAAAATAAGAGATATAGATGCAAGGAAGGAGTCGGGGGAGAAACTTGATGTAGTGGTGTTACCTGCTGTGGAAGAAGATGTCTATAAATGGTTGGTGGATAGACGGAATCCCCCAAGAGTATTGGATGCCGATTATGAAAAGCATACCCAAGTTGAGAAAATAGGTAAAAAAGGTGTGAAGATCTCTGCAATGAATTATCCGAAAGAGCGAGTAGAGGAATTCTTAAAGCGAGCAGTGCCTGCTAAAAAAGGTTTGAGAGAACTCTATTTTAAAGATATTGAGGAAAATAAAATCATTATCTTTTTTGATGAGAACTTGTCTACACCAACGTATCATTGTTTTGAAGTGTCTGCCGATGATGCTTTAGAGTTGCATAAGATAAGCCAGCGAGGTGGAAGAAATTTGCAAGAGAGAATAGAAAAAAGCGCTCGTATCGTGTAGTCTATACTATAACTCATATTGCTTCTACTAAAATCCAACAGCTTCATCACAATAAAATATTTCTATTATTCGTTATATTTTATAAAAGAGAATCATTATTATAAAATAGTCTATGATAGAATATATTAAGGGTGAATTGACCGATTTAACCCCCGTACAGGCTGTTGTGGAAGCCGGAGGAGTAGGATATGCAATGAATATTTCGCTCACTACATACAGTGCAATACAAGGGAAGAAAGAGGTAAAACTATATATCCACGAGTCGTTGGTGACAGGCGGACGAGATGATAGCTACACTTTCTTCGGCTTTGCAACGAAGCAGGAGCGCGAACTTTACCGTATGTTGATTACCGTTTCGGGCGTGGGAGCCAATACAGCTCGCATGATGTTGTCATCAATGTCGCCATCCGAGTTGTGTAATGCCATTGCCAATGGCGATGATAAGATGATTAAGAACGTCAAAGGAATTGGGTTGAAAACGGCTCAACGTGTCATCGTCGACTTGAAAGATAAGATTGTTGCCAGTGGAATAGCAAATGAATTCCACGTTTCAGCCAGTGCTAAGGAGACGCTGGTCAACTCTCCGGTGAAAGACGAAGCACTGGGTGCCCTTACCATGTTGGGCTTTTCGCCTGCACCAACAGCCAAGATTGTCGTAGCCATATTGACCGAAGATCCATCGCTCAGCGTCGAAGCTGTGGTGAAAGAAGCATTGCGAAGGATTAAATAAGTAGCGTGTGAGAATAACGAATCGTCTGCAAACGATGTTCATAGGGATGCTGACTGCTACGGCGGTCAGCTATGCTATGTCGTTGCCTATGATGCAAGATGATTCTAAACGCAGCAAGAAGCAATCGCCAAAAGCGCAAAAGATAGACGTGATAGGGCAGCCGATATTGGACGAAGATACCGTTCCGGACAGCTTACTTCATCCGCGTTGGCGCATTCAGCGTACTATGCCCATTACCATTTCCGACCTTGATAGCAGTGCACTCGACCTGAAAACACCCGATAATGTGCGGCAAACTGTGGAGTACAATGACTCTTTGAACTTATATATAATAGGTAAAAAGATGGGCGGAACATATATCTCTGCTCCTATTATGATGACTCCGGAGGAATATCGGGCATGGAGTGAGAAGCAAATGCGCTATAAATATTATCGTGTTAAGAACGATGCTATCTATCAAGCGAAAGGAAAAGAGAAGTTTGACTTCTCTGATATGCACTTCGATTTAGGACCGGCTGAGAAGATATTCGGGCCGGGGGGCGTACGCATTCGTACACAGGGAACGGCTGAACTTAAGTTTGGTGGGACGCTGAAGAATGTGGATAACCCCTCACTTCCTATCCGAAACCGGAAGACAACGACCATGGATTTCGATGAAAAGGTGAACTTGAACGTCAATGGAAAGGTGGGCGACAAGGTCAACTTCGACTTGAACTATAATACAGATGCCACGTTTGACTTCGATGCACAGAACATGAAGCTGAAGTACGACGGCAAAGAAGACGAGATAATCAAACTCGTTGAGGGTGGTAATGTGTCGTTTCCATCTAACTCTTCGTTGATACGTGGAGCCAGTTCGCTATTTGGTTTGCGCACAGATATGCAATTTGGGAAACTGAAATTGCAGTTGGTAGCATCGCAAAAGAAGACAGCAAGTACCAGCGTTTCGAGTAAGGGAGGGGTGCAATTGAAGCCCTTTGAGATAGGAGCAGCGGACTATGAAGAGAATCGTCATTTTTTCCTTTCTCAGTATTTCCGGGACCATTACAATGCCGGTATGCGAACATTGCCCAATATGATGACCGGTGTACAGGTAAATCGCGTGGAGATTTGGGTAACGAACAAGACCGGAACGACAACCAATACGCGTAATATCGTGGCATTGACCGATCTTGGTGAATGTACGAAAATATCCAATTCGAGGTGGACAGCAAGTGGTATTGTACCGGCGAATGGGGCTAATAGTGAGTATGGAGAAATGGTTGGTGCCTACAGTAGTGCCCGCGATATAAACCAAACATCAACGGTGCTTGATGGTGCAGGACTTATTGGAGGTACCGACTATGAGAAGTTGGAGAGTGCCCGATTGCTCTCTTCAAGTGAATACACGCTGAATACGGCACTCGGTTACGTCTCATTGAGAAGTTCGGTACAGACCGATCAAGTGGTGGCCGTGGCTTTTGAGTACACTTATGGAGGTGTAACTTATCAGGTAGGTGAGTTCGCCGGTGATCAAACAGATACCGGGAAAGCTCTGTTTGTGAAGTCTTTGAAGAATACAAGTAACCATCCCAAGCAAGGCAACTGGGATTTGATGATGAAGAATGTGTACTATTTGGCTTCGAATGTAGAGAAGGCTAAGTTCCGTTTAGACGTCAAATACCAAAGCGATACCACCGGTGTTTACCTGAATTATATACCGGAAAGTCAGGTTAAAGGCACTCCTATTATCAAGTTGTTGGGGGCAGATAGGCTTGATAACAACAACAAACCCAACAGCAACGGATACTTCGATTACGTGGATGGATATACGGTAAGCGGTGGTAGAGTGTTTTTCCCGGTGACCGAACCCTTCGGTTCTTACCTGTATGATTATCTTGTTGGCAAGGGTGTACCAGCTACTGAAGCGGCTAAATATGCTTTTACGGAACTGTATAATTCTACCAAAACCGTAGCCAAACAGACTGCGGAGAAAGATAAGTACCAATTGGTTGGACAGTTCAAAGGAACTTCTGCCAATGTCATATCACTTGGAGCATTCAACGTTCCACAAGGTTCGGTGGTGGTTACAGCGGGTGGAATGGTACTTAAAGAAGGCTCCGATTACAGCGTGGATTATAGTGCTGGTGAGGTAACCATCCTCAATCAAAGCATCTTGGATGCCGGTACGAATATCAAAGTCTCACTTGAAAGTAACACCGACTACGCACAGATGCGGAAGACAATGTTCGGTATGAATTGGGAATATGACTTCTCTAAGAACTTTCAATTGAGCGGAACAATACAGCATTTATCCGAACAAGCACTCACCACGAAGGTGAATATGGGAGCTGAACCGCTCAATAATACCTTGTGGGGTGTCAACTTGAACTGGAAGAAAGAGAGTCAATGGCTCACCAATATGCTCAATAAGATACCGCTGTTGCACCTCACTCAACCTTCCAATATATCCTTAACGGCCGAGTTTGCACAGCTGATTGCTGGGCAAGCCGGGGGCACACAAGACCATGCTTCTTATTTAGATGACTTCGAAAATACCAAGAGTACCATTGATGTATCGACTCCTACATCGTGGATTATATCCAGTGTTCCGAGCTTATTTCCCGAACATAGCGACAAGACTGGGTTGACCAGTGGGTTCAATCGCAGTTTGTTGGCATGGTATAATATAGATCCTTTGTTCACTCGAAGAAGCAGTTCGTATACGCCGGGACATATCAGGAGCGACCTCGATCAATTGAGTAATCAATATGTTCGAGAAGTTCCTACGACCGAACTTTTCCCTAATCGCAACGTAACCAGCTACACCGGAACCACCTCAATACTCAATATCCTCAATCTAGCATACTATCCTAATGAGCGCGGACCTTATAATTTCAATCCCGGCCTAGATGTGAATGGTAAGCTACCTAACCCTGCTCAACACTGGGGAGGAATGATGCGAAAGCTTGATACTAATGATTTTGATGCCGCAAATATCGAATATATTGAGTTTTGGTTGATGGATCCGTTTATCTATACCAACAAGCAAGCCGATGCATCTGACTATGGTGGCGACTTCTACATCAATCTTGGAGAGGTGAGCGAAGACATTCTGCACGACGGCCGGAAGTTTTATGAGAGCGGAATGCCGGTCGATGGATCGGCCAACTATACCACTACACAGTGGGGAAAAATACCCACATCCTCGAATATAACCTATGCTTTTGCCACATCAAAGGGTGCTCGTGCCTTGCAAGATGTGGGCTATAATGGCCTTAATGATACCGAAGAACAGCAATTTCCTACTTATCAAAGTTTCTTGACTGCCCTTCAGGGACACGTGAATCCTGCCGTGTGGGATTCTATTTGGAACGACCCTGCCAACGACGATTATCATTATTTTCGTGGAACAGACTACGATGAGATGCAGGCAAGCATCTTACGACGCTATAAATATATCAACAATCCGCAGGGGAACTCGCCCGATTCGGAGAATCAAAGAGAGAGTTATAATACATCATACAAGACCACTCCCGATGTAGAAGACATCAATCAAGACTATACTCTCAACGAGTATGAGAAGTATTTCCAGTATCGTGTGTCAATGCGTCCGGCGGATTTGGTAGTCGGCCACAACTATATCGTAGACAAACGTGAGGTAGAGCCGAAACTCAGAAACGGCAGTTCGGAACGCGTAACATGGTATCAATTTCGTATACCTGTCGACGAATACGAGCGTAGAGTGGGCAGTATATCCGACTTTTCCAGCATTCGATTCATGCGAATGTTCCTCACCGGCTTCAAACATCCGATAGTATTACGCTTTGGAACGCTCGACTTGGTGCGTGGGGAGTGGCGTGTCTATACACAATCATTGGGAAATTCGTCGGGTACGGGAACCATGTCGGTTGGCGCAGTGAGCATCGAAGAGAACAATGATAAGACTCCGGTGAACTACGTTTTGCCTCCTCGTATACAGCGCGGACAAGACCCTACGCAGCCACAGTTGGTAGAGGATAACGAGCAGGCATTGGCAATGACGTTAGACAAATTGTCTACCGGTCAGTCGAAGGCTGTGTATAAGAACACATCGGTAGACTTGCGACAATATAAGACGATGCAGTTGTTTGCCCATGCCAACGCTTTCGAGCAAAACACCACGGCTCTCGTCGACAATCAGTTGGCTTTGTTTGTGCGCTTAGGCTCAGACTATCGTAATAATTACTACGAATATGAGATACCCTTAAAACTTACTGCTCCGGGGAGATACGACAATAATTCCACAGCAAGTCGTACCATGGTGTGGCCCGAAGAGAATATGCTTAACATCCCGTTAAGTCTCTTTACCAAGTTGAAAAAGATGCGCAATAAGTCGCGTGGGCTTGGTGCTGCCTCCTATACATCGGCCTTTAGCGACTACGATGAGGCCAATCCGTCGAATAAAGTTACCATCATGGGTAATCCGACATTGGGCAATGTGAAGGTTATGATGATTGGTGTGCGTAACAAATCAGACAATCCCAAGAGTGGAGAGGTATGGGTTAACGAACTTCGGCTCAAAGGTTATAACAACTCAGGTGGTTGGGCTGCCAATGGAGTCCTCAATATGCAACTGTCTGATTTGGGAACGGTTAATATGCAAGGCAAGTATATTAGCGATGGCTTCGGTGGTTTGGAAGATGGTGTTCAAGCCCGCTCGCAAGAGACGTATAAAACCTATTCCGTCACGACAACTTTGGAACTAGGTAAGTTTTTCCCAGAGAAAGCCAAAGTTTCTGCACCACTTTATTATTCGGTATCGAAAGAAATATCCAGCCCTAGATACAATCCACTTGATACGGACATGAAGTTGGACGACGCATTATCATCGGTTGCCAATAAGCAAGAGCGCGACTCGATAGAACGTATTGCCGTGACTAAACGACTCAACACCAACTTCTCGTTGTCCAATGTACGTATAGGAATCCAGACTAAACGCCACCCTATGCCTTACGATCCGGCCAATTTCTCTTTCTCTTATAGTCATTCGCACAGCCATTCGGCCGGTGAGACTACTGTATATGAGAATGAAGACAATTGGCGAGGGGCTTTTAATTACAATTGGATACCTGTTTATCGGGCGTGGGAACCTTTTAGTAAGTGGAAGAATAAATCAAAATGGCTTGACATTCTCAAACGTTTCGGGCTTAATTGGCTGCCACAGAATGTAGCATTCAATACCGAATTAACTCGCAATTACTATGAATTGCAAGAGCGAGATATGGATACTGTGGGGGGGGCAAAGCTTCCTGTGACTTTTAGTTCGGCTTTCTTGTGGAATCGCGAGTTCACTCTTAGGTGGGATTTTACACGAAATCTGCACATGAATTTCCAAAGTGCCACCCATGCAGAGATTGAACAGCCTTACGCTCCAATCAATAAAGACCTTTATCCCGACCAATATAGTGCGTGGAAAGATTCTGTATGGACCAGTATCAAGCACTTAGGTTCGCCACTTAATTACAACCAATCGTTCAGCCTATCGTATCAGTTGCCGCTCTATCTCATTCCGGTTCTCGATTGGATTACAGGTAATAGCACCTATAATGCTACCTATAACTGGGTTCGTGGTACCAATCTTGAGAATGGAGCATCGCTGGGTAATACCGTTGTCAACAATCGGGAGTTGAGTATCAACACCACGTTCAACATGGAGAAGTTATACAATCATATCCCATTTTTGAAAGCGACGAACGAACGTTTCAACCGTGAAGCGATGGCCAATACATCTTCTCGCCGGCGTCCAAAGGTCATTAAGCATCAGAATACAAACAAGGAAGTGGACAAGCAGAGGCAGGCTTTACCACTCAACAAGAAAAGTTTTGAGCAAGAAATCACCCTTTTGCCCGATACCATATTGGATATTACACATAGCAAAAAGTCTAAACGGCTCGTAGTCAATGCCCGCACTGCCGATGGTAAACAGTATAAATTGCATTTCAAACGGCTCGACGACAACCGTATCCGTATTATGAATAAGGTGGATTCGGCATTAAAACTCAAGATAACCGTGACACCAAAAGCTCCATTGGAGAATCAGAAATGGTATCGAACAGCGCAGAGTGTGGCGCGTGTCATGATGATGGTACGAAACGTAATGGTTAACTATCGCAACCAATACTCCATGTCTCTGCCCGGTTTCATGCCTAATGTGGGTGATGCTTTCGGACAAAGTCGTGGCACCAATGCACTGGCTCCGGGACTCGGATTTGCTTTCGGACTCACCGATGACTCGTTTATTGACAAAGCACTCGACCGCGACTGGCTGCTCATCAACGACTCTATAGCCACACCGGCAGCCACCAATCAGACCGAGGATTTGCGGATACATATGTCACTGATGCCTTTCCGCAATATGAATATTGAGCTTACGGCCAGTCGTAATCAGACCACCGCGCGTAGCATACAATATATGTATGAAGGGCGACCCACTACGCAGAGTGGTACGTTCACGATGTCTACTATCTCCATCGGCACGGCTTTTGAGAATATGGGTAATGCCAACAATGGCTTTTATAGCAAGAGTTTTGAGAAATTCTGCCGTTCGCTCGATGGTTTTCGTGACCGTGTGGAAGCCCAATATGCCCATGCTGTGTATCCCAGTGGTAGTAGACTGGCGGGTGGGACATTTGATGCTGCTAATGGAGCGGTGGACAAATATAGTGCCGATGTGATGATTCCTGCTTTCCTCTCCACTTATACGAGCATGGGAGGAAACTCGCTCAGCATCTTCCCATCTATCACCCGACTGCTTCCTAATTGGACTATGCGCTACACGGGGCTTAGTAAACTGCCTTGGTTCCGCGATATTTTCAAGAGCGTTAACCTTAACCATGCCTATCGGAGCATCTATGCCGTGGGTGCCTATAGTAGTTTTAGCACTTTTATGGAATACATGAACGGGCTTGGTTTTATTACCAATACACAGACCGGAAATCCTGTTCCAAGTAGCATGTACAATGTTTCGACGGTCGGTATCAACGAGAGCTTCTCGCCGTTGCTGGGTATTGATATGACTTTCAACAACGACCTCACGGCTAAACTGGAGTATCGTACCACGCGAGTGCTATCGTTGAGTATGACAAGCGTACAACTCAATGAGGCCATCAGTCGCGATTGGGTACTGGGATTGGCTTATAAATTGAATAATATCGACCAGTTTGGAGGACGTAACTATCGTAAAATAAAGGCCAAAGCTAAAGGTAATCTGTCGAATACCAACAAGCAAAATGCAACTCAAACAAATGGGAATAGTAGTGTAGGTCGCTCGAAGAGCGGTGTCAACCACGACTTGAATGTTCGTCTCGACGTCAGTTTTCGTCGGCAAGCATCCATTAGTCGCGACATTGCCAACATGACTTCTATGGCCAGCAGTGGCAACAATGCGTTCAAACTCTCCCTTGCTGCCGATTACACCCTATCTAGAATGTTGTCCATGACATTCTATTACGATCGCCAAAGCAATACTCCTTTGCTCTCGGCCAATAGTTATCCCACGACCACACAAGATTTTGGAGTGAGCATCAAGTTCTCGTTGACGAGGTAGAGTAGGGCTGTTTGTGTGGTGTTTTTGATGATGAAACTATTAAGATTATCCTCTTTTTACATGTCAACTCGTTTACTTGTCTACTTGTTTACTTGCCCACTAAAATACTGCTACAGCCTTGCAACATTACTGTATCGCCTGTTCAGGAATACAGAAAGAGGGTGTGTCAAAATTGATACCCCCTC
>NZ_KQ960625.1:53055-68194 GCF_001553265.1 Prevotella sp. DNF00663 | reverse complement strand
AAGAGGGGGTATCAATTTTGACACACCCTCATTCTTTTTTGAAATCCAAGCCCCCTAGTGAAATAAATCAAGTTCTTTTGGTGGTGAATTTGCCTTTTCAGCTATTATGATGAGTTCATCATTCTGTGGATTTTCCATAAATGATATAAAATCGGTATAATACATCAGTGTGAGCCTTAGCATGGTTACCAGCTGCGAGAAGGATACGTGTCTTTTTATCATTCTGGAGATAACGGTACAGAGCAGATTGGCAATGAGTACCACCCATGTCTGTATCTGTATGGCATTTACACTGTCACCATAGAAGAAATGCAGTGGGAAGTTCTGCTTGAGCTGCTTGTAAAGGGACTCAATAGCCCATCTGCGCTTGTAAATCTCCTCAAGGTCCTTCACATCAAGCTCAAGGTTATTGGTCAATAGGACAACTGACTTATGTGAGTTATTACTCCATAGTTCCACTCGTCTTGCCTCGTGCCTCATCTCTCCCTTCTCAAAGAGAATCTTCTTGTCAGTATGCATAACCAGCCCATCAGGACTTACATAGGTTACTGAGGATAGCTCCTTATACGTGAGATTCTTCTTCATCTTGGTCACATAGCATACTCCCTCCTCTGTAAGTCGCTGGAACTGTGCATAATCAACGTATGCCCTGTCCATGGTAAGGGTAGCATCCTTAGGAAGATGCACTTCTTTAAGTAGATAATGATCATGCGTGGCGGCAGAGGTAAGCTGTACGACCATGGGAACACCAACATGATACTTCATCACCGTATGAACCTTCATACCGCCTTTCTTCTTACCACTCTTGGGGTGTCTGCCTACTCCTTTGAGGATGTTGTCAAAAAGGGTAATCGTAGTTGAATCCATCATATACAGAAGTTTCTCCCATGTCTTCTGTTCACCTTTAGGGCGGCTGTCCGCTAAAAAAGAACCATAACGCTCTAAGAGGTACGCATAAACGCTTGCAAAGAACTCTTGTGGGCGACGCTTGTTGGCATCAGCAAGCGTACTACGACGGACGACATAGTCCATGCCAAGATGATGTAGTTTGTTTACTTCAGCCTTCATGCCAATCTCCACTTCCCGAAGAGAATCAAAGTGTTTGAGAACACCGAAGAGCATTATGACAAGGTGAGTCCACCCGTCAAGACGCTTCACATAAGCTTCACTTCGGGGTGTTTCAAGGCTAATTTGCTTGATTTGTTGCTTATCGAGTAATTTTATTACCTGATTATAGACCGGCTGTCCGATAAAATGTGTACTTTTGCCCATGTTATTGAAGTTTTGACCAAGAAAACAAAAGTAACAAAAAGGGCTGAAATCCAAATACGGATTTTAGCCCTTAACTTTTATATGTGGAAAAGGTTTACCGGACAGTAATATTCCGGAACATACCCATGCATGGCTGCCCCGATTCCAATTCCTACAAAAATATAGATGATGACACCTTTCACAATATTCCATGCTTCGCGGATGATAGATGGCATCCGCTGAACAAAAGTAACATGGTCGTGCTCCCATTCTTCTGTTTGGACAGTGGAATTCTGTTGGATATGCCTAACCCATTCGCTCAGATAGTTATCTAGATGTATCTTGTTAAGTATAAATCCTCCGACTACGCCAAGCAAGATACCACTCAATACATAAATTATTGTAATTCGGAAACCGAATGTTCCAAGAAACATAGCGACAGCGACCTCATTGACTAAGGGTGAAGTAATGAGGAAAGCCAACGTCACTCCCAATGGAATGCCGCCTTTCACAAAGCCGATGAAAAGAGGAATAGACGAACAAGAACAGAATGGAGTGATTGCACCAAAGACCGAAGCCAGAACATATTGCATACCATAAAGTTTATGGTTGACAAGGTAATTGCGCAATCTTTCTATCGGAAAATAAGCATTGACGATACCCATGATGATACTGATAAAGAAGAGTAACAATAAAATCTTCATCGTATCATAAAAGAAAAAATTGACTGCGATGCCCAATGAACTGTGGGAATCTAGTCCAATACAACGAAAGGAAAGCCAATCTGCAAAAGCCTGTAACATGTTTATATCGTATTGAATGGAATATTAGCCGTTACTACATATACATTTTGGCAAATCAGATGAAGTAATCTCTGTAAAATAGAACTTTGTGAATTCACGCTTAATCTCTTCGCGAACCCTAACAAATTCATTGTATATAAAATCCGGGGAGCCTGTCACCTTAGAGGGATCTTCAAAGCCTATATGCATTCGTTTGCCTACTTTACCTTGGAATATAGGGCAAGTCTCGTTAGCATGATCACATACCGTTATGACATAATCCCAACATTGGTCTAGATAACGTTCTACCGATGTGGGCGTATGGGTGCTGATATCAATACCTATCTCCTGCATCATAGATACCGCCATAGCATTAACATGGGCAGCAGGTTGTGTGCCTGCCGAACAGACTTCCAATGTTTTATCAAGCGATTGCAGGAAACCATGTGCCATTTGGCTACGACAACTGTTGCCTGTACATAATATTAGAATCCGTGACATCTTTTTTAATGAAAATAAGACTAAGTTAGGAATAATTGCATAAATTCCCCTTTCATCATTCCACAATCTCTTACTTACTTTCCTGCAAACCTTCGGCTTAAGCCCAATATCATTTGAATCAAGAAATCATTCTGTAATATTGGTACTTATAAATGTAATATTTATAGTATCATGCACGAGTCTTTTATTTACCTTTGCACCGTGAATCATCAGATTAAAAAAGCAAGATAAACAAACTATAACATCATATGTATATTGAAAAAATCAACAGTCCCAAGGATTTGAAGGGACTCTCTGTAGAACAACTCAACACTGTTGCCGATGAAATACGTGCCGGAATCTTGAACCGCGTGAGCCAGCACGGTGGTCATGTGGGCCCTAACTTGGGTTTCACAGAGGCTACTGTAGCGCTTCATTACGTATTCAACGCTCCCGAAGATAAAATTGTTTTTGATATTTCTCACCAGAGTTATCCGCACAAGATGCTCACCGGACGTGCCGAAGGGTTCTTGGATTCAAGCAAGATTGACAGCGTTTCTGGATTCAGCTCACCTATTGAATCGCCTGTATACGACAATTTTGAGATTGGACACACCTCAACTTCCGTATCATTGGCATCGGGTTTACAGAAAGCACGCGACATCATGATTAAATGATAAAAACCAAACGTATATACGACCCGGTAGCCGATACAGACGGATATCGGGTTCTCGTTGACCGGCTATGGCCACGCGGATTGAAGAAGGAAACAGCCCATATAGACTTATGGGAAAAAGAGATTGCGCCAACCAACGAATTGCGTAAGTGGTTCGGACACGCCCCTGAGAAGTTCGAAGAGTTTGCTCGTCGTTACCAAGAAGAACTACAAGCAAACCCTCGTTTTGCCGATTTTGAGACGATGATAAGGCAAGAGAGCGAGCAAGGAGACGTGACATTACTTTACAGTGCACACGATGAAGCCCACAATAATGCCGTTGTTTTGCTCAACATATTAAGTATTTGAGCTTTTATTTCTGATTGTCTTACGTTTCCACTACCTTTGTAGAAGTTAACCGGCACTCGGCAATTAGGAAGTTAACTTCCATTGCACTCATTTGCATTAACTTTGTAAATATGAACGAAACCATTACACTCTGTGGCTTAGCAATAGGTTATCGACAAGGCAACAATGTAAAAGAGGTGGCCAACAACTTGACGGCCGCGTTGCAGGCAGGCGAATTGACTTGCTTGCTTGGAGCTAATGGTGTCGGCAAATCGACCCTTTTGCGCACATTAGCAGGCTTCCAACCACCGTTAAAGGGCAGTATAGACATTTGTGGAAAGCCGTTGTCAAGTCTTTCCGATGCGGAACTGTCTCGGTTGGTCAGCGTAGTTCTCACGCAAAAAATGACTATCCAAAACATCACGGCACGCGAGATGGTAGAGATGGGACGTGCTCCTTACACAGGATTCTGGGGCAGATTGCACTCCGAAGACCGCCAAGCCGTAGACGAAGCACTCACTCTTGTAGGCATGAAGCACATGAGTGACCGTATGATACAGACACTGAGCGACGGCGAAAGGCAAAAGATCATGATTGCAAAGGCGCTAGCTCAACAGACACCTATTGTATTTTTAGACGAACCGACAGCCTTTCTCGACTTTCCAAGCAAGGTAGACATGATGCAACTGCTGCGTCGATTGGCCGCGCAACACAATAAAACGATATTCCTATCTACACACGATTTAGAACTAGCTTTGCAATTATCCGACCGCTTATGGTTATTGGATAGCGAGCGAAAACTACATATCGGCACCTCCGAACAGTTGGCCGAAAACGGCACTTTAAGCCGATATGTTGGGAAAAACGGCATCGAATTCGATGCCGAGACATTAGCGATACATCTTCAAAAAGACATTAGCGCCTCTCCGCACGAATAATTTCTTCGACTTCTTCTATCGTTCTATCGAACGGACCTGAATGCTCTAGCTTCAAAGTACACATGGCAGCGGCGAACTTTCCGGCCTCTAAACAGTCCAAACCTTGCGACCGACAATACAGATAACCGGCCGAATAAGTATCTCCACAACCCGTCGCGTCGACCACCTCTTGAGGTTTATAAGCAGGAATCTCATAGAACTTGCCGTCTGAATAAATCAACGAACCATAGCTTCCAAGTGTAATGACTACCTCATCGACACCCATTTCGTGCAACTGGATAGCCACCGTACGTGGGTTCTTCGAGTTGGATATGACTGTCATCTCGTGCTCGTTGAGTTTCAATATATCTGTGCAAGCCAGTATTTCTTCCTTATCTTTCCAGTCAACAGCATGCACATTCTCACCCCGAACTTCCCTCAAATAGCCCTGAACATCAATAGATATACGTCCTTTTGTGGATAGATATTTCACCGTTTCAGGCGAGAAGTCGTCGTCGAGAAGCGAACCTAAATGAAAGATTTTAGCCTCGATATCGTACATTTCAGCCACTGTGAATGGGTCAGCTTTAGCCAATACGCGTTGCGTTCGGTTGTTAGAGTTAGCCCCATATTTGTTTTCAAAGTACACGGTATGCTTACTTGGATGGCAAACCACCTCAATTCCGGCCTGTCTCATCTTCTCAACCTCGTCCATAGAACCCTCCCCTACCTTCGTCAAGAGTTGAAAGTCCACCTTTCGGGGAAGCTGATTAATACCGTAAGCAAAATAAAATGCCGTTCCACCGGCCATCTTTACAGTCTGCTTAGGAGTGATTATCTTATCACGAGTAATATGGCCTACGCAGCAAATATCTTTCATTTAGTGAATTGTTAAGGCTACAAAGATAAACTAATTTGCAGGCTTTTCAAAATAAAAAGACATTTATCTTCCAGCCATTTCCACTTGCATAGCCATCGGGAACAGCACCTCATTCTCCACTGTAGTGTGCTCTTCGAGGTGTTCACGAAACTCTTTCAACCCTCTCATTGCCTCCCGATAATCGTCATCGGTGCCCTCAGGAGCCGTATAATCGTTTGTCAATTGCGCTATACGGTTATGTCTTTCGGTCTCATCGGCATGTTCGGCCATCATCACAGAGATAGGTCCTTGCACCGAACCGCAATGGAACATCGGTGCTTGTTGGCCGTTACGATAAGACTCATACATCTCCATACAGAAAGGGAACAGTACATTTTCCTCTTTCTGTAGGTGCATATCAAGGTCTTCAAGGCTGTTTCTGAAGTGGTCGACAACCTTCTGTAAGTCGGGAGCATCAGCCTTATGAGCCAGTGCCACACGCTGTAACTGTTCTAGGAGTTCCGGTCCTTGCTCGCGAATACCGCGATGGTGAATCTTCAATACATAGTCGATGAGCAGGTCGAGTGGCCACTGTTCAAAATCCAAAATAGTCTTCATATCAATCTTTTTACCTTAAAATTACTATTTATAAGTTTCGCATGAATGCTCAAATTTGGAGTTATCCGGAAGTTAAACGTCTTAAAAACGTTGGAGTAATAAAGGAGTTAATAAACAAACGTCTGTTAACTTCAAGCCTCAAAGAGGATTTTACTCCCACTAACTTCTATCCATACACAAGTTCGCAAAACTTAAATTACCTGTTATTCTTTATCTTCTTAATCAGCAGTATGCACTTTCTTGCGTTTCCCACTGAACTCCGTGAAGTCCACACGGATAATCTCTGTGCGGTGAAAACTCTTGTGAGCATACTTATCTCCAATCTCTTTGAAGTCGGGCGATAGTTTATCTATAAGTAGATGTAAGGCCCTCATGCGCTCCTCTTCGTCCAATCCCACGTGGGCAATACCCGTCAACACCACGCTCTCATACTCTGTTGTAAACTGTCCGGACAACAGGTGTACACGCCCTACAAGACAAAACGACACCTTATTATGATTGTTGATGATACGTAATTTGCGACCTTCGGGCGCACAATGAATATAGATACTGTCGGCTCCATCCCATACATAGTTCACCGGAATACCGTAAGGTGTACTGTCGGCATCGGCCATTGACAACACACCGAACTCACTTGTACGCAGCAGTTCGATAGCTCTTTCCTTGTCCATGAGGCGGTCTTGTCGCCTGATAGTCTCGTTCACATATTTCATTATCACGTGGTTTTGAGGATTCTTCGGTAGCAAAAGTAGAAAGATTCAGACACTCCTAAAGGCACAAATGTTACCTTTTTAGAGTTAATGTTAGTTAAGATTATTAGGCCGATTAGCATGATAAGCCTAATAAGATTCCTATCTTTGTAGAAGAAAGGCTGCATTCGGCAATTTGAAAACAAGTTTTCATTGCTCCCATTTGCCTTTCTTTGGTAAAAAGTTACAATCAATATAACAAGCTATGAGCGATAAAGAATTGATGCGCAAGGCCATTGCCTTGTCGATAAATAGTGTAAAAAACGGTGGTGGACCCTTCGGTGCCGTCATCGCAAAAGATGGTGAAATCATTGCCGAAGCGTCCAATAGCGTCACCATTGACCACGATCCTACGGCGCATGCAGAGGTCAATGCCATCCGTCAAGCGACTGCCAAGCTGGGCACTTTCGACCTTACAGGCTGCGACATCTACACCAGTTGCGAACCATGTCCGATGTGCCTGGGAGCCATTTATTGGGCGCATATCGACCGAATCTTCTATGCCAACAACCGCAAAGACGCTGCCCGAATAGGCTTCGACGACGAGTTCATCTACCGCGAGATTTCTTTGGCACCACAATACCGCCAAAAAGCACTCATCAAACTGCTACCCGAAGAGGCTAGAGAAGCCTTCGAACTATGGCAACAGAGCGACAGCAAGACCGAGTATTAGCCGATTAGAGGATATTGAGCAGTTCACCGAACCGCTCAATCGTCCGCAGATTCTCATGTACAAAAGCCTCCATGTGCTCGTGTTGCCACGTCGCATGGAACGGTATATGCACCGCCTTGCCACCGATTTGGAGCACTGGAGCTATATCAGAGCGGAACGAATTGCCCACCATCACCAGTTCCTCGGTCTTCACACCTAGGTTTTCACAAAGCTGATGGTAGGCTTTCTCCGTCTTATCAGAGACGATAGCGACTTGGTCGAAATACGGTTCCAGCCCCGATCGGTGCAACTTCTTCTCTTGGTCTAGTAGCTCCCCTTTAGTGAATACAGCCATACGAAAACGCCCACAGGCTCGCAACCGAGCCAGCGTATCGGGCACCTCGGCCAACGGACGAGCATGAATATGCAGCAATTGGCGACCCAGTTGCAATATCTCGGCAATGATTTCGGCCTTTACTTGTCCCTCACTCACCTTCACGGCATTTTCTACCAACGACAGCATAAAGGCTTTCGCGCCATAGCCAAGGTCGTCCATATTGGCCGTTTCTACATCAAAGAGCGAAGCCGAAATAGCCTCTGCCCCACCATATTCGGCCAACAATTCACAATAACGACGCTCTACTTGGTCGAAATGCGACTGGCAATCCCACAGCGTATCGTCCGCATCGAAGGCGATAGCCCGTATGTTTTGTAATTTCTCCATGATTCAATTTCGTGCAAATATAACCAAAATCCGACATATAACATGATTCAAATAGCCACTTTCCATTCACCTTTTACATCGAAGTTCGGCATTCCCAAACAGAGCGGACTGGCTCCGTCGCTGCAAGGCACCATCGTCTTTACAACCGAATATCGAAATGCCGACTCGCTCAGAGGCATCGAAGAGTTTGACTATCTATGGCTCATTTGGGAGTTTTCGGCCAACCGTCAGCGTGCCAACAGTCCTGTTGTGCGACCTCCACTGCTCGGAGGAAACGTCAAGATGGGTGTGTTTGCCACGCGTAGTCCGTTCCGTCCGAATAACATCGGACTCTCCTGCGTACGTCTGTCACATGTGGAATGGAACACCACACAAGGCCCCGTAATTCATGTCGAAGGCGCTGACTTGATGGATGGAACACCTATTTACGACATCAAACCCTACGTAGTGTATGCCGACTGTCACCCCGATGCCCGCAGTGGATTCGTAGATCGGCAGCCCATCAAGCGACTCCGAGTAGAGAATATCGACCTATTAAAAGAGGTGTATAGCCCCGATGAACTGTCGGCCTTGCAAGCTTCGCTCGAACTCGACCCGCGTCCGCACTATCAAGAAGACCCCACCCGTATCTATGGCATGCCTTTCGGTGGCCGCGATGTACACTTCCGCGTAGCCGATGGAGTACTGACCGTGCTACCATAAATTATATGTGAGCACATATCTTAGCCTGCCTTGTCCCATAACTCATCCACTTATAGACTCACAAGCAAAAGAATTCATCCCACATCCAATACTCCCTCTCCTTGGGAAAGAGCCGGGGTGAGATTGCTGCAACCACTTCTCAGCATTACTGCCTAGCCCATGCAGCATTGCTGAAAAGCCCAAACAGCGATGCTGATACGCCCCTGCAATAACTTCTCCTCAACTCTATCCCAAAGAGAGGAAGATTGTATTGAGTTGACAAATAGACAAGTTTTGGGTGAGGAGTGATGAGTTAAGAGCAAGAAATTTAGAGTTTTAGATGAGCAACCTGCCTTTATGAATTCATAATGGCTTCTTTTCGACATGCAAATATAAAAATATTAAAATTCTATAGGAAACGACACAACGATAGATTCTTTTTCGTATATTTGCACCAAATAAATAATTAATACAATTACTATTATGATTTCAGAAACATTACAAGAAGCGCTAAACGGACAGATAGTAAACGAGATTTACTCTGCTAACTTATATCTTTCAATGTCGTTCTACATGGAGAAAGAGGGATTTGAGGGTTTTTCAACATGGATGAAAAAGCAATCGGCTGAAGAAATGGACCACGCTTACCAAATGGCTAACTACATTATCAAGCGTGGCGGAACAGCTACTGTAAACCAGATTGCTGCTGTTCGTCAGACATGGAACTCTCCTTTGGAGGCTTTCGAAGACGCTTATAAGCACGAATGCCATGTAAGCAAGTTCATCGATAACCTTTTGGATAAGGCTATTGCCGAAGGCGATAAGGCTACACAAGACTTCCTTTGGCAGTTTGTTCGCGAACAGGTGGAAGAGGAAGCTACTGCAAGTGGCATCGTAGACCGCATCAAGAAGATGGGCGAATCTGCTATCTTCGGTCTTGACCAACAGTACGGTGCACGCGTATAATTCACATACGATATACCAAGAGGGGCGATTTGATGAATTCATCAAATCGCCCCTCTCTCTTTTTACTATTTCGATGGCATCAACAAACCGAGTATCGCACCAAGCAAGGTCTGCATCGTTCCCTCGGAAACACTGCGCATAGGGAAGTCTACTTTCACTCCGATGTTGATGACTCCACGGCTGTTGTTGCTCTTCATGGGATACTCATGCCCCGTCACCGGACCCGATGTGTAGCGCATATTGCTGTTGGTATGTCCATAAAACTCCCAACGATAATCCCAACCCAGCGTGAGATTAACACTACTGACGAGTCGAATATCAACACCTATCTTCGGACTTAGACTGCCAATAGCGTGCTGAATATCGTATGTCATCACCCCGTCGCCATTCCAAGCTTGTGTAGCCGTGACCTTCTTCTCGCCCCTTTGGCGTGGCAGATTGAGAACATTGGTGTACAAATTAGCCCCTACATAAGGCTGAACAATCCATTTGGGAGCCAATGGATACCATTTGGCACCGACCTGAATACCTGCAACCCAGTTTTTCATGAGTCCGATACCGGTTGAAAGGTTGGTGTACAAACCCTGCTGTTCCATATAGATACCGCCCGTAAGAGCCCAGTGGCGATGCAAATAATAATCTACCGAAAGCGCAAACGTATTTGCCTTATTAGCATCAAGACTGCTGGCATCGTAGTTACAATCCATACTTGCCTGCCCCATAGAGGCCTCAATGCCCCATTGGCGCACCTCTCCTTGGGCGCATACCTGCGTCTGCCAACCAGCAAACAAGAATAAAATCAACGTGAATAATGACTTCATAGTTATACTTACTGTTTATTTTGGACGCAAAGTTAATCTTTTTTCAACATCCAGACTTGCTTTTCTTTTAAATTATGATTAAATTTGCGATAATAGTAGTCGATCGTTTGAAAACACAGGTTTTTACTATATAAACTTCTTAATACCTATATATGATGAATACGATTCCTATTATTTTCTGGCTGGTACCGGCAGCTTCGGTCATCGCACTGGCTATGGCTTGGAAGTTTTTCTGCGATATGATGAAAGAAAGCGAGGGCACTCCGCGCATGAAAGAGATTGCCGCGCATGTACGAAAAGGCGCCATGGCCTACCTGAAACAGCAATATCGCGTGGTCGGTATCGTCTTTGTGGTGTTGGCATTGGTATTTGCTTTCATGGCTTATGTGCTGAAAGTACAGAATCCGTGGGTTCCTTTTGCCTTCCTCACAGGTGGATTTTTCTCCGGATTATCGGGCTTTTTCGGCATGAAGACAGCCACCTATGCTTCTGCACGTACGGCCAATGCGGCTCGACAGGGACTGGATAGAGGCCTCAAGATAGCTTTCCGAAGTGGCGCTGTAATGGGATTGGTAGTCGTAGGATTAGGTTTGCTCGACATCACCTTGTGGTTTCTTATCCTCACAGCCATCTATTCGGGCAGTCATGCAGCCCTTATCACCATCACCACAACAATGCTGACATTCGGTATGGGAGCCTCCACGCAAGCCTTATTTGCCCGTGTGGGCGGTGGCATCTACACCAAAGCGGCCGATGTGGGAGCCGACCTTGTGGGTAAAGTAGAGGCAGATATTCCCGAAGACGACCCACGAAATCCGGCCACTATAGCCGATAATGTGGGCGATAATGTAGGCGATGTGGCTGGCATGGGAGCCGACTTGTACGAAAGTTATTGCGGCTCCATTCTGTCGACTGCCGCTCTTGGCGCTACAGCCTTTGCCATGAACGGCGACATGCAACTACGTGCTGTCATCGCACCCATGGTGATTGCGGCCGTCGGAATATTCCTTTCGCTCCTTGGTATCTACTTGGTGCATACACGAGAGGGGGCTACCATGCGCGAATTGTTGCATGCCTTAGGACGTGGAACCAACTCAGCTGCCATCTTGATAGCCGTTGCTTCCTTCGGTATATTATACGGTTTGCAACTCGATAATTGGCTAGGTGTGTCGTTCTCTGTAGTAACAGGACTTGCAGCAGGCGTCATTATAGGGCAGGCTACGGAATATTACACCTCACAAAGTTACCGTCCCACACGCAGTATAGCGGCTGCCTCGCAGACCGGTGCAGCCACCGTCATCATCAAAGGCATCGGTACAGGCATGATATCTACCTGTATTCCTGTCGTTACCATAGCCATTGCCATCATGCTAAGCTACCTTTGTGCCAACGGATTCAACCTATCAATGAGTGCCGAAAGTATTTCTCATGGACTTTATGGCATTGGCATCGCAGCCGTAGGTATGCTCTCTACACTCGGTATTACGCTGGCAACGGATGCTTACGGCCCCATTGCTGACAACGCAGGAGGTAATGCCGAGATGAGCGAATTGGGGCCTGAAATACGTAAACGCACCGATGCACTCGACGCATTGGGCAACACGACCGCTGCCACGGGTAAGGGATTTGCCATTGGGTCGGCCGCTCTTACCGCTCTGGCACTGCTTGCATCGTACGTAGAAGAGGTGAAGATAGCCATGTCCAGAGCCGTAGAGCATGGACAAACATTCGTCGATGCAACCGGAAAGGCGTTCAATCCATCGGCTGCCAACATGCCCGATTTCATGGAATTCTTCCAAGTCAACCTGATGAATCCACGTGTATTGGTGGGCGCCATGGTCGGTGCGATGGCGGCATTCCTATTCTGTGGACTCACCATGGGAGCTGTAGGACGAGCTGCCGGAGCTATGGTCGACGAGGTAAGACGCCAATTTCGCGAGATAAAAGGTATCCTTGAAGGGGTGTCAACACCCGACTATGAGCGGTGTGTAGAGATTTCTACACGCAGCGCCCAACGCGAAATGATACTCCCATCTGTGCTTGCCATCCTCATTCCTATCATCGTTGCGCTCGTCTTAGGAGTCTCCGGTGTACTCGGATTGCTGGTGGGTAGCTTGTCGGCAGGGTTCACCTTAGCCATCTTTATGGCCAATGCAGGCGGTTCATGGGACAATGCCAAGAAGCTGGTAGAGGAAGGTGAGTTCGGCGGAAAGGGCTCGCTATGTCACAAAGCCACCGTTGTGGGCGACACAGTGGGCGATCCTTTCAAGGATACATCGGGTCCCAGCCTCAACATTCTCATTAAGTTGATGTCGATGGTAAGCATCGTTATGGCCGGCATAGCGATTCTTTAAGAACAAATATCGGATGAGTCCGGCAGGTCAGACCATCCTGACAACTTACTAAAACAATAAGCCCGCGCTTCTCCAATCAACCGGAGAGCGCGGGCTTTCTTATTTTCTTAATACTCTAAGAAGTTTAGTAGTTGAGGGCTTCTATTTGGAAGAAGCTCTGTGGATGGTCACAACAAGGACATACAGCAGGTGCTTCCTTGCCGATAACGATGTGTCCACAGTTACGACATTGCCATATACTGTCACCGTCGCGAGAGAATACGACCTTGTCTTCGATGTTCTTCAAGAGCTTGCGATAGCGCTCCTCGTGATGCTTCTCAATAGCAGCTACCTTCTTAAACTTAGCAGCTATCTCTGGGAAACCTTCTTCCATAGCTTCCTTAGCCATTGTAACATACATGTCGGTCCACTCATAATTCTCACCTGTAGCAGCGTCTGTGAGGTTCACAGTAGTTGTTGGGATGTCGCCACCGTGCAAGAACTTGAACCACAATTTAGCATGTTCGCGCTCGTTACGAGCAGTCTCTTCAAAGAGAGCAGCAATCTGCTCGTATCCCTCTTTCTTTGCTTTTGATGCATAATAGAGATACTTTGTATGAGCCTGACTTTCTCCGGCGAAAGCTGTCTGTAGGTTCTTCTCGGTCTTAGTACCCTCTAATTTGATGTCAGCAACAGCCTTAAACTTGCTTGCTGGAGCATGACATACGGGGCATTGTTCAGGAGCTTCAGTTCCTTCAACAACCAAACCACATACAGTACAGATAAATTTCTTCTTCATAATGTTTTTGTTTTTATTTTTTGTATTGATGTATTCCTTGTCGCAATACGCTTAGATGGCGCTGCAATCATATTTCCTTATCCGCTCGAAGATGTACTTTTCATATTACATCCTATACGCTATGAATATGTAAGCAAAGATAAATAATAATAGAATACGAGTCAAATTAAATTGTAATTATTTCAATTTAAGCATCCAATAGAGATTCTTTCTAAATAAGAAACAATAAACTCATCACTCCTAACTCGTCACTTCTCATTCCAAACTCGTTAACTTGTCTACTCGTAAACTTATCAACTGCCCCCTTTTAAACATTCTTTCGATAACTAACCACAGCCCAACTACCCATCAACAGAGCAAAGATGGTGAGCGCCAAAAGTTGAGTAGTGATACCCGCAAAGCCTGCACCATGTACAAACACGGCTCTCATACCATCTATAAAATAATGTACGGGGATGACCGTAACCAACACTTGAGCCCAGTCGGGCATACTGCGAGTGGGCGTAAAGAGGCCGCTCAACAGAATCATACACACCAGTATAAACCACATCACGAGCATAGCTTGTTGCATGGTATCGCTATAGTTGGACACAATGAGCCCAATACAGCTGAAAATAATAGCTAACAACACTGCCAAAAGATAGATAAACAGTACATTACCGGCAGGCACTAAGCCATATAACAGCCACGATATGAGCAGACAAACGGTGAGTTCTAAGATGGCAATCAACCAAAAAGGAATGAGCTTAGCCAATATAAAGTCCATCTTACTAACAGGTGTTACGTTGATTTGTTCGATGGTTCCGACTTCCTTTTCACCTACAATATTAAGCGCAGGAACAAATCCACAAATCATAATCATAATCATTGCCATGAACGCCGGAATCATAAATACCTTGTAATCTTGATGTAGATTGTAGAGATTCTTGGTCACAATACCGCCTTGAACATTCGATTTACCGGGATATACAGGCAGATTTTGCATCACAATATTGGCCATATACGAGGCACCAAGACTACCCTTCGTGCCATTCACAGCATTGGCTGCAATGAGCACTTGAGGGACTTTTCCATGCTCAATGTCGCGTGCATAGGAGCGCGGAATGTTTACTATCACGTCGGCATGCCCCTTTTCTACATCCCGTAATGCTTCATCGTACGACGCAGATATACCTCTAAATGTGAAATAATTAGAAGCTTCCACACGATGGATAAGCCGTGCTGAAAGTTGCGAGTGGTCGTTATCGACGATACGGACAGCCACATCGCGCACCTCCATATTGGCAACCCATGGTATCACACACATGATAATGATGGGAAACATCACGATAAGTCGCGGCAGAAACGATCACCTTATCTTGATAAGAAAGAGCTGCCGGACGCTCCAACGTGAACTTCTTCTGCAAATATTTTAAGCGGCTGACGGGACAAACACCGCATGATTATCGCATAACACAATAACTTATCAACTCAAAAACTCATGAACTAACAAACTCAACCAATA
>NZ_KQ960625.1:0-52955 GCF_001553265.1 Prevotella sp. DNF00663 | reverse complement strand
TCATGAACTAACAAACTCAACCAATAACTTATAAACTCAAGAACTCACCAACTAAAACCTAAACTCGTCTACTTGTCAACTCAAAACCGTCTCCCTCCCCTTTTGGGGAACCATCGGTCATCGACCGAATAGTCGCTGTCGGCTCAGCCGGTGCGACGGTAAACGAGGGAGGTAATGGCGTGGGTGGGGCTGTAGAGGAGCGGAGAGAGGTTGCTGCAGCGGCTTCTCAGCACTTCTGCCAAGCCCATTCAGCATTGCTGCAAAGCCGAAACAGCGATATTGCCTAGCCCCTGCAGTGAACTGAGGTTGCTAATTTACGAGTCTATTGGTTGATGTATTGAGAATGAAAAAAGATGTCTTGCTTTCTCATATCATCATATTACGATTGAACCACTGTGCAAATACAGGGTCGGTAAGGGTTATAATGTGATTCTCAGACGTAATAATATCACGTTCTAAGAGAGCTTTTTTCAGCCTTCCTATGTTTGAATAACTGCCTAGCCTATAAGTTTCGCGTGTCTCTGCCAATCCAAAATCGGAATGTTCACCACTTACAATGGCTCGAATAAAGTTGGTTTGATATTCCGTCAATGGTTCTACCATCTGCATAAACAGAATCTCATTAACATTCAGCAAGTCGGTTTCGGCTTGTCGGACTTTCTCATCTGTCACACATTCGCCTTCATTCGTTTGTGTATAGAGTATCCATGAGAGTTGCTGGACATAAGAAGAATAGTTATCAACAAAACGACAAATCTCTTCAGCTTGTTCACGAAGAATCGTCCGATTACCATCAGCAAAATGACTAACGATATATTCTACCCACTCTTCCGTAGGTATTTTTTCCAGCGCAATAAGGTCACCGAATTGATAGAAAGGCATACTACGATTGAGGAAAATATTGCTCATCAAATGTTGTTTGCTTCCAAAAAGACAGTATGAGACATGCTCTTGATGTTGCCACACGGCACGTAAACGAGCTTGAATCTGCTTACTACCTTCCATCTCGCCTATTTGCTGGAACTCATCTATACATACAACTATTCGTTTTCCTTTTTTGATAGCAATCTTTTCTGCCAAAGATAAGACTTCTTCGGGGGTGTGCGTCTTAGGAGATATACCCAAAGAAACACTGAATTCTGAATTGGGATCAGGAGAAATAGAGATTTTTGGAGCCAATCGGAAGATAAACTCTCTAGCCTCATCAAGCCAAAGTTCTTGACGGGAGGCCGTCTGCTTCAGCACCTCCGTCGCTAGTTTGTTGTAGAATTCATATTCTGTCTTGCAACTGAATATATCAAGAAACACCATGATAACCTCATTGGAGTCTAGCAATCTACTGACATGCTTCACCAAAGAGGTTTTACCTAAACGCCGAGCAGACATCAAAATAACATTAATACCTGTTTGAAACGCAGTTAATAATCTCTTTATTTCGCGCTCACGACCTGTAAAATTATAGTCACTCACAGCCGTTCCAAAAACAAAATTTCTCCTCATACAATCATGTATATATTGGTTACAGTACGCCAAAGATAGTAAAAAAAAGGTATCAAACAAAACAAAGTAACACAAAGTTGTGTGACACAAGGTTGTGTGACCACGATAGATTGCGATGCAACCAACGTCTTCTTCTGTTTAAAAACGCTGAATGATGGTGGTTTACAATATTTTCTTTATCTTTGCAGTGTTCTTATAAGATAAATAAATTAAGTGATTATATCGGTATGATGATCGAAAACGAAATAAGCAGTTCGGTGCTCGCGGCAGTGAAAGAACTGTACGGACAAGATGTTCCGGAAAAGATGGTACAACTCCAAAAGACCAGAAGCGACTTTGAGGGTAGTCTCACACTCGTGGTATTCCCATTCTTGAAGACTTCTCGCAAGAGTCCCGAAGCCACGGCAGAGGAAATAGGTGCCTATCTACAGGAGCATTGCAAAGCAGTGGCTAAGTACAATGTAGTAAAGGGATTCCTGAACCTCAGCATCGCATCGGCAGCTTGGGTAGATCTGCTCAACGACATTCATGCCAACGAGAAATACGGCGAGAAGCCCGTCACAGAGTCTTCGCCGCTAGTAATGATAGAATATTCATCGCCCAACACCAATAAACCGCTGCATTTGGGACACGTGCGTAACAACCTCTTGGGATGGTCATTGGCTCAAATTATGGAAGCTAATGGCAATCGAGTTGTCAAGACCAACATCGTCAACGACCGTGGTATCCACATCTGTAAGAGCATGCTGGCTTGGCAGAAGTGGGGCGAAGGCGTGACACCGGAGACGAGCGGAAAGAAGGGCGACCACTTGATAGGCGACTTCTACGTGCTGTTCGATAAGCATTACAAGGCAGAATGCAAGGAATTAGAGGCTCAATTCAAAGCTCAAGGCATGACCGATAAAGACGCGGAAGACAAAGCGGCGGCCGAAGCTCCGCTCATTAAGGAGGCTCATGAGATGCTTGTGAAGTGGGAACAAGGTGATACGGAGGTACGTGCGCTATGGCAAAAGATGAACAACTGGGTATACGCCGGCTTCGACGAGACTTATAAGGCTATGGGTGTAGGCTTCGATAAAATCTATTATGAATCGGATACCTACCTCGTAGGAAAGAAAAAGGTAGAAGAAGGATTGGAGAAAGGACTCTTCTTCCGCAAAGATGACAATAGCGTATGGGCCGATCTTACCGGTGACGGACTCGATCAAAAGCTCCTACTACGTTCGGATGGCACATCGGTCTACATGACACAGGATATCGGAACAGCTCAGATGCGCTTCAGCGATTTCCCTATCGACAAGATGATTTACGTAGTAGGAAATGAGCAAAACTATCACTTCCAGGTGCTCTCATTGCTGCTCGACCGCCTCGGATTCAAATGGGGAAAGGAGTTAGTACACTTCTCTTACGGCATGGTAGAGCTGCCTAACGGTAAGATGAAGAGCCGCGAAGGAACGGTAGTTGATGCCGATGAACTGATAGCAGCAATGGTAGACGACGCCAGAAAGACCAGTGACGAACTGGGTAAGTTTAAAGACATGAGCGAGGAAGAGCGTAACGAGATTGCTCGCGTGGTGGGCTTGGGTGCGTTGAAATATTTCATCTTGAAGGTAGATGCACGCAAAAACATGCTCTTCAACCCAGCAGAGAGTATCGATTTCAACGGAAATACCGGTCCGTTTATCCAATATACATACGCTCGTATCCGCAGTATCCTGCGCAAAGCAGCAGCTGAAGGCATCGCATTGCCAACCGCATTGACCGACAATGCACCCCTCAACGAAAAGGAGACAGAACTCATTCAGAAGCTGAGCGATTTCTCTGTAGCCGTGGCACAAGCTGGAATGGATTACAGTCCGAGCGGTATTGCCAACTATTGTTACGAGTTGACCAAGCTGTTCAATCAATTCTACCACGACTACAGCATCTTGAATGCAGAGCGCGAGGACGAGAAAATCACTCGTTTGATATTGGCTGCAAACGTTGCCAAAGTCATTAAGAACGGCATGGCATTGCTAGGTATCGAGGTTCCGGAGAGGATGTAAAGACCTCTTCTCAGTCAAAACACCTCACCAATAGCCCCACTCCAACCCTCCCCAAAAGGGGAGGGAAAATCTCTAATACATCATGTATATCTACGAAACAGCTGAAAGTAGCGAATACGAGCTTCTGAAAAAGTTTGCAGAAGAGAACAGACTCTGCGCAACGGAGGCTGAGCGTATCCTGTGGACTGCATTAAGAGGGAAACAACTGGATACATATAAGTTTCGTAGACAGCATATCATTGGTGAATACATTGCAGACTTCGTATGTTTACACGATAAGCTTGTGATAGAAGTTGATGGTGTTTATCATGAAAGAGGGCTTCAACCGATGCACGACCGAGAACGTACCGAGTTCTTAAACAGCAAAGGATTCAAAGTTATTCGATTCAAAAACGAAGATATTATTGCTAATATAAATGGTGTCATTAATTCAATAAGAACTGAACTAACGCTATTAAAGAACAACAAAATGCAAACATCCATCTCCGCTCCGGTTCTTTCCAAAGAGGCAAAAATAGCAAACCCGCTGCAGAATAATACTCCCTCCCCCTTTGGGGAGGGCCGGGGTGGGGCTGCCATTGCCGTAGACGCAGCTTGCTCAGGCAACCCCGGACCGATGGAGTATCAAGGGATTGACCTACAGACAGGGACACAGATATTCCACTTCGGGCCCGTTCATGGCACGAATAACATCGGGGAATTCCTCGCCATCGTGCATGCGCTGGCCTTGCTAGACAAAAAAGGAATCACAGGATATACCATCTATAGCGACAGTTACAACGCTATATTATGGGTGAAAAAGAAACAATGTAAAACCAAACTGGAGCGCAATGCACAGACCGAACCGTTGTTTCAAATCATTGCGCGTGCCGAACTATGGTTACGTACTCATCGCGTAACCACCCCCGTAGTGAAGTGGGAAACGAAGCAATGGGGCGAGATACCTGCCGATTTTGGTAGGAAATAATCTCTTACCTTTTAATAATTACTCCCTAACTACCATTCACCAACTTCACTTTTAAGTGTCTATACAGCCATAACATGGCCGGTATAAGGAAAACATTTGCAGCTATCCAAGCCACCGGATCACCAAAACATACACCCACAAAATGGTATGCCGGCACTATCCAAAGGCTCACTCCACAACGCGCTATCATCTCCATCACACCACTCAACATTGACAAATTGGAGTATCCCAAGCCTTGGATGGAATAACGAAGCACACACAATAACCCCAAAGCCGGATAAAAATAATTGGCAATACGCATGAAGAGCGCCGCATTTTCAATCACCGCCCGCTGATTACCATCGACAAACAGCAGCATCATATAATCGGCAAAGGGATATATTATAATAAAGGTGAACAGACAATAGACCAACATTATCTTTGTAACCGCAACTATACCGCGTCGCACACGCACCAGTTGGCGTGCCCCAATGTTCTGTCCGCAATAGGTAGCCATAGCTACTCCGATGTTGTCAAACACACAAGTGAACAGGTATTTGATACGCATTGACGCTGTGAAGGCAGCCACATAGGCGGTTCCAAGGGCATTGTTGGCACTCTGAAGCATGATGATACCGATGCCGGTGATGGAGAACTGCAAGCCCATAGGGACACCGCTGTTCAGCAAATGACCTACCATAGAATCATGATAAGCTCTTTCTGCCCCCTGAGGTATCAATATTCGCATGCTTCGACGAATGTACCAAGCACACAATAGCGCTGAAAATCCTTGTGAAAGGAGGGTTGCGATACCTGCACCTTCTACTCCCATACCCAATATAAGTATCAATATCACGTCGAGAACTACGTTCAATACCGATGAAACAATAAGGAAATAAAAAGGTTGACGAGAATTCCCCAGCGCCCGAATGAAACCAGAAAGTAGGTTGTAAGCCATTGTAAAAGGGATGGCAAGAAACTGTAACATCAAGAATACATAGGCTTCATGGAAGATGTCGGAAGGCGTATTGACGAGCCCAAGGATACGATGACACAAGATGCAAGAGGTTCCGGTGATCACTACAGAGAGCACAATGGCGATACGAATAGAATTGGCTACATACGCTCGCATCTTACTATAATCCTTTGCACCAAACGTTTGGGCCACAGGAATTGCAAAACCTGCACACGTTCCATTGCAAAAACCCATAATCAAAAACATGATAGATGTAGACGCGCCGATAGCTGCCAAAGCCCCAACTCCAACCCAACGACCCACTATCGCAGCGTCGATAACGAGGTATAACTGCTGCAATATGTAGCCTAAAATCAGTGGAATAGAAAACTTGAGGATACCTCTTGCAGGCGATCCTACCGTCATATCAGTCACATTACTCATCTTCTTCAATCTTTTCCATGCAAAAGTATCACTTTTTACCGAACTATATAAGCTTTTACCGATGAGAATATGAGAAGTCTCTTAAATACAAAATAAGCTGCCACTATCCCCATCCAACCATCAAAAACACAAAGAATCCTAACACGTAAAGATTTATTTTGAAGTATGCAATATTTAATTTACCTTTGCATAAGATAGGCTACATATCAGCAATATAATGATTTAAACTAATACACTATGGACTCTTTAAAGAAAGAATTCGCATCAAAATTACTCAAAGTTAAAGCTATCAAACTTCAACCTAACAATCCTTTCACTTGGGCATCAGGCTGGAGCTCTCCCTTTTATTGTGATAACCGCAAGACACTATCATATCCAGAGTTGCGCAACTACATCAAACTGGAATTAGTACACGCCATACTCGAAGCCTTTCCTGAGGTCGAAGCCATCGCAGGAGTGGCTACCGGAGCAATTGCTCAAGGCGCATTGGTGGCCGACGAACTACATCTTCCGTTCGTATATGTACGTTCTAAACCAAAGGATCATGGCTTGGAGAACTTGATAGAGGGCGAATTAAGACCCGGTTCAAAAGTTGTAGTAGTAGAGGATCTCGTCTCTACAGGCAGCAGTAGTCTTAAAGCTGTCGAGGCAATACGTCGCGATGGATGCAACGTTATCGGCATGGTAGCAGCTTACACCTACGGATTCCCCGAAGCCGAAGAGGCTTTCAACAAGGCCAACGTGCAGCTTGTCACCCTCACGGATTACGAACATGTGGTGGCCGAAGCGCTCGATACGGAGTACATAGTAGAAAGCGATGTAGAGTTATTACATGAATGGCGCAAGGATCCGGCGCATTGGCACAAGTAAAATAACACCCCATATAACATGAGTACATTTGAAAGTAGCATCCGCGAGATAGCTTACTCGCAGCAAGCTGTCTACGATATGCTGAGCGACTTGAGCAATATCGAAAAGGTCAAAGGGCGCATCCCAGAGGATAAACTCAACGATCTTTCGTTCGATCAAGACTCTATTGCCATCAGCAGTCCGATGGGTGCGGTGAAGTTACACATCATTGATCGCGAGCCACCTAAGACCATCAAGTTTGAAACAGAGCAGAGTCCGCTCCCTTTCAACTTCTGGATACAACTCTTACCGGTGACAGATACGTCGTGCAAAATGAAGCTTACCATCAAGGCAGAGCTCAATCCTTTCATCAAAGGAATGGTTCAGAAGCCCCTCCAAGAGGGTATTGAGAAGATAGCCGACGCCCTACAGATGATACAATATTAATCTCTTTGCGGAGGAATATATCAAGAAAATGCTCATCCTCTTGTAGAGACGGAAAGTTTTCCGTCTCATAAGAAGAGAGCATTTATTACTATCCAACGCATTCAAATGAGGCGGAGTACGCTCCGTCTCTACATGCACAACAAAGAATTTTGGCACTTCTTTAGTGACTGTTTTGCCTATCAAGCAATGAAAGATAGGCGCAGAGAGACGACAAGAGACTTTTATAACAATAAGAAAACAACGAGGGTGGAACAAAAGGGAAACATATTTTGTCCCACACTTTTGATGGAGCGATGACTTATGGCGAACAAACTTTGGGAGAAAGACTTTGAAGTAAACAAGGAGATAGAGCGTTTCACTGTCGGTCGCGACCGCGAGATGGATCTCTATTTAGCCAAATACGACGTACTCGGTTCGATGGCTCACATCACCATGTTGGAATCTATCGGACTGCTAGGTAGCGACGAACTCCCCCTACTACTGGCCGAATTGCGAAACATCTACGACACTTGCGAGTGTGGAGAGTTCTGTATTGAAGACGGTGTAGAGGATGTTCACTCCCAAGTAGAGCTACTTTTGACGCGCAAGCTCGGCGATATGGGCAAGAAGATACACAGCGGTCGCAGCCGAAACGACCAAGTTTTGGTCGACCTGAAACTATTCACACGTCAACAACTCAAAGATATTGTCGAAGACGTCAAAGTGCTTTTCGACGAACTTATCGAAAAAAGCAACCGTTACCGCGACGTTTTGATGCCGGGTTATACGCATTTGCAGATAGCCATGCCGAGCAGTTTCGGACTTTGGTTTGGCGCTTATGCCGAGAGTTTAGCCGACGACATGCTCTTCCTTCAGGCCGCTTGGCGCATGACCAATCGCAATCCGCTGGGCTCGGCAGCAGGCTATGGTTCTTCATTCCCATTGAATCGCACGATGACAACCCGCCTGTTGGGCTTCGACTCTATGGACTACAACGTGGTATATGCGCAGATGGGGCGTGGCAAGACAGAGCGAAATGTGGCTTTCGCCATGGCTTCCGTGGCCGGCACATTAGCCAAAATGGCTTTCGACGCTTGCTTGTTCAACAGCCAAAACTTCTCGTTTGTGAAGTTACCCAAAGAATGTACCACCGGTTCAAGCATCATGCCGCATAAGAAAAACCCCGATGTCTTCGAGCTGATACGTGCCAAAAGCAATAAGCTACAGAGTCTTCCGCAGCAGGTTATGCTCATCATGAACAACCTACCCGTAGGTTATTTCCGCGATTTACAAATCATCAAAGAAGTCTTTCTGCCCGCTTTCGACGAACTCAAAGACTGCCTCCGGATGACAGCTTACATCATCAACAAGATGGAAGTGAACGAGCATATCCTCGACAATTCCATGTACGACCCCATGTTCTCGGTCGAAGAAGTGAACCGATTGGCCGCCGAGGGCTTGCCATTCCGCGATGCTTACAAGAAAGTGGGACTGGAAATCGAAGCCGGAACATTCAAGGCCGACAAGGATATACACCATACTCACGAGGGCAGTATCGGCAATTTGTGCAATGACAATATCCGGTCGCTGATGGAACAGACCATCAGTGAGTTCCATTTTGAACAAATGGAACAAGCCGAGAAAGCCTTGCTCGCAACGGGCCAAAGCAACGATAAGCAGTAATCCGTCAGTAAATAAACTTTTGACAGCTATCTTCCGGCAACTTCCAATAACTCTTAAAGGCCTATGAAAAAATTCCGCTTAACCAGTCTGCTAGCTATAATGCTATTGTTTACGACGGCTTGTAACACCAACCACGAGTACAGTAGATACCCTTGTTATGTTGTCATTGACAACAGCGTGCACCAAGATCCCGTGCTCGCACAGGCCATGACACCCTACGCCGGAGTCTTCGTAACCCTCACCGTCACCTCTCATGGTGGCGCACAATATTTCCGTTTTGTCAGCAATCAAAACACTTTCCACGAATCAATCTTCAACGCTATCGACTCACGCCGCTCGTTCCAATTGGGCATGAATGGAGCTTTGATAGTAGGATTCGGCAACTCTACCGACGCTACCTTTTATGCCTACGACCGCGAATGTCCCAATTGTTTCAACCCGGATGCCATTCCCGTGCGTAGCAAACCGCTCGCAGTTGCCTCCAATGGCATTGCCACCTGCCCTGTATGCCATCGCTCTTACGATTTAAACAATGGCGGTTTTATTGTCAGTGGTGACTCCGGCGACAAGCTCATACGTTATCCTGCATCCTCAACAGGAGCTCTCGGCGTACTGTCAGTAAGATAAACCGTATTTCAAACCATCCCTATAATAAAAATGGGTACCCAATTTCTTGGATACCCATCACAGATTTGATCTAAACAGTATATAAGACTTCCGCTATTGCGAAAGTGAAATTACTTCATCTTTATTTGTTCTTTAACTTATCGGCAAATGTCGATTTACTCCCAATAACTCCTTGAATCAAAACCTCTGCGTATGCATGAAGCCTATCAACATAGGTCAGTTAACTTCCGATAACTCCCTAGCCGAAGGCTTTAACTCCCAACAACTCCTAAATAAGTCCCTACTTCAACCCCCTGTTTTCAAGCGTCGTATTGAGCAATAACACGTATTTAGCGAGTTGTTCCTTGTTCAACACATAGCGCATATTGCGTATATCGTTGGCCACGGCACGCTCTACCATCTCACGTTTATCATCCTTTGCTGCCACAGCGGCATTGTTCATCTCAATGGTAAAGGTGTTGTGTACATCCTCAGCTATCGAACGTTGGTCAGACGAGAGACGTAAAGTCTCGGCCAATTTGCGGAAATTAAAGTTAGTATTATATACACTTGATACTTCTACAGCATTCGATTTTTCCTCGCCTGCAAATGCTGTCGTCATACCTAAAAGTGCCACAAGAGCTATCATTATCCTTTTCATCATCTTTCTACCTTTCTATATTCAGAGACTCCCCTATCCTGTTTGGAGCCTTACTTTTCGCTGTTATCCTATTATAAATACGGTGTAAAGATAGCAACATTCCTCCCATCCCACAACACTTTTACCCACCTGTTTACGCAAACACCTTCATTTTTTGACCTACATCAACATAGAAGGTCGGCAAAAGTCTTTATATAATGGTGTGAGATAGAAGATTTTTCGTCTCTACTTCTCTTTGTCATGACAATAAGCCACAGCGTGGCTATCTCATATATTAGCAGCCCTCGCAGCCCAATAGCAACTGTTTGATGATATAATTGAATTCGTAGGGACGCGACATGTCGCGTCCGCAGATATGTATATGCTACAATGCTGGAATAAAGAAGGTTGTGTATTCCCTCTCGAATGCGGCATGCCACATCCCTACAAAAGCCCCACCCCGCCCCGCCCCAAAGGGGGAGGGAGTGGTGGGTTAGGGTTGATGGAATAGAGAATAAAGTTTATCGGCAGCTTTTACCTCTTACTTTTTAACTCTCACCTCCTATCTTTTACCTCCAAACTCTATCCCCTCCCCTTTCGGGGAGCGTTGGGGTGGGGCCTTTGCACCGCCCCCTCAGCATCGCTGCCTCGGCTCTTCAACAATGCTGCCCGGTCTTTGCAGCAACGCTGCCCCAGCCCTGCAGCGTATAGAGAGTGAAGAGTAAGCAGTGAGAAATGAGAGTTTTGAGGATTTAAAACCAACAACAGTAGAGACGAAAAGTCCGCTGCCTTACAAGCGAACTACAACATATTGTCGGCTTATACCGACTATTATATCTAAGGACAAAACATAGAACAGAACCCAAATAGCAGACACTGCTCCAACACTCTCAATTCCTTGCTTTTACAAAAAAAATGTAATTCGTTTGGCTATTCCGAGATTATCAACTATCTTTGCATCCACGTTGCAGAACGAGGTAGCTCGTTTAGCATGCTACGCGGAAATAGCTCAGTTGGTAGAGCACGACCTTGCCAAGGTCGGGGTCGCGGGTTCGAGTCCCGTTTTCCGCTCTCTTTACATTCTGAAAGACAACAAAGATTCCAGTAGCCGCAATGGTGGAATTGGTAGACACGAGGGACTTAAAATCCCTTGGCCAGTAATGGCTGTGCGGGTTCGAGTCCCGCTCGCGGCACTTTTTACCTCCTAAACTTTAATCGTAGTATGAATAAAAGTCTTATTCTTTCTTTATCTGCCGGCGTATTAGTTGCCCTTTCCTCTTGCTCGGGGAAGATGGGAGCGCTTTCAGCAGACCATTTCACAGTAGATCCTAACCCATTAGAGACAGTAGGCGGCGAAGTTCCTGCCACCATCAACGGTGTGTTTCCTGAGAAATATATGAAGAAAAAGGCTACCGTAACCGTTGTTCCTGAACTGCGTTATGGCGGTGGACAGGTGGTCAAAGGACAAGGTGCTACTTTCCAAGGCGAAGGTGTGATGGGTAACAACCAAAGCATTTCGTATCGCTTGGGCGGCCGTTACACCATGAAGACCAACTTCGATTATACGCCTGCCATGCAACAAAGCGAGTTGTATCTCACATTCAATGCACGCATAGGTAATAAGACGGTGAAAGTTCCGGCTGTGAAAATTGCTAACGGTGTCATCGCTACAAGCGAACTTTATCGCCAAACTTTGCTGAACGGAGGGGCTTGTATAGCTCCCGATTCTTTCCAGCGTGTGAACGTTATGAAGCAGGAAGCCAACGTAAGATTCCTTGTAAACCAAGCTAATCTGCGCCAAAGCGAACTGAAAAACAACAGCGTTCAGGAGTTTGTGAAACTGCTCAAGAAGATTAATGCCGACCGCGAACAACTCAATATTCAGAACGTAGAGGTTTCGGCATACGCTTCACCTGAAGGTGGATTCGACTTCAATGATAAGTTGGCCAACAAGCGTCAGACCGTAAGTGAGGGTTATGTCAAACAGCAACTCAAGAATACAAAGGTGGATGCACCCATCGATGCTCACTATACAGCACAAGACTGGGAAGGTTTCCAGCAATTGGTTCAGGCTTCCAATATACAAGATAAGGATGTCATCTTGCGCGTACTCTCCATGTATAAAGACCCACAGGAGCGCGAACAGCAGATTCGTAACATGAGCGAGGGATTCCGTGAACTGGCCAATGAAGTATTGCCCGAATTGCGTAGAAGCCGCCTAATCATCAACTACGAGACCATCGGACGCGACGACGAACAGATTAAAGCACAATATGCTGCCGACCCTGTCAAATTGAGTTTGGAAGAATTGCTCTACGCTGCTACCTTGGAGGAGAACCCAGCCAAGCAAGCTGCCATCTACAAGAAGACCACAGAACTTTACGATAAAGACTATCGTGCTTACAACAACCTAGGTGTCTTGGCTTTCAACGAAGGCAACAATGCAGCCGCTGCCGATTACTTCAAGCAGGCACAGCACGTGGATAGTAAAGCTCCGGAGGCTTTCGCCAACCAAGCACTATTAGCTTTACAACAAGGAAATGTGAAAGAGGCCGAAGCTAAACTAGCGGATGCAGTAAATGCCAACGGCTTCAACGAGGTGATGGGTAATCTGAATATTGCCAAAGGAAACTTTGCACAGGCTGCAGAAAACTTGAAGAACTCCGATAGTAACAGCGCTGCACTGGCTCAAATCTTAAACAAGGACTATGCAGCTGCAATCCTTACACTGAAGAATATCAAGCATCCTGATGCCATGACAAGTTATTTACATGCCATCATCAGCGCACGCATGAAGAATAAATATGCTTCTAACTCATATCTAAAAGAGGCATTGCAAAAGGATTCTTCGTTGTCTAAATATGCTGAGAAGGATCTTGAATTTGCCAAGGTCAGATAAATGAGAAGACTCATACAGTTTATACTGCTCACCCTTATTTTGGTTTCGTGTGGGACGAACGGCCGACATTTTAAGATTGACGGGCGTCTCATCAACCTGAATCAGGGTGAGTTTTACGTTTATAGTCCCGATGGTGGCCTCAATGGTATGGACACTATCAAAGTGGTAGGTGGCCGTTTCTCGTACGAGACTCCGCTCGAACGCGAAGCCACACTGATGATAGTATTCCCCAATTTCTCAGAACAACCGGTGTTCGCTGTACCGGGTAAGACTGTCGACATCAGTGGAGATGCGTCTCACCTGAAAGAGATGGAGATAACGGGAACCAAGGATAACGAACTTATGACGAAGTTCCGCAGGCAGATAGTGAACAACTCGCCACCCGAAATCAAGAAACATGCCGAACTGTTTGTAGCCGACCATACCGATTCACCAGTCGGAGCTTACTTAGTAAGCAAATACTTTCTGCTGACACCACAGCCCGATCATGCCACAGCTATACGTTTGTTGACGACATTGAGACAGGCGCAACCCAACAATGGATACGTGGCTCGACTGCTCCAGAAAGCACGTAGCATGCCCACGAAACTACCTAAATTTACGGCCGTAGACCTTAAAGGCAAACGTATCACTAGCCCTACACTAGCCAAAGCACCTATCGCCATCATCAACACATGGGCTACATGGAGTTACGAATCGATGGATGCCGTACGCCGACTCAAGCAATATCATGAGGATTTGGGCAACAAACTGGCCATCATCAGCATATGCTTGGATGCCGATTCCAAACTCTGTAAGGACAATGTGGAGCGCGAAGAATGGGGATGGAGTGTAGTTTGCGACGGCAAGATGTTCGATAGTAACCTCATCAAACAACTAGGCCTGTTCAATGTTCCCGACAATATCGTCATGAAACGTGGGCGCATCGTTGGGCGCGGAATGAATCCCGAACAACTTCGTAGTGAACTGGAGAAGATGAAATAACGACATCGTCGTACCTTAATACCAAGAAGACATGCTAGTAAAGACTTATTGTGCGGCCGTCAATGGTCTCGACGTGACGACCGTTACCATCGAGGTTAGCTTGACACCGGGAATACTCTACCATCTTACCGGACTTGGAGACGAGGCCGTAAGAGAGGGACGCGACCGCATAGCTGCAGCCCTGCAATACAATGGTTATCAGTTCCCGAAAGCCGACATCACGGTGAATATGGCACCGGCCGACCTTCGTAAAGAGGGTAGCAGCTTCGATTTACCATTGGCAATTGCCCTTTTGGCTGCCAATGGAAACATTCCCGACGAACGTTTAGGACGCTATATGATGGTGGGCGAATTGAGTCTCGACGGGCATCTACAGCCCATCAAAGGTGCCTTACCCATTGCCATCAAAGCACGCAACGAGCACTTTGACGGTCTCATCGTGCCCCAACAGAACGTGAGGGAGGCCGCCGTGGTGAACAACCTTAATGTCTATGGCATGGAATCTCTGCTCGATGTGGTGAAATTCATAGCCGGAACAGATAGCTATTCACCCACCGTCATTGATACACGACGTGAGTTTTACGAACAGCAATATAAGTTTGACCTCGACTTTGCCGATGTTCGGGGACAGGAAAACGTGAAACGTGCGCTCGAAGTTGCGGCCGCAGGTGGACACAATCTCATTATGATTGGACCACCGGGAAGTGGCAAATCGATGATGGCCAAGCGGTTACCGTCTATTCTTCCGCCCCTTTCGTTGGCCGAAAGTCTTGAAACTACGCAGATACACAGTGTGGCTGGGCGACTGGGAAAGAATGATTCGCTCATCTCACAACGCCCTTTCCGCGCCCCTCACCACACCATTTCGGAGGTTGCCCTCGTTGGTGGAGGAGCCAATCCCATGCCCGGCGAGATTAGTTTGGCTCACAATGGCGTGCTCTTTTGCGACGAATTACCGGAATTCAACAAGCATACTTTGGAGGTATTGCGGCAACCATTAGAAGACAGAAAGATAACCATTAGCCGTGCCAAATATAATGTTGAATATCCATGTTCATTTATGTTCGTGGCCAGTATGAACCCTTGTCCGTGCGGATATTACGGCGATCCCACACACAACTGCGTATGCCTGCCCGGTCAGATAGTGCGTTATATGAACAAAATCAGTGGTCCTTTACTCGACCGCATAGACATTCAGGTAGAAATAACACCCGTTCCATTCAAGGATTTAAGTAAGGTTCAGCCCGGCGAACCAAGCAGTGCCATCCGCGAGAGAGTCATCAAAGCACGCGAAACACAGACGGCTCGCTTCCGCGGACAGGCTCACGTGCATTGTAACGCACAGATGACCGAACGCATGATACATCAATTTGCCGAGCCGGACAGTGCCGGCTTAGACATGCTTCGCACCGCTATGGAGCGATTAAGTTTGAGTGCTCGCGCCTATAGTCGCATCTTGAAAGTGGCTAGAACCATTGCCGACTTGGCTGGAAGCAACCAAGTAACCGCCCAACATATTGCCGAAGCTGTGAGTTATCGCAATCTTGACCGTGGAGATTGGGCTGAAAGGCAAGGATAGACAAGTGTAATGAAGGAAGTTATAGAGTTAATCGAAGTTATACCAAATACTCTATATCTCTTTATAAAAAGGTTATCATTGTACACAAAATAAAAGGGCTGCATCTCTTGGTACAGCCCTTTACTACGTTAGTATGTTATGAAAAATTTGAGAGAATAGAAGCTTCACAGCTTCATTGTTGTTTTACTAAACATGATTTATAGAGAAAGCATAGAAATAATCTATTTGAGTATAACCGTACCGGGAACCTGAACTGCATCTATACTAGAATGCTGAACAGAGTCGATAACGGCTGAATCGGTCAGCGCTACAGAAGCCCCTTCGTGGGTCTTCTCCATCATTGTACCCGCATAACCATCATTTTTATCATCAAAAGTGGCTTGAGCGGCATTGCCAAGTGTCAAGATAATGGCCACCACAGCAGCTGCCTTAAACAGCGGACGCAAGCGATAAGCCATAGAGACGGTGCGTGCCTTCACAGGCGCAACCTCTTCTATCATAGACAATATCTTAGCATCAAAGTCGCTACCCAACACATCCTCACGTACCTCCTGTTGCTCATAAGCGAACAACGACTTGTACTTGAGCAGGCTGGCAGGAATATCTTCCTGACTAAAGAATGCCTTCAGAATCTCCTCTTCTTCGAGAGTTGTCTGCGCATCCCAATAGCGTGCCAACAGCTGATCGATGTATTTATAATCCATAATTGTCGATTTCTTGAAATTTAACTTTGATAGCCTGACGTGCTCGGTAAATATTTACCTTCACTTGTTCTTCGGTTATACCAAGCACGGAGGCTATGTCCTTGTAGGGCTTTCCCTCAAAATCGCGCAGTTGCATACAACTTCGCTGCTTTTCGGGCAACTCATCCACGAGCTTCTTGACTACATCCAACCTATCGTTTCGTAGCATTTGCTCGTACGGATCAAGAGATTGATCGGGGCTATCGGTATCATGTTCGTCAAGCGAATCATTCTGATTACCGTGGCGTTTGATGCTGTCGAGTGCTAAATTTCGACATATTGTAAAGCAGAAAGCCTCAATGGAGTCTATTTCCTGCCATGTTTCGCGCCTATCCCACACCTTAATCATCGTCTCCTGTACAATGTCTTCGGACTCGGCGCTGTCTAGCGTAATGCGGAGAGCGAGCCGATAGAGCTGATTCTTCAGCGGCAGTACATCGTTTCGGAAGCTGATAATTTTCATCTCTCTAATTGAATGACGAATGGAATAAAGTAAAGTTACAGTATAAACAAAAATTAACTTTCATCGAATAACGGTACCTTGCAGACCGTCAATAGCCGTGGCTTGTGTGATGATAACACTCGAAACACCGGCTTCTATAGCTACCAAAGCATTCTCCAACTTAGGAATCATACCCCCGGCAACAATGCCATCGGCCACATAACGTATAAAGTCTTGACGTGTAATCACGGGGATTACACTGTCGTCATCGTCGGGATTGCTCAACACTCCTTTCTTTTCAAAGCAGTACATGAGCGTCACATCGTATTTTACAGCCAATGCTTTAGCCGTCTCACCGGCTATAGTATCGGCGTTGGTGTTGAGGATATTGCCCTCACCATCGTGTGTCAAAGGAGCCATAACAGGCGTCAGACCGGCCTCAATGAGTGTAGATAGTCCATTGGCATTCACTTGGTCTACATCTCCTACAAACCCATAATCCACGCCATTCTGTATCGGTCGACGGTGCGAACGAATGGCATTGAAATCAGCACCCGTTAGTCCGAGGGCATTGACACCTATAGCTTGTAAGCGAGCTACGATAGTCTTATTCACCAATCCACCGTAGACCATCGTCACCACTTCCAGCATCTCGCGGTCGGTAATGCGTCTACCATTCACCATCTTACTCTCGATACCGAGGGCAGCAGCCACCTTCGTAGCCCTACGACCACCGCCATGAACCAACACTTTACGTCCTTTTATGGCCGAGAAATCTTGTAGAAGACGAGCCAACTGCGCCTCATCTTCTACCACAGCACCCCCAACTTTAACGATAGTAAGCTTTTCCTTCATTGCGATTTACTCCAAATAAGTGTATCCGTATAGGCCCGAACGGTAATTACTCAGGAACTCTTTGCCCTCTTCCAAAGAGATTTTACCCTGCTTAACGCTCTTCGTCACCCAAATTTCGAGTTGTCTGACGAGTTTCTTAGGGTTGTATTGAACGTAGTCGAGCACTTCTTCCACCGTCTCACCATCGATGATTTGGTCGATATGATAACCTCCATCCTTCACCGAAATGTGCACAGCGTTGGTATCACCAAACAGGTTGTGCATATCGCCGAGTATCTCTTGATAAGCTCCAACGAGGAAAACACCTAGGTAGTAAGGTTCGTTACACTTCAAAGGATGAACAGGCAACACGTGACTGACACGTCCGTCGTTCACGAAATTAGCTATCTTGCCATCGCTATCACACGTAATATCCTGCAAAGTAGCGTTGCGTGCGGGTCGCTCATCAAGTCTTTGGATAGGCATAATGGGGAACAATTGGTCAATAGCCCAGCTATCCGGCAAGCTTTGGAACAACGAGAAGTTACAAAAATATTTATCAGCCAAGAGTTTATCAAGTCCTTTCAATTCCTCCGGCACATGTTTCATTGTCCTACAAAGCGAGTTGATTTCGTGGCAAACACTCCAATACATGCTCTCAATCTCGGCACGTGTCTTCAAATCAACAATACCATGAGAGAAGAGTTCTAACGACTCATCGCGTATCTGTTCGGCATCGTGCCAGTCTTCCAACATTGAGCGTGGATTCAGGTTATCCCATATTTCGTAGAGGTCTTTCACCAGTTGATGTTCCGTTTCTTTCGGTTCAAACTCTTCAGGCATCTCCGGTAGGCTTGCAGTCTCAAGCACATCGATTACCAATACGGAGTGATGAGCTGTGAGCGAACGTCCACTTTCAGTGATAATATTGGGATGTGGAATAGCATTTTTATCGGCCGCATCCACGAAAGTATACACACAGTCGTTCACATATTCCTGTATCGAGTAGTTCACAGAGCTCTCACTGCTCGACGAACGCGTACCATCATAGTCGACACCCAGACCACCACCGCAATCCACGAAGTCTACTTCATACCCCATCTTGTGCAGGTTGATATAGAATTGTGCTGCCTCTCGCAGGGCTGTTTGGATACGACGAATCTTTGTTATTTGGCTTCCTATGTGGAAATGGATAAGGTGCAAGCAGTCCTTGAGTCCCTTCTCTTCGAGCATTTCCAATGCTTTCAACAACTCAGACGAATTCAATCCGAACTTGGAAGCGTCTCCACCACTTTCTTCCCATTTACCACTGCCACTCGAAGCGAGCTTGATTCTGATACCCAAATTAGGTCTTACTTTCAGTTTCTTGGCTGCTTGAGCAATGATTTCAAGCTCGTTCAACTTCTCTACAACGATGAAAATACGCTTTCCCATCTTTTGTGCGAGCAGCGCCAACTCTATATAGCTCTGGTCTTTATAACCATTGCAGATAATCAACGAGTCGCTTTGGCATTGCACGGCAATCACAGCATGAAGCTCAGGCTTTGAGCCGGCCTCCAAACCTAGATTGAATTTACGGCCGTGTGAGATGATTTCCTCTACCACCGGCTGCATTTGATTCACCTTGATGGGATAAATAATGAAGTTCTCGGCCTTGTAGTCGTATTCCTTTTTCGCCTTACTGAAGCACGAAGCTGTCTTCTCAATACGACTATCAAGGATGTCGGGGAAGCGTAACAACACCGGTGGCGTCACGTCGCGCAGGGACAATTCGTCCATCACATCGCGCAAGTCTATCTGCGTATTGTCTTTGCACGGGGTGACATAGACGTCACCTTTAGGATTAATGCCGAAATAAGAGGTTCCCCATCCATTGATGTTGTAGAGTTCCTTGGAGTCTTCAACAGTCCATTTTTTCATTGAAGTATCTTGTTTTGGAAGTTAGCTGAATAAATAATAATATGTGAATCGAGGCAGCTTATACCTGTACGAGTTCCCTCACTCTCTTCACTGAAATCTTGATTTTCTCGAAGTTATCGAGCAAATTCACGTCTAGTGTATGCTTGGCTTGGGCGTAGAAAGGTTCCCGATAGGCCAATTGTTCATGAATGAAAGCCTCCACTTCTTCGGGAGTCTTGTTGAGTAGAAGGGGGCGAACCGACCGTCCCATCTTCAAATGTCCATACAATACCTCAGGCGTGGCCTTGAGATAGACCGTCTCTCCCTGTCGATTCATGTAGTCGATATTATCATAGAAGCAGGGCGTACCGCCACCACAACTGATGACAACATCCTCAAACTCGGCTATCTCATGCAACATGTTGCGCTCAATTCGGCGAAATCCGTCTTCTCCTTGTTCGTCGAATATCTGCTTCACCGTCTTGTGCATCCGGCTCTCTATATACCAATCGAGGTCATAGAAAGGTAATCCCAACTCTTGAGCCAGTGCCTTTCCCACCGTCGTTTTGCCGGCACCCATGTATCCTATGATAATGATTCGCTTCACTTCTTGCGACGTGTTTTAGCTTTCGGAGCCGGAGCTGTATTCACAATCTCCATACATTGCTCATAAGTAAGATCGGTAGCCTTCTCATGGAGTGCTTTAGGCATGCGATAGTTGTTGCCATCGTATGCTATATAAGGGCCGTAACGACCATTAAGCACCTCCAATTTAGCATCCTCATCAAACTGCTTCAAGTGGCGTTTCTCTTCTTGTTCCACCTTCGCTTGAATTAGTTTCACCGCCGTATCAAGCGTCACTGTCATGGGGTCTTCACCCTTGGGCAGCGACACATACTTCTTGTTATGCATGATGTAAGGACCAAAACGTCCCGAACCTATGACTACATCGGTACCCTCATATAGCCCCACCGTGCGGGGTAATTTGAACAGTTCCAATGCCTCTTCAAGCGTTATCGTTTCCATACTCTTATCAGCCGGCAACTGCGAGAAACGTGGTTTCTCTGCATCATCGGCCGTACCTATCTGTACCATCGGACCAAATCGACCGATTTTCACAAACACCGGCTTACCCGATTTCGGGTCGGTTCCCAGCTCACGCTCGCCCGCTTTATGCTCCGAACGTGCATTCATCACTTTCTCTACTGTCGGTTCAAACTTCTTATCGAAATCTCTCATCATGTCGTGCCAACCTTCCTTGCCATCGGCTATTTGGTCGAACTGCTGCTCCACACGTGCTGTGAAGTTGTAATCCATGATGTCGGGGAAACTCTGCATCAAGAAGTCATTCACCACAATGCCGGTATCTGTAGGCAGCAACTTACCTTTCTCGCTACCCACCATTTCTTTCTTGACGCGACTGGCAACCTTGATTCCCTTCAACACATCAATGGTATAAGAGCGCTCTTCCCCCTTTCTATCGCCCTTCTGTACATATTCACGTTGCTGAATAGTACTGATGGTGGGAGCGTAAGTAGACGGGCGCCCAATGCCCAACTCTTCGAGTTTATGCACCAAGCTAGCCTCCGTATAGCGAATAGGTCCTTGACTGAAACGTTCGGTAGAGCTGATTTCACGACGCTGCAACACGTCACCTTCCTTCATGGCAGGCAACATATTGGTCGACTCTTCCGATGCGTTATCTTCGTCGTCTACCGACTCGCGGTACACTTTCAAGAATCCGTCGAAAGCTATAACCTCTCCGGTAGCCACAAATTTCTCGCTAGCTCCCGATATATTAACGGTTACTGTGGTCTTCTCTATCTGCGCATCAGCCATCTGACTAGCTGCCGTACGCTTCCAAATCAGGTCGTAGAGACGCTTCTCCTGCAACGTTCCGTCAATCTCGGTTGTTGCCATAAAAGTCGGACGAATGGCTTCGTGAGCCTCTTGCGCACCTTTGGCGTGCGTATGATAGTTACGTGATTTGCTGTATTCTTTGCCGTAACGGCCGATGATTTCATCCTTACTGGTATTGATAGCCAGCGACGACAGGTTCACAGAGTCGGTACGCATATAAGTGATACGTCCACCCTCGTATAGTCGTTGAGCCACCATCATGGTCTGGCTCACCGTGAAACCGAGTTTACGGGCAGCCTCCTGTTGCAATGTAGAGGTTGTGAATGGGGGAGCAGGAGTGCGCTTCAACGGTTTTTTGGCAATGCTGGAAACCGTAAATTCAGCATCCTTACACTTATCCAAGAAAGCCAATGCTTCCTCGTGAGTTTTGAAACGAGTATCGAGTTCGGTCTTCACTTCCGAGGCCGAACCATCACTATGCACGATACCAAAGATGGCATTCACACGGTAGTAAGGCTCTGATTGGAAAGCTTGTATCTCGCGTTCGCGCTCAACAATGAGTCTCACGGCAACACTTTGTACACGACCGGCACTCAAAGCCGGCTTCACCTTGCGCCACAACACGGGCGAAAGTCTGAATCCTACCAATCTGTCAAGTACTCGACGAGCCTGCTGTGCGTTCACCAAAGACATATTCAGACGACGCGGATGCTCAATAGCTGCCAAGATAGCAGGTTTCGTTATCTCGTGGAAAACAATACGACTGGTTTTCTCTTCGTCCAATCCCAACACCTCGCACAGGTGCCATGAGATGGCTTCTCCCTCACGATCCTCATCGGAAGCAAGCCATATCTTACTTGCTTTCTTTGCCGACGCCTTCAGTTCGGCAACCAGTTTCTTCTTCTCTTCGGGAATTTCGTAGTCGGGTTCTAGCGTCTTTGTATCAATACTAAGCTCTTTCTTCTTCAAATCACGGATGTGTCCGTAAGAAGACATTACCTTAAAATCCTTACCTAAAAACTTCTCTATCGTCTTTGCCTTAGCCGGACTCTCAACGATAACTAGATTATCTTGCATAGTTACGAATGTACGTTATTAAGGCGCAAAAGTAAATAAACTTTTTGCTTACACCTTATATATATAGTGTTTTTTTATTTTCTTAACTATCAAGTCTGTAGGAATTCTCTGTTATTCAATGCTATTCAGCTTATCACTAATACAAAAATCATAACGGCATATCACTCTAATTATCCCCATAGTCTGCCATCATCATTTTACGACAATCTCCATCTCACATTCCAATTAAAAAATGAATACCTTTCAAGACTCATCAACTCTCTTTACTGCTACGGCTCAACAACGATACTGTCTAGCCCAAACAGCAATGCTGCCAAGCCTTGACAACAAGATTGTCAAGGCTTGGCAGCAAATCAAAATCTATTTCTTGAAAATGTAAAAGCAGGCTTTATTGCCTTCAAAATATGTTTATCCGAAGTTCCTTATCCCTTCTTCTGACTTTTCAAAGGCAATCGCATGTTCAGTTGGAACAGTGCCGGAAGCAGGATACAGAGCGAGAATGCCACCCACAGATACACGCGCATTTGACTGCCACCGGCCAAATCGATGAGCTTGGCATCCTCCATTCCGGGCATCAGATTGGTCACTACATAAGCAATTGTATTGTTCACCCAATGCAAAACGACACCGGGAACGATGCTATCGGTACGGTAGTACATCCATCCCAACAACAATCCGAGTAGCACGGCATGCACGAATTGTGGTAGATTACCATGTACACAACCAAAGAGTATCGCTGAGATAAGGATGGCAACCCAATGCCATTTTTCCCCCATCACTTCGAGCAAACGACGCAAGATGGCTCCACGGAACACCACTTCTTCCACAAACGGAGCCAAGATTCCGATAACTACATAGCCTAGTGGCTCGCTCATGATGCCTATAAACATCTTCTCTAAATAGTCGGGCATGTCCATCTCAAGCATCTCTTGCATCCATATAGAGGGTATCAAAGTGCCCACCGTTGCCACCGCAATCCACACCAACGTGAGCCAAGGGCGCATCGCTATGTAGCTACGAGAGTAAGGAGTCCACTTCCGCCAAAAGAAGATGGCAATGGTCAACAGGCTGCTTATCACCGTTGACACGATGACATTCATCGGACTAGGCAGCCAACCGTTCCTCAAGGTCGCTATTACCTCAGAAGCATTCTTGCCCGAAGCGCTCAGGTCTATCGCCTCCGTAGCAAACTGTACCAGTATTTGTAGCAAGATGAACACGATGAGATACCATGCCACATCCCATATGATCTTGATTGTCTTATTCATATTCACATTCTTAATATTTCTCTTATTTCTATCTCGTCTTGGCGTAGTCGATCTACCAACTGGCGTATATTATCGTATCTTTCTTCGCTACGTGTGCGTTTGACGAACTCCACTTCCACCTCACGGCCATAAATATCGCCTTCAAAGTGAAAGATGTTCACTTCTTGTGTACACTCCGTTCCATTATAAGTGGGGCGTGTTCCAATGCTCATCATGCCACCATACGTCAGCGAATCGCCTTCTACACGCACCCGAACAGCATATACCCCCATGGCTGGAACAAGTTGATTGGTGTCTTGTACATCTATGTTGGCCGTAGGATAGCCCAACTTCCGTCCCTCTTGAAAGCCGTGAACCACTCGTCCACAGATATTGTAATGATAGCCCAAGCAGCGATTGGCCAACTCTATCTCGCCTTCTTGCAACAACGAACGAATGACCGACGAACTCACATTGACACCCTCTAGCACGAAAGCCTTGCTTCTAACAACATCCATTCCCAACTCCCGACCATAGCCTACATAGTCGTCGAAGCCCTCAGCACGGTTGTGTCCGAAGCGATTATCATACCCTGTCAACAAGCAATGCACATCCAATTGGTTGCGCAACAACTGTTCCATGAATTCCCGTGCAGTAAGTCCGGCCATTTCACGATCAAAATCCAGCACCACCACACAGTCCACACCGGTCTGCTCCAAGAGTTCTAATTTACGCTTATGCTGCGTCAGCAACTGGGGCACATAGTCGTCTTGCAACACAGCTCTAGGGTGTCTTGCAAACGTAATGACCATTGAAAGCATCCCACGACGGGCAGCCTCAGCCTTCAATTGGTCTATCAGAAACCGGTGTCCAAGGTGTACGCCATCGAAAAAACCAACGGTAGCCACACTCGGCAGCGATGGTTTCTCCGTATGACCTATGACTTCTATTTTGCTCATTTCCTATTTTTCTCTTAGTCTCAAGCCCCATCTCCACAGCTCACCAAACCACAGCACCATCGAAGTAGCACCTATAATCGTCAGCCATTCAGTAGTTGAGAGAGGCACGGTGCGGAACATCTTACCACCGAAAGTGACGATTCCCCACTGTCCGACGAGTATGATAAGCAGCACAAGACCTAATCCTTTGTCGGCCCACAGGCGTCTGAAAGCCGAATGATGCGACCTTAGACACTTGGCATTAAATAGGTTCCAGAACTGCAACATCACAAAAGTGGTGAAGAAGATAGTCAGTTCGTGGATGTCAACACCACCGATTCCATGTCCCCCAACAATGATAAGGTATATCAACATCACGATAAAGAACGCCACACCACAGAAGATGATACCGCGAGCCATGCCCTTTGAGATGATGAAATCGCTCTGCTTGCGAGGACTTTCAGTCATAACCTCACGCGAAGGAGGTAACGACGACAGCGCCATAGCGGCAAATGTATCCATAATCAGGTTCACCCAGAGTATCTGAGTAACGGTCAATGGCATCTCGGTACCAACCACCGAACCACCCAACACGAGCAACAAAGCCGCCAGATTCACCACCAACTGGAAGAAAAGGAAGCGCTGAATATTGCGATAAAGCGACCGTCCCCACATCACGGCATTGGCTATCGAGCCGAACGAATCGTCTAGAAGAGTCATATCGGAAGCCTCTTTGGCCACACTGGTACCGCTTCCTAGCGATAAGCCTACGTGTGCATAGTTCAGCGCGGGGGCATCGTTGGTACCGTCACCCGTCACTGCTACCACATGACCGCGGCGTTGTAACAGCTCCACGAGTCGCTGCTTATCGGTCGGTTTGGCTCTCGACATCACGCGTATCTGCTTTGCTCGATCGTAAGCCTCATCGTCTGAGAGAGCCGCCCACTCCGTTCCGGTGATGAAAGCTACTTGAGGTGTGAGCTCATCGCAGACTCCTATCTGTCGCCCTATCTCCGCTGCTGTAGCCGCAGTGTCGCCTGTTACGATTTTCACTTCGATACCGGCGTTGCCACAAGTGGACACTGCTGCGGGCACATCCTCGCGTATCGGGTCGGAGATAGCAGTGATTCCCTGCAGTCTACAACCTCTGGCAAAGGCCAAAGTACGCATGGCTTTGTGCTGATATTCGGCTAACTTTTGCGATATTTCAGCACGCTGTGCATCGGTCATATCACAATATTTCATGACTATCTCAGGTGCTCCCTTGATATATCTAGTACCATCGGCCACCGTAGTCGACATGTACTTCCGCTCCGTAGAGAACGGTTGACGCTCCACGAGCGGCCGTTCGCTACGCAATTTTGCGTAATCAAAGCCTTCTTTTCGTGCCCAATTGAGCAACGCAACTTCTGTAGGATTGCCAACACCTTCGTCTCCATTCAACTCGGCTGTGGTGTTAGCGGCTATCGCTTCGGCCATTTCCCGCTTGTCACCATCCACGATGACCATATCTCCTACGGTCATTCGGTTCTGCGTAAGGGTTCCCGTCTTGTCGGTACAAATGACGGTTACAGCCCCCATTGTCTCACAGGCATGCAGCTTACGCACCAAGTTGTTGCTCTTCAGCATACGTCTCATGTTCAAGGCCAACGACAAAGTGACGGCCATCGGTAACCCTTCGGGCACAGCCATCACAATGAGTGTAACAGCCATCATGAAGTATTTCAACACCGTTTCGGCCATAAGGATATAGTTGGTACTATGCCATACGGCCGGATTGGTGAGTATATCGTGTAGCAAAAAAGCCACAAATGCCAGTATAGACACTCCGGTTCCCACCTTGGAGACAAGCCTCGCCAACTTACCCAACTGTATATTCAGAGGGGTTTTAATATCTGTGGCCTCACTGGATTTGCGTGCTACCTTGCCTATCTCGGTCTCATCACCCACCGCACGTACCACAGCTAAGCCCTGACCACTCATCACCATCGTCGAACGCAGGATGATATTGACCGGATAGGTAGACTTATTCTGCTCCTTACTGGGGTCGGCATGCTTCGTCGTGATAGGTTCACCGGTCAACGACGACTCGTCTATTTGCAAATCTACCGACTCCATCAACTGCGCATCGGCAGGCACTTCGTCGCCCACTTCTATCAAGATGACATCGCCCACAACAACCTCTCGACGCGGAATCTCCATCACCCGACCGTCTCGACGCACCTTCACAGACTGCTCATCTGTCAATGCTGTGAGTACATTAAACTTCCGTGCGGCATCGCGCTCGAAATAGAAACCCACCGTCGTAGCCAAGAATATAGCCATAAAGATACCGATGGTCTCCACAAAATCGTGCTCTACAAATGCCAATATCAGCGAAATGGTAGCGGCTACCAGCAAAATTTGAATAATCGGGTCGCGATACTTCTCGGCATAAAGTTTCCAAAGCGAAGTGCGGGCAGGCGGTGTCAACACGTTCTCGCCATGCATCTTACGGCTTTCACTCACCTCAGAAGCACTGAGACCATGTTTATATTTCTCGGTCGCTGCGTTGTCTGTATTCATTCATCAATGTTTTCTGCAAAGTTAATTCAATTTATCCACGAATCCAAACACGCCACATATATTTAGATAAAAAGAAAAAGATAAGAGGTAAGAGAGTTGACTATCAAGTCAGTCTCTTACCTCTTACTCAGCACCTCTTGTTACTATCAACTCTCCGAAAAGAGGAATTACAGGGTGTTTTTTATCTCATAGCCCAGTAAGTGCCCATGCCTGTAGCCATCTTCAACTTATAAACACCAGCCTCATCTTGCGTCACGGTCACATCTTTACCGTTACCCAAATGAGCTTGGATAGTACCATCGTCGTTGAAAGTGAAAATATCTGTGGTCTTGCCATCCTGCTTTTGCGACCATGTCTTGGTCTCTTGATTGTACACAAAATAGAGTTTCTCACCGGTAGGTTTGGTAATCTCATAACCATCTTTCAACGTCTTCACAGCATAGTAACGACCATCCTGCCCCATCACTTCTTGTGTCTTACCTACATTTTGGGCTATCGGGTTACTTCCGGTCCAAAATTCCATGGTGTTGAGAACCAACGCATCAACGAGCGTACAAACTCCATAAGCCGGAGAGATAATCAAGAAGATAAGTTCGTTGAGGAACTTACTGTTCGTTGCACCTTTGTTCCAATGAGCCAACTTATTGAAGAGGCTGAACGAGCCCACACACGATGTACTTAAAAGGGTGGCTGCCATGAAGCCGGCAACGACACCGAGATGTTTCATTTTCATTACTTGAGTCTTTTAAAATTAATAATAGTTGGTAAAATTACAAATAATTCCAGTAAGTCAAACAGATTGACCTAGTTTAACATTTTGTCACTTACAGCACTAGCCCCATGCGCAATTCAAAAGTCTGGGCATGCACATTGGTATAATATTTATACCGCGTAGTACGCAAAAAGTAGCTTCCACTCAATTCCACTCCCATACCATTGCGCAACTTAAACACGAAAAGCGGATTCAGCACAAGCAGTTCCGCATTGCCCCGATCGCCTTGTGCGTTCAGATAGAGTGGATCTATACTGGCTAAGTCTTTACCCTCATATCCTTTCCAAGTATATATATGGTAGTAATCTACATTGAAAGCAAAGCGTCCCATACGTGGGAAATCCATCTGTGTATTGAGTTTTAGACTATATCCACTACCCATATTATAGTCGCGATCTATCATATTATAGTAGTCGCTTTTTGTTCCACCGAGCAGTATAGCGTCGAGGAATATACGCTGTTCGAGACGTTGTAGGTTGCCCACATGGGGAAAACGATAGATGACACCGGGGCCAAATGCAGCAGCTTCGCTAATGCGATAGGGAGTCAACGAGGTACCATTCTTCACCGGACTCGAATCATAATAATTGAAATGCTGAAAGATTCCGAACTGACTTTGGATACCATCGAAATTCTGGTTCTGCACTCCCCAAATGCGTCCGAGCAGATGAACACCATTGACCAATGGTTGATTACGCGACAAACCAAACGTAACATTGGCCATGAAATAGTCGTATGGCTTCATTGTCTCTTCCTTAAAAGGGTCGCCATACTCCAAGTAGAAGTTCACATAAGGATTACTCTCACCTCGAAACAGTCCACCATCATCGGCCAAATAGCGCAATCCGACAGTTGCTTTGAAGTCTACTGGGAACTGTTCATAATCATGATAGAGATAGTTTTCTTGGCGAATGCGCCACGCATCACCATTCATCAACCTCACCAAACCTTGCATCGGATTGACCACCGTGGCTCCAAATTCGCGTAAGAAGCGACGGAAGCCGTGTGCACGATCATTGAGAATGAGGGATGAAATACGATGCGTAATCTCGCCAATGGCTATTCCGCCGAACGTAGTAGCCATCAAATCGTTAATGGCCGGAGGCTCTTTCTCGCCACAAAACTCCCACATCAGGCTGCCACCCAGCGCATAAGGGGCACTCTGCCAAAACGAAAGGCCACGACTACGGGCACTATTGAAGTAGAGGTTACCATGATACGGATGGGCAAAAAGATTGGTAGAGAACTGATCGTTATCCCACACGAAGGCATGACGGAAATTGTTGCCGATGGTCTTAAACGTCACTTTGGCAAAGTCTTCGCCCATCACAAAGCGGTCGAAACAATGTACGAACACGTTGATACCAGCTGCCTGGACGGCCGCCTTCCACGGATGTGGATGCAAATAGTCGGGATCATCGGTACGAAACCGGTTATGCCATACCAACGAGTCGGTCGGAATAATTTGCCCATAGGGCGCTATATCGCGCTCATGTTGTATCACGACGGTATCCGAGAGATGTTGCGCCTGTCCTGACAACACTGCCATCCATACGAAAAGGATAAGGAAAAACTTCTTCATACTTGCTTATTTACGATTGTAACGAATGGAGATACCACCTTGAAACAAGAAGCGATGCCGATAGTCGCCGCCACTATAATAGCGGGTATCTCCATATCCCGTGCTGACGAAAGCACCCAATATTTCGTTCACTTGGTAGTCCATGTTCACGTGCACTTGCAGAGAATAGAGTCGTTTAGGCGTCTCCTGACTATGAGGTTTGAAGGTTTCCACATGGAAAAAGCCCACATCACCACTCACCGTCCAGCGTGGCCACAATCTGAAATACTGTCCGAGGCGATAGTAGATAGCTCCAGAAAACTCCTTATCAAGCCCCAAATAGTGGGTTCCGACACCAATCATATTATAGGTACTATGGTTGCGGAAGCGCATTGCACCATTGAACTTGGAGATAGTACCAGCAAAAACGAGGAAGTCGATGCATGTCTTCGGATTCACATTAACAAGTCCTATCTTGTGGGCAATGGTGTCGCGAGTGTAGTTGATGATACCCACTTGCCAGCCACGAGGATGACTTACCGCCACATTGAGCATTCCTATCTGCGATCCATTCAGGCTGTCGGCATAGTTATAGGGCGCAACCTGTAAACCACGCATATAACCCGAACACACATTGACGGCTCCGGCTATCTGCATACCCTCCTTGATTCCCATGGATATATTGGTAACTCCGGCTATCTGTGTACCCTGCATCGGAGTGGTACTCACATTGGTAAGTCCGGCTATCTGAAAGCCTTTCATGCGATGAGACACCGTCATTAGACCACCCACCGACAGCCCTCGCATCTCACCGGACACAACAGAGGAGAATACCCCCACTTGAACACCATGCAAAGTATCTACTTTGCTGAGTAGTCCCAAATTAAGATGCCCCACCAAGCGACCGTCAGTGGCATGACGGTTAATACCGAAACCGATATTCGGAAAATGCTTCTGTGCTGGCGACAGTGTTGCAACACACAGGAATAAAGATAGTATGATTATCCTCACACAGTTACAATTCAAATGCTTGAATAAAGAAATGACATGCATATTGATCCAATACTAATTCAATACAAAGGTACAAAAAATCACGCATATCAAGTATTTCTCACTGCTAGCTCTTTACTCTCTATACGCTGCAGAGGCAGGGCAGCAGTGCTGCAAAGTCCGAACAGCAGTGCTGAAGAGCCGAGGCAGCGATGCTGAAGAGGCGGTGCAACAGCCCAACCTCAGTCCTTTACAGCCCCACCCCGCCCCTCCCCAAAAGGGAAGGGAGATGGCTTCGAGTTGATAAGTTCTTTAGTTGTGGGACAGAAAAGGTCTATTTCTTACTCCCTCTCCTTTTGGAGAACCAACGGTCATCGACCGAGTAGTTGCAGTCGGCTCAGCCGGTGCGACAGTAAATGAGGGAGATAATGGATGGGGAGAGGCTTCTGTAGAGACGTGGCATCCCACATTCCTCCCCCAACATAGGCTGGTATCTCAACAAAATCAAAGTAAAACTTTGCTTTTGTCTGCAAATTACACTATCTTTGCGATAAAAAGAAAGAGCGATGGTCATGCATCCTTTGTGGGAAGATACATACTGGCTGATTCTCTTACAGCTATACCTAAAGAAGCCCGTTGGCGTAAAGGCACTTTATTCGAGAGCCTTGGTCGACGTGGGAATGGAATTGCATATACCACCAACATTTCTTTATCAACAGATGTTTCACATCAGAAGGCTCGACACACCTAGCATGAAAATGTTGTGGGAGACATACGCTACGCACCCGAAACGGTTGGCTAAAGAGGTAGGAAAATTACGAACCATGTGCGGATTCGGCCAACCAGACGCTTTCTACGAGGGTGTGGACATCCACGAAACATTCGAGAGCGACTTCCGGCCGGTATCTGTTAGCTGTCCGTTGACACCTACCATGCTCATCATGATACTCGACTTATACTTCCGACTCACGCCCATTACGATGGTGGACGAGACACCCGAAGTGGTGGAACTAAGCCGGCTCATGGGCATAGACGTGCAACATGTGGTGGCAGCGATGGAGGCTTTCCAACTTTGCGATCCCTATCTCGCTCGGCCTCAACAACCACATGAACTACTCGAACCATGCCGACGCGTATGGAACAGATACGGCAATGGCAATCCGGAGGAACTCTCCTCGATGGCAGCGCAACTCTCGGCATACTTCAAAGAATAGGCTATGGCACAGAAACTCGTACAAACTCAAGAACAGAAACTGGCGCAAGTACAACGCTTGTCACAACAGCAGATGCTCAATGTGCACCTGTTGGAAATGCCATTGACGGAGCTTGAGGAAAGTATCAATGCCGAACTAGATGACAATCCGGCACTGGAAAAAGGCGACGAAGAGATGCCGGAGTCGACTGTAGACGACCGTCTAGACAGCCAAGATGATGATTTCGACACAGAGAACGAGCGTGAAGAGCGGCAGGATGCACTCGATGCCGCCCTCGAAAACATAGGGCGCGACGACGAAATGCCACAGACCTACAGCGGCAGCAATAACCAAAATGCCGACTACGAAGAGATGGTTTATGGCGACACCACGTCGTTTTACGACAAGCTAAAAGAGCAAATGGGCATGATGGAGCTATCAGAACAAGATGCCCAAGTGATGGAATATCTCATCGGAAGTCTTGATGACGACGGCTTGTTGCGCAAAGATTTGGACAGCATTTGCGACGAATTGGCCATATACCATAATATAGATGTGCCCGAAGAGGAAATAGAACGCTTGCTCGGATTGCTGCAAACGATGGACCCGGCAGGTATCGGAGCACGCTCACTACAAGAATGTCTATTACTACAAATAGACCGTCGACCCGATAATAAGCTCAAAGAATACATGCAACGTGTAGTCAACGACTATTTTGAAGAATTCACCCGCAAGCATTGGGATAAGATTCAAAGCCAACTAGGACTGAGCGATATACAGACCGAAACGTTGCATCGAGAGCTCGTAAGACTCAATCCGAAACCCGGAGCATCACTTGGTGAGACCGAAGGACGGAACGTCCACCAAATTACACCCGACTTTATCATCGACACAGCCGATGATGGTAGCGTGAGTTTCTCGCTGAATAGAGGGAATATTCCGGAGCTGCATGTCTCGGAATCATTTGCCAATATGATGGCAACCTACAAGAACAACAAAGCCGGAATGAGCCGCCAGATGAAAGAGGCATTGCTCTATGCCAAGGGTAAAGTAGACAAAGCACAAGGCTTTATCGAGGCAGTGAAGCAGCGACAACACACGCTTACAGTCACCATGAAAGCTATCATAGACTGGCAACACAAGTATTTCGAAGACGGAGACGAAGCCGATTTGCGCCCGATGATACTGAAAGACATTGCCGACAAGACGGGATTGGACATCTCAACTATCAGCCGTGTAAGCAATGTAAAGTATGCCCAAACACGATGGGGAACATTTCCACTGCGCTATTTCTTCACCGATAGCTACACGACAGAGGAAGGTGAGGAGATGTCTACACGCAAAATCAAGTTGGCACTCAAAGAGATTATCGACAAAGAAGATAAACGTAAGCCTATGAGCGACGACCTATTGACGGCCGAAATGAAAAAGATAGGCTATCCGATAGCCCGACGTACGGTGGGCAAATACCGCGAACAACTCGGCTTACCGGTTGCCCGACTGCGCAAAACGTAGCTTTTGGGAGACAAAAAAGAGAATAAGAATAAAAGATTAATAATTGAATTGAAGATTTTAGATTAACCATAGGTAATGAAAGAAAAGGACCTTATAACGGCTGCGAGAATTATAAGTATCATCTTCTCGCCCTTCTATCTGCCACTATTGGGACTGGTAGCACTCTTCGTACTCAGCTATCTGAGCATGCTTCCGCTATCTTATAAGCTCTCCGTTTTGACTATGGTCTATCTTTTTACCATCCTTACGCCTACCCTACTCATACACATGTATCGTCGTTATCATGGGTGGACACTCATCGAATTGGGTGCTCGCGAGCGCCGAATGGTGCCATACGTCATCTCCATATTGTGTTACTTTGCCTGCTATTATCTGATGAATCTGCTCCATGTGCCCCACTTTATGGGTGGTATCTTGGTGGCAGCGCTCGTCATTCAGATTATCTGTGCACTGATAAACGTATGGTGGAAGATTTCTACCCATGCTGTTGCGAGTGGCGGAGTAGCCGGTGCGCTGATGGCATTTGCCCTCATCTTCGAGTTCAACCCGGTATGGTGGCTTTGCTTGGTCATGATATTGGCCGGCTTGGTAGGTACCAGTCGCATGATTCTGCGGCAACATTCATTGGCTCAAATCATTGCGGGCTTCTTCTTAGGACTATTATTGGCGTTTGTCGCCATAGCAATTATATAATTAAACATCCATTTATATGAAACCTATTGTGAGTATTATCATGGGCAGCACAAGCGATCTGCCCGTCATGGAAAAAGCTTGTAAATGGCTCGAAAGTCAAGAGATACCTTTCGAAGTGAATGCTCTTTCGGCTCATAGAACGCCCGCTGCGGTCGAAGCTTTTGCCAAAGGTGCTCGCGAACGCGGTATCAAAGTCATCATAGCAGCAGCTGGAATGTCGGCCGCTTTGCCCGGTGTTATCGCCGCATCTACCCCACTTCCCGTCATTGGAGTGCCTATCAAGGGCATGCTGGATGGGCTTGACGCCATGCTTTCCATAATCCAAATGCCACCCGGAATACCCGTAGCTACGGTGGGAATAAATGCAGCTCAGAACGCAGCTATCCTCGCGGCGCAGATTATTGCGGTCTCCGATGCCGACATGGCAGCCAAAGTTGACGCTTGGAAAGCGTCTTTGGGACAAAAGATAGAGAAAGCAAATGCAGAGCTAGCAGATATAAAGGACTATAAGTTCAAGACCAACTAATGATAGATTTATTCAATTATCAACGGCGCAAATCATCCGTTGTACATATCGGAGCCATCGACATGGGCGGCGAAAATCCTGTCCGTGTACAGTCGATGACGACCACCAACACCAACGATACCGATGCTTGTGTGGAACAAGCAGAGCGTATCATCCGCGCAGGAGGAGAACTCGTGCGACTCACAACACAAGGTTCAAAGGAGGCAGAAAACCTCAAAAACATCAACGCGGGCATTCGATCGCGTGGCTACAACACCCCACTTGTGGCCGATGTACACTTCAATCCCAACGTAGCCGACGTGGCTGCTCACTACGCAGAAAAAGTAAGAGTGAATCCGGGAAACTATGTTGACCCTGCTCGCAAGTTCATTAAGTTGGAATATACCGACGAGGAATATGCGCAAGAGTTAAAGAAGATAGAGGATAGATTCGTACCGTTTCTCAACATTTGTAAGGAGAATCACACGGCAATTCGTATCGGTGTGAACCATGGATCGCTCTCTGATCGCATTCGCAACCGATATGGTGACACACCGGAAGGTATCGTTGAGAGTTGTATGGAGTTTCTCCGTATCTGCAAAAAAGAAAATTTCAACGACGTAGTCATCTCCATCAAGTCATCAAATACGGTGGTCATGGTACGCAGCATGCGCCTCTTGGTCGACACGATGGAGCGCGAAGACATGCACTATCCGCTGCATTTGGGCGTCACGGAAGCCGGAGAAGGCGAAGATGGACGTATCAAAAGCGCTGTAGGAATTGGTGCTTTATTGGCCGATGGCATCGGTAATACCATTCGTGTATCGCTCAGCGAGGAGCCGGAATGCGAGATTCCTGTGGCTCGTCACTTGGTAGATTACCTCGGAAAGCATAGCGGTCACATGCTCATTCCGGCCGAGCCATATACCGGTTTCGACTGGTTGCGCCCTGAACGACGCCACACCAAACCCGTACACCACGTGGGTGGAACACAGGTTCCTGTGGTTATCGGTAATCTGGGAAACGACGATAGCCGCGACAAGCAGACTCCCTCGCAACGTCCGGACTATATTTATGCCGGCTCGGCAATGCCCGACAAGTTGTTCCCCGGACAGAACTACATCCTCGATTTCAACACATACGCCGAATTAGCAAGCCAAGGTGGAGACGTTTCTCACATCTTCCCCATCTTCCCGGTAAGCGCTATGCCATTTATAGGACAGGTTTCTGCTCCGCTCAAATTCCTCGTTCTGCAATATGGCTGTCCCACAGAAGAGTATTTGGCATGCCTCAAGAGTCACCCAGAAGTGGTGGTCGTATGTGCTTCAAATCACCAAAACAGATTAGGAGAGCAGCGTGCTTTGGTTCACGAGATGATGAATGCGGGAGTTGAAAACCCTGTTATCTTCGCACAGATGTATCGCCATTCACAGCTTGAAAAGAGCGATTTGCAGCTCGAAGCAGCAGCCGACATGGGCGCATTGATGATAGACGGACTCACCGACGGTATCTGGCTGATGAACGATGGTACCATTCCACAAAGCTTCATCGACCAAACCGCCTATGGAATATTGCAGGCTTCGCGCCTTCGTACCACCCGAACAGAATACATCAGCTGCCCCGGTTGCGGTCGCACCTTATATAATTTGCAACAGACCATCGCCCAAATTCGTGAGGCAACCAAGGATATGAAGGGTCTCAAGATTGGTATCATGGGCTGTATTGTGAACGGTCCGGGCGAGATGGCCGATGCCGATTACGGTTACGTAGGAGCCGGTCCGGGCAAGGTTTCGCTCTATCGCCGACAGGAATGTGTAGAGAGAAACATCCCTCAAGAGGTGGCCGTGGAACATCTACTCAATCTGATTGAAAGCGACAAAGTTTTGAGTTAAGAGTGAGAAGTGAGGATTTAGGAGTGAGAAGTTGATTAAAATAAGATACAGCTTTTCATTCCTAATTCCTCATTCTAAAAACTTCTAACTCTTCACTACTAACTACTAATTCTACAAAGAGCATGAATCTCAAACTACGGTACACAGCAGCGGAAGAGCGTTACGACCATTCCGGCACACTCTATGCCCGTTGTGGCAACACAGGAGTGAAACTTCCACGTATCTCACTGGGCTTTTGGCACAATTTCGGAGGCGTAGACCCTTACGAACGAAGCCGCGCTATCACCCACTACGCATTCGACCATGGTATCACCCACTTCGATTTGGCCAACAACTACGGTCCTCCTTACGGCACGGCAGAAGAAACAATGGGGCGCTTGATGGACGATGATTTCCGCCCATATCGCGACGAACTCTTCATATCTTCAAAGGCCGGATACGACATGTGGCCCGGTCCTTACGGTGAATGGGGCTCTCGTAAGTATCTCATGGCAAGCATTGACCAAAGTCTTAGACGCATGCATTTGGACTATGTAGACCTCTTCTACAGCCATAGATTCGACCCAGAGACCCCTATCGAAGAAACTTTGCAAGCCTTAGTAGATATTGTACGCGCGGGAAAAGCACTCTATGTGGGCATCAGCCGTTGGCCGTTGGAAGCCTTGAAGAAAGCCGACAAGTATCTACGCAAGCGCGATGTGCCGTTGCTTATCTACCAAGATTGCCTGAATATGATAAACCGTAAGCCTATGGACGAAGGACAATTGGAATATTGCCGCACCCATGGTATCGGCTTCATCAGCTTCTCTCCGCTTGCCCAAGGACTGCTTACCAACCGTTATCTAGACGGTATCCCGGCTGATAGTCGCATGGCTCATCACACATCATTGCCCGAAGAGCGACTCACACCCGAACTTCTTGCGCAACTCAGAACATGGAACCAAGAGGCCGAAGCAGCCGGACACACACTCGCAGAGAAAGCTTTGCGATGGATTTTAGAACAACAAGGCGTGACAAGTGTGCTCGTCGGAGCCAGCTCCGTAGCCCAGTTGGCTCAAAATATGAAGTGTGTTGAGGATTAATTTGTAATAGTATACTGTCTAAAAGACAACCACTTAATTACTGTAAGCCTTTAGGTTTACGGTAATTAAAAGAATTGTCCTTTGGACAAAATTCAGAAATCTATCCTCCTTATTTAATCACTTGGTAGGCACGTTTCGCCTCTGCCCGACTCTTAAAATTAAAATGCCACCACTCCGTGCGCAGTCCTCTGAAACCGGCATAACGCATCACTTGACGTAACAATCGGCGATTATCGCGTGCCCGACGACTGATTTTGCGCTCGGCCACCAGTGCATCTTCGCGGTCTATATGAGCTGCCGCACCCATATAATCTATCTTCGTTCCCATATCAAGCGTGTCACCTCGCGCATCACACAAAGTGATATCAACCGCCAACCCATAGTTGTGTAAACCGCCACCATGCGCCGGATTGCTCACATAAATATCTTTCGACGTATTCTTCACACAGTCCCACATCTTCTGTTGGATACTCATAGGACGAGCCGCATCGTACACCTTGAGTGACAAGTCGGGGCGTAATTGCTTCAACCGACGCTGTGCTCGTGCCAGTGCTGCGGCTGCTTGGGGATGTAAGTAAGCCTCACGCAAGTCATCGTAAAGCACCCGCCCCGTGAAATTATCGGCACGCCCATACATCAGACTCACTTGAATCGTAGGCTCAACTTGCTTCACATTCACATAACCACGGAGTTCTAAGCTTTGCGCCATGCGACTTAACTGTTGCGCCAAAGCCCAATATGGCATTGCTAACAACCATAATAAAAATGAAAAACAAACCTTCTTCATACCACAAAGGTAAACAATTCCATCTGAAAGCATATATTTACACTTTACAATACTTACTTATAATACCTAAAAACTCAATACCACAGAAAATCAAGAAATGTTTACCTACTTTTAAGTATTGTTGATATATAAAACAAAGTATAATTTTGCACCGGATAAAACAGTAACTTCAATAATATGAAAAGAATGTATTTCGTAGCACTCTTTGCCTTGATGGCAGTGCTACACTGCGTGGCGCAAGATACAGACGCGATGCTTTTTGGTGATGTGAAAAGCATCGTAACAGGCAAACATATCGATGATGCAGCCTTCATGTATGCTCCAGTATACGGTGCAACATGGTATGGCGGTGTAAGCATAACTCTCTAATTTAGTCAATAGGCACCAGTCGTGGTGCTAACAGTAAGGGATTACCATTTGAGATGAATGGTAATCCTTTTGTTTTTAATAAGTCTTATCGAATGACACAATATATTATAGGTTAGCACGGGAAACATCATCTCCAAGAACCATTGCTATGTATGCACTAATAATATGCTATTTGTTTGGAAAGACTAAATCTAATAGAGTATCTTTGTACACTAAAGAGATATGCAGGCAAGTGATAATACGAAACTATCGAGACACCACCTTCATTCTCTCCCCATCATAAACCATCACGCAGCGATAGCCCTTTTGATGTGCAAGTTTTACCAATCGTGGGATAGCAGCCTTATTATCACGCTGTATCAATGTATCTTTCCATTCTTTCGGCCATCGGTATTTGCTTGCATGTATGGCAGCTCTACCCCAACCAAAAGCCTTGGCAGGAGGTACAAGGAACGAAGAATAATGTATTACAGTGTCTTCCAACATGATGCTATAAACGCTATCAACTGGATTTTTGAGCACTCGCAGCGTGTTCTCTCCCATACGTTGAGCCAATTGCCCTGCTGCTCTTGCAGCATCCCAATGGGAAGTGGCTATCATGAAAGCAGACACCATATATAATAAGGTGAAACCTATGATACGCTTAGAGACTGTTTGCTTATCTAGCAGATAGGCTACCAAGAGAGCTTCCAAACCTAAAGAAGCGTAGGCATGCATGACGGTAAAGATAGTTGCCAAGTGAATGGAAGCACCTAAGAAAATGTAGAATAGGAACATCCAAAACGTCCGTTCGCGCCAATAACGGACCTTTGAAGCAAACAATGACAGGTAAAACGGCATGGCCATAAAGAAGGTTAAGACTGCACCGGCAATACCAATAGGGCTTCGATGCATGAGACCTACATAATCAGTAGGGACACATGTAACTGCCACAAACTTGGCGATATTCTTGATCTTGACTGCCAAAGCAAAACTATAATATTCATTGTTGACATACATCCCACTGTTGGGCAATGACAATCTTGCAATACCATACAGCAATATGCAGCCAAATGCAAGACCGGCAAACTGCCATAAGCAACGCATGGAAAGCCTATTGATTCCCCAAGCAAAGAGAGGGATAATGGCAAACCAAAGGATTCCGTTCTCCTTGGAAAGCACTGCAAAATAACAACAAACGACATAACAAGCAATACGAACGCTACCTTGATAACGCAAAAAAAGTAGAAGTCCTATCAATCCCCACAAAGCTGAGTAAGTCTGGTTAATGGAATCGATATCCAACACCGTGCCCAACATGCCCGGAGCAAGATAGAAAAACAAGGTAGCTATGTTTGTAGAAGCAGCCTTAAACTTCAATTTTTGGCACAAAAGGAATACACATACGGCAGCCAAAGTATGTCCCAAAAGCACTATCAGATGGTTGAGCGCAGGGAATAGATGGTAATTGAAGCCCAGCACATAGCCTATCAATCCGTCGAACGGACGCCAATAGACGCCTGCAGGAAAAATGACTTCCGATAGTTTTCCGGTGTAGGGAGTCGTCAAGTAAGTCCAATCATCAAATGTAGGTTGTAACTGTAGCAGGGCCCATAAGGCAACAGGGAAGAAGCATAGAATAATGGCAATAGCCCAATGAGTATGTATATACTGTCGCATAATACTGGTTAATTAATGATGGCAATCTTACATACCGTTCCTTTATCGCCATCTTGCGTAGCCGTTTGTACCATATATATTCCACTAGGGACACGCCTTCCATTCGTACCGGTGCCGTCCCAAACGAACGTACCACCATTGCTGCGCCCTTGTTTAACTAAATATCCGGCTGCCGAAACTATCTTAACATCGGCATCATAGGTCAATCCCACTACCGTGATAGGCCCGGTATAGTCGGGGCGAACAGGGTTCGGATAGGCATAGACCGTCTCTTTGGTCATGATATCGGCAGCTTTGGTGGCATCGCTTTGATACGAACAAAGTCCCTTGGATGTACCGAAATACACCACACCGGAGGCATCGTCAATGGCTATACTCTGTACCTCGTCGGAGAGAAGTGGGCTACTTGATGCCACAAAATGTTGCAACTCAGTCTGGTTGTCAGCACTGATGAGGTAGACACCATTGCCATTTGTACCGAACCATTTGCGCCCGGCACCATCTATAGCCATTGAGAGAATATCCACACCACTTAATAAGTAGGAGGCAAAATTGGTACCATCGTTACGCGCCACCTTCACTTGTATGAATGTATTTCCATTATTTGCTATCTCGGAAGCAGATAGATAGACAGGTCCGACATTCGTTCCCACCCATATATTCTTATCCAAATCTTCTTCCACACAACGCACATAACCTATTTGGAGGGGCGTTCCGTCTTGGTTAGTAATAGTAGGATAAGTCTTAATAACATCGGTAGCCGGCTGATAACAGGCCAATGCCGGTACACGATAGAAGTTATTGACAAACCACATGAGACCACGACTATCAAACATAACATCCGCCATATTCTCCCAAGAACGATTGTTATAGACCATCAACTCTTTATGGTAAAAAGCTTCCCACGTATTGTCATTCTGCAATTCAAGGATAGACGTGGAGGGACTAATGCTATTCATGACCCACAGATTACCTGTATTGTCATGGCAAAGTCCAGTTGTCACAACATAATTGCGATTATTGTTGCCTACTGTGGAAGCCGTCTGTAGCGGACTATTATGATTGGAATACTCCTTCACCATCTCGTTGTTGAGATACTCATATACCCCCGTTTGCCCACAAGCAAAAACATGCTTCTCATTGGTGGGGTCTACACTCAACGCCGCAAAGTTCACAAATACGTGGTTCAATGACGGTTGTTTTTCATTTGTCACAGCCCAGTCGCTCCCATCAAATATCTGGATAACAGCCGGAAGATTATCTGCATATCCCGGAACTGAATAGAGTTTTCCATGCTTAAAAAGTAGGAAACCAAAATCATTATACTTGGGACCACCGGGCTTCAACGACTTTACTTGCGTCAAGAGGGCATCGTCTATCGACTTTACACAGGCTTGATAATCGCCCACACGAGCCCATACTGCCTTATCAAGCAAATTACTTGAGAGTGCAGCGGCATAAAGTCCTTGCACACTGGAAGCCACATACAGCTTGGCACCATCAATATATGTATAGTCTATACGGAATCCGAGATGATATGTTTCAGCTATTTCGGCATTGTCCATATTGACCTTGACAACTCCGAAACCGGTGGAAAGATAGGCAAATTTGCCGTTGATATCAACCCCATAGATCGTTTTATCGCCGGCAATACTGGCATTATAATAGCCTAAAATATTGGTAGTTCGCCCATCAGCAGAGAGCAAATCGATGTTCCCGTCGGTATAAACAATGATAAGTTTACGGACAGTTTGCGACCATGCTATAAACGAAATATCGGTACCACTCAACCCATTGGTCTTGTCATAAAGTTGCAAGCTGTGGTCATTTTTGTTGTAAGTGTACAGGCTTTTAGATGCCAACACATAGAGCATATTGCCACCTTGCTGCACATCGGTAATATCACTGTAAGCACGATAAGCCTTCCATGTGCCGATAGACGCGGCTTGTAAGGCAGTACAAGCGACACAAAGGAAGGTTATCAAATTGAATATTCGTTGTTTCATACGTCTTCTTTAGGATTGATAAGGCTAGCTAAAAAGAGAAGCTTGTATATATTTAACAGAAAAACATTGGGTTTATTGCCTTCCAACCTATGTTTGATACGGGAACCAAAGAGATGGTATAGCTGTTTGAAAAAGGGATGCAATCGAAGCCGATGAAGTATTTCGATCACGTGAAGTAAGGACGAATAACCCTGCAATCGATTGCGACAACCGGATAAAACACGCAAAGATTGCTCTGTTTTTTGTAAGAAAAGAGCGTTCGACTCAAACTCATTGAGCTGCACGGGATTGTCAATATGCGCAATAGTAAAGCCCTGTTGCTCAACGAGCTTGCCAAACAACACGTCTTCATAACCGTAGATTCGGATACTTTCATCAAACGGACACCGCTCGGCAACAACTCTACGAACAAGGAAATTAGTACTACGAAACTGCCGAAAACCGTACTGCTGTCTTCTTTCGACGGTATGTTTACACTCCGACCGTTTCTCATAGAGCCATCGAAGATTGTCCTTCCAAAGTTCTACAGTGCCTCCAATAGTTATTCCACCTACCACGATATCGGCCTGTGAGGATAGATATTGCAAGATGAAATGAGGATTATCGAGCGCCAAATCGCCATCAATAAAGAGCAAAAAGGGATAATGTGATTGCGCAGTAAGGAAGTTTCGAATACCCGAACGACCACGATTGACTTCGCATTCGATATAAGACACGTGGTCGAACTGCCAAATAGAGCGATTAGCTTCCACATAGCGGTGCTCCGTGGAAGCATCGTCGGCTACGATTATCTCAAATGTTAAAGCACGAATGGCAGCACATTGAGCATGCAATGCGGCCACCAAACGCATACAATAGCAGTTGTAGGTGGGCAGAAGTATCGACAGCTGCGTAATCAAGACGTCCTATTCTTCGAGTGAATGGAGATACTCTGCCAACTTCTCCACGGCTCTGGCGCGATGCGAAATCTTGTTTTTCACCTCAGCACCCAATTCCGCAAAACTCTTATCATAGCCTTCCGGAACAAACAGCGGGTCGTATCCGAATCCCCCACTTCCACTCTTTGAGTGTGCAATGGTGCCGGAAACAGAACCAGAGAAGAAGATAGGCCCCTCTAAATCTCCCCTTGAAGGGGAGACTTGAAGACTAGAATCAGAATAAGATGCTGTCATTGTCCCTGTTGAATCGTCCCCTAAGGAGGAGATTTGAAGACTAGAATCAGAGTAAGATACTGTCATTGTCCCTGTTGAATCGTCCCCTAAGGAGGAGACTTTGGAAGTTTGTTGAGAAGCAAATTTTAGTGTTTGTAATTCACTAAGATGTTTTTTAATAGTTTGAATTACGCCATCCATATTCTCAATAACTTCTTCATTGGCAAACCTAACAACCTCAAATCCCAATTTGTTTAAGTCTTGTGTACGTTGCTCATCGGTAATTCGCTGGTCGTAAGAGCGATGATATTCACCATCAACTTCTACTATTAAGCCCACAGAAAGACACACGAAATCAGCAATATAATCACCTATTATATGTTGTCTGCGAAACTTAAAACCAAGATTTTCGCACTTGATAGCATCCCATAATGCACGTTCGGCATCTGTCGTATGACCAATGTTCTCCTCCCTAAAAGCTTTTAGGATACCATAGTTAGCACGATTTGCTGTTTGATAAGCATGAGAATGCTTCGATAAAGGAGAAGACACTCCCCCTTCATTGGGGAGACGGAGAGGGCCATTCTGAATCAAACAAATCACCGTTCTGAACTGTGCGCGGCGATTATCCTTACCCTCTAGCTCTCTCAACAACTTCGCCATATTAGCTTCGGAATCGTGATCGGTACCCTCAGCATAGCGTGCACTGTGCACACCGGGGGCTCCATCGAGCGCCTCAACCTCCAACCCTGTGTCGTCGGCAAAGCAACTCAAGCCGTAATGTTCGTACACATACTGCGCTTTTTGCAACGCGTTTGCTTCCAAAGTATCGCCTGTTTCGGGAATATCTTCATGACAACCGATATCGGCAAGCGACACTATTTCAAAGCGATTGCCCAATATTCGTCGAATCTCATCGAGTTTATGAGCATTGTTGGTAGCAAAAACTATCTTCATTTCTTTTCTATACCCTTAGGTACTTTCACCTTCATCTCGTCGAAACCTTCACCATATACTCCGATAACGGCCGACTGACTGACAAACGCATTAGGGTCAATCATCTTGATAAGACGGAAGATATACTGGCTTTCTCGCTTCTTGGCAAGAATACAAAGCACCTTCATTTCCTGTCCGGTATACCATCCATGCCCATCGAGAATGGTCACACCGTGATCCATCTGTGTACCAATGGCATTGGCAATCTCTTGATATTTCTTGCTGAATATCATGAACTGAACCGACTCTCGACGCGCATTCATCACATAATCAAGTACGAAATTCTCGATAACCATCGTACAAAGACCGAACACCAGCTTCCTCCAATCCTCGAAAACAGGGTAAGAACTACCAATAATCAAAAGGTCTACGAAGATCAATACACGCCCCAGAGAGATGTTATGATACTTGTTGACCACCGCAGCAATGATGTCCGTACCACCCGTTGAACCGTTATGTAGGAACACAATGGCCAACGATGCACCCGTAAACGAGCAACCAAGGATGAGCGACATGAAGTCTTGACCATCGCCAAGTATTCTAAGCAACGTGCCATCGGGCTGTGTAACGGCTTTCTGAGCAACATCAAGAAGCAGCGAAAGAACCAAGATTGCATAGATAGTCTTCATCAAAAACTTTACTCCAAGTATCTTCAATGCGACACCTAACAACAACGCATTGAGCACAAAATAGGAGTAAGCCAACGGTATTCCCGTCGCATAGAAGATGATAGCAGCAATACCCGTCACACCACCGGTAACGATTCCGTATGGTAAGAGGAACACTGCCCACCCGAAAGAGAAGAGCAGTAGTCCCAGTGTCAAGTACAGATAGTCCCTGACTTCGTCGCGTATGACGGGGCTAATGTTAAAGGGTAAATTCATATACTGATTTATTTAAGTACGATATTAACTATCTTCTTGGGCACGACAATCACCTTTACGATGCTCTTTCCCTCTAGATATTTCTGACTACGCTCATCTTCCAACACGGCTTTCTCCATGAATTCCTTGGTTGCATCGGCCGCAAATGTCTTTTGATAGCGAGCCTTTCCGTTAAAGGAAATAGCCAATTGAATCTCGCTTTCCACCAGATATTGCTCATCGAAAGCCGGCCATTGTGCATCGCAAACGCTACCCTGCTCGCCCAACGAAGCCCAGAACTCTTCGGCAATATGCGGTGCAAACGGTGCGATGATAATGGTCAACGCACGCAATATCTCGCGACTATGACACTTCTGCTGGCTCAATTCGTTCACAGCTATCATGAAAGCGCTGATAGCAGTGTTGTATGAGAACTTCTGAATATCATCGGTTACCTTCTTAATCAACTTGTGTAGGCTTTTCAACGAGTCCTTGGTAGGAGCATCGTCATTGACCAAGAACGTGTCATTCTCGCCACGTGCATCCCAGAAGAGTGCCCAAAGTTTCTTCAAGAAACGGTGACATCCATCAATACCATTGGTATCCCAAGGCTTGCTAGCCTCCACCGGGCCGAGGAACATCTCGTACAATCGCAGTGTATCGGCACCATATTTATCGACAATCATGTCTGGGTTGACAACGTTGAACATAGACTTCGACATCTTCTCCACAGCCCAACCACAAATATATTTACCGTCTTCGAGGATGAATTCTGCATTCTTATATTCCGGTCGCCAAGCCTTAAAGGCCTCGGTATCGAGTACATCTGCATTCACGATATTCACGTCGACGTGAATCGGAGTGGTCTCGTATTGGTCTTTCAAACCCAACGATACGAAGACAGGAGCCTTGGCCGAGTCGGCGTTATTCACCCGATATACAAAGTTGGAGCGTCCCTGTATCATGCCTTGATTGATGAGTTTCTGGAACGGTTCTTCCTTGCAACTCACGCCCATATCATACAAGAACTTGTTCCAGAAGCGCGAATAGATAAGGTGTCCGGTCGCATGTTCGGTACCACCGACGTACAAATCTACGTTCTGCCAATAGTTATCGACCTCTTTCGACACCAAAGCCTCATCGTTACGGTTGTCCATATAGCGCAGATAATAAGCCGAACTACCCGCAAATCCGGGCATGGTATAGAGCTCGATGGGGAATACCGACACGTTGTCTACAAGACTCTTGTCTACCACTTTCTTGTTCGCGGTGTCCCACGCCCACATCTTAGCACGTCCCAATGGTGGTTCGCCCGTCTCCGTTGGTTCGTATTTATCGATTTCGGGCAACTCCAACGGCAGGCATTCTTCCGGAATCATGTAAGGCATCTCATCTTTATAGTACACGGGGAACGGCTCTCCCCAGTAGCGTTGACGCGAGAAGATGGCATCGCGGAGGCGATAATTCACCTTCACACGGCCCAATCCATTGCTCTCAACATATTTTTTTGTGGCTGCAATGGCTTCTTTGACACTTAAACCATTCAACACCAAACCACAACTCGACTCTCCTTGAGCCGGCGAATTGCATACAATTCCCTCCTTGGCATCATAACTTTCCTCACTCACATCGGCTCCCCCAATCAGCGGGATAATAGGCAGATTGAAATGTTTTGCAAACGCATAGTCGCGACTATCGTGTGCCGGAACGGCCATAATGGCACCTGTTCCATAGCCGGCCAATACATATTCGCTAATCCAAATAGGTACCTGCTTGCCTGTGAATGGGTTGATGGCATAGCTACCAGAGAACACACCCGTCACTTTTCGGTCGCTCATACGGTCGAGTTCGGTACGCTTCTTCACGTATTCCAGATACTTCTCCACCTCTTCACGCTGCTCATCGGTAGTTACCTGAGCCACATATTCGCTCTCAGGAGCCAATACCATGAACGTAACACCAAACATCGTATCGGCACGAGTGGTGAAGATAATGAACTCTGAAAGGTCAGATTGGTCGGATAAAACAGACTTGTCAGACACTGCTTTCGCCAACTTGAACTTCACCTCGGTACCCTCCGAACGACCAATCCAGTTGCGCTGGGTCTCTTTCAACGAGTCAGTCCAGTCTACACTGTCCAATCCATCGAGCAAACGCTGTGAATACGCCGATGTGCGCAAGCACCATTGGCGCATCTTCTTTTGTACCACGGGATAGCCACCGCGTACACTTACGCCATCGACCACCTCGTCGTTGGCCAACACCGTACCCAGTCCGGCACACCAGTTAACCATTGTTTCGCCTAGATAAGCAATACGGTAGTTCATCAACACCTGCTGTTGTTCCTTCTCGCTCATGCCATTCCACTGCTCGGCCGTGATGTCCAAGTCCTCGCTTTGAGCCACTGTCAAGCCTTTGGTACCATTCTTTGAGATATATTCCACAAGCTCCGTGATGGGACGAGCCTTCTGTTCTTCGTTGCAATAATACGATTCAAACATCTTCTCAAAGGCCCACTGTGTCCACTTATAATACCCCGGTTCGCAAGTACGCACTTCACGTTCCCAGTCGAAACAGAATCCAATCTTGTCGAGCTGTTCGCGATAATGGTTGATATTCTGCTCGGTTGTGATGGCCGGATGCTGCCCTGTTTGAATAGCATACTGCTCAGCCGGCAAACCATAAGCGTCGTATCCCATCGGATTGAGCACATTATAACCTTGCAAACGCATGTAGCGAGCATAGATGTCGCTGGCTATATAGCCCAGTGGATGGCCCACATGCAAGCCGGCACCCGATGGGTATGGGAACATATTGAGCACATAGAACTTCTTACGTGTCTTGTCCTCAGTCACACGATAGGTAGCATTCTCCACCCAACGCTTTTGCCATTTCTTCTCGATTTCTCTGAAATTGTATTCCATTGTCGTATTGTTTTGTAGGTCGACCGCTCTTCACTGTGCCAAAAACGGGTTAACATGAGCCGTCATTCCCTTGATTATATTCTGATTGCAAAAGTAATAAAAATAAGTGGTATTTGTACCTTTTACACCTATATTAGTATAGATTGGTATACTAAGAGGCTTATTTGCTTGTAAGACGGAAAACTTTCTGGCTCTACATCTCTTACCTTTTAACTCTTACCTTTGCCCCCTCCCCTTTTGGGGAGGGTTGGGGTGAGGCTACTGCTACGGCTCATCAGAATGGCTGCCAAACCTATTCAACAATGCTGAAAAGTCGAGGCAGCAATACTGAAAAGTATCTGCAACGATAAAATAATCATAAGTGAGTAGAGTATATTCATCTAAAATTGAGTAATTTTGCAGTGGTTTTAAAATATACAGGATATGAGTTTAAATATTAGCAAAGGCAATCAAAAGAGAGTAGTTATCGTTGGTGGCGGATTCGGAGGACTGAAACTGGCTAACAAGTTGAAAGGAACCGACTATCAAGTGATTCTCATCGACAAGAACAACTACCATCAATTCCCCCCATTGATTTACCAAGTAGCATCGGCAGGAATGGAACCCAGCTCTATCTCTTTCCCTTTCAGACGGAACTTTCAAAACCGTAAGAACCTGTATTTCCGTATGGCCGAGCTGCGTGCGATATATCCTGACAAGAAGATTATACAAACTTCCATCGGCAAAGTGGAATACGATTACCTCGTACTCTCGGCTGGAGCAACCACCAATTTCTTCGGAAACGTGAACGTAGAGCACAATGCCGTACCCATGAAAACGGTATCTGAAGCCATGGGATTGCAGAATGCCATTCTCTCAAACATAGAGCGTTCCATCACCTGTGCTACAAAATTGGAACAACAAGAACTCTTGAACGTTGTCATCGTTGGTGGTGGTGCATCGGGCGTAGAGGTGGCTGGCGTGCTCTCAGAGATGAAAAACACTATCTTACCTCACGACTATCCCGACTTGGATGCGTCGCTCATGAATATCTACCTCATCGAGGCGGGCAACCGATTACTCCCTGCTTTCTCTAAAGAATCGTCTGATGAGGTAGAGAAATACCTGCGTAACATGGGTGTCAACGTACTACTCAATAAGATGGTAACCGATTACCAAGATCACAAAGTGATGTTGGCCGACGGTAGCAGCATTTCTACACGTACTTTCATCTGGGTGAGTGGCGTCAAAGGACAGCCTGTCGGCAATCTCGACAATGCTCTTTTAGGGCGCGGCGGACGTATCAAGGTGAACGAATTCAACCAAGTAGAGGGATTAGAAGATGTATTCAGCATCGGCGACCAGTGTATTATGAGTGGCGACGAAGCCTATCCCAACGGTCATCCACAGCTGGCTCAAGTAGCTATCCAGCAGGGGGTAAACCTCGGTAAAAACCTTCGCCGACTCGAAAAAGGCAAAGAACTGAAACCATTCCATTATAAGAACCTCGGTTCGATGGCCACCGTAGGACGCAATAAGGCTGTAGCCGAGTTCGCAAGTATCCGTTTGAGCGGTTTCATCGCATGGCTCATGTGGCTCTTAGTGCACCTACGCTCCATCTTGGGCGTGCGCAACAAGGTGGTGGTATTGCTCAACTGGATATGGAACTACTTCAACTACAACCAGTCGCTCCGCATGATTTTCTACCCACAGAAAGTATTGGAAGTACGCGAACGCGAAAAGCGTGAGGCTCGTGTGCATTGGGGTGAAGACCTCAACGAGCAAGAAGAGGAAAACGAAAAGAGGTAAGAAAAAACCTCATAAAAACCCGTTGGTGGAATTAATTTAGTGCATACTTAATTCTGCCAACGGGTACTAACAATAAAATTAGACTATGCGAAAGATATTTTTTGCTTTGGTTATGTTATTGCAATCCATATTCTTGCATGCATATGTAGTAAAGGGATCTGTGGTTGACGAAAAGGGTAAGCCGATACGGAAAGCCTTGGTTATCGGACGTAACAGTATGAAGAAGGTGGTTGTCGGGGTTGAAACCGACCCATCGGGGATGTTTTCATCGGCAAACGTCACTGATTCTATATTGACAATCGAAATATCGAAAGAGGATTATACCACGGTCTACATCAGAATATCGGGAACTGACGGTAAGTTTGTAGATTTGGGTACAATAGAACTTAAACCTATGGAAGTGAGTTTGGGAGAGGTTGTTGTCACTGCCCAAACGGTCATTCAAAAGCCAGACAGATATATCATCATCCCGTCAAGAAAGGAGTTGGACCGGGCAGCCAACGGTTTGTCACTGTTGAGCGACATGCAATATAAAATGCCGGGACTGACGGTGAACGAGTCTTTGCAAACGGTTCAGGTGGATAATGCGACACCTGTTTTTAAGATTAACGGAAGACCGTGTAGTCTAAGTCATTTCTTGGCGTTAAACCCGCAACGTATCTTACGTATTGAATACCATGACAATCCTGACGTAAGATATGAAAACCGCAGGGTGATTAATGTGATACTCAATCCGAGAGGTGATGGGGGATCGGTCATCGCCAATGTGCTGACAGGGGCTAATGCAGGTTTTCTCAATGGCAATATTGGTTTGGAGTATTATCGCAAGAAATCCGAATGGGAACTCAATTATAGCACCAACTGGAGAGATTACGATGAGAGGGAAATAAACTCTTCCAGTGAGTTTATCGGACGGAATGCCCCAGTCTTGAGAGAAAGAAACGGAATACCCGGCGACTTCCGCTACTGGTGGAATACGATATCATTGGGTTATACCTATATGCATGATCCTAATACGGTTTTTGCGGCAAAGGCTGGTTTTGGAATTGAGAATCAAAAGATGGATGAAGATTCATGGAACACGCAGCAATATATGGGTAACCTGTCAAAATATCAGAACCTGACGCACAAAAAATTGAAATACTGTCTGCCCACAATCGATTTGTTCTTCAAAAAACAGATAGACGAAACACAATACATTGAAGCCAATGTGTATGGCATATATGGGTCGGGGGATTATAACCGTCGATACATCAACTTATATCAAAGTCCGTTGCCCGATGATTCCGTACTGTCGCTAACAAACGATAAGTCGTGGCGTTTAACTGCCGATATGATGTATTCTAAAACCCTCAAGAACCTTGTCGCAGCCTTGGGAATCAAGGAGTATTATAACAGTACCGACAACGAACAAACAGAGAATGGGATTTTAGGTAAGGGTAAAATCACTCAGAACAGGCTGTCGGTGTACGGTCAACTCCAGGGAAAAATCAAGCGTCTGAATTACGGCCTTAGTGCTATCGGCATTTACAATCATGCCAACAACAACTCGTACAAGACAGATGCTGTAAGGCTGAAATCAAACATCGTTGTCAATTATCCGCTATCACAACGTCTGACGTTGAATTATCTGCTGATGCTCGAACCGTCGCTGCCGTCAGTTACGCAGCAGTCTGCCCTGACACAAAGGGTTGACGACATTACCATCCGGCAGGGTAACCCAGACCTGAAACCGTCTTCCTACATTAGGAACAGGGTGTATGTACGATATGCTGATAAACGTTTTACGGGCTCTTTGTGGGCTTCTTACAGCAGGACAGAGAAACCTATCTACTATACTTATAGCTATATCAGTGATGTTTCAAGTCCGTATTATGATATGTTTATGAGTCGCCCCATTAACGGACAGCATAACGACCAATTCAATCTTGAGTTGAACTTAGCAACACAAGAGCTTTTCGGGTTTGCAACAGTATGGGGGAACGTAGGTTGGAACAATTTGCATATCACCATGACAGATAAGAGTTATGTCAGGAACCGACTATACGCATCCCTGAATGGGACGTTGTCTTTCGGTAATTGGCTTATAACTGCTATGTATCAGATACAGCCCGACTATATCTTGTCAGGAAACTCATACAGCACAAAGGATAGGTGGAACACTGTCAAGATTCAGTATAAGTACAAGAACTGGCACTTTTCACTTACAGGGGTGAATATGTTCACAAAGCGAGGCAGTGTTTATGAGAATATCGTCGTATCAGACGTCCACCCCGAAGAATACAGCCAATGTATCAAGGATAATGCTAATATGCTGTTGTTGGGCGTGAGTTATAGGCTTGATTTTGGCAAAAAACGAAACAATACCAAACGCTCCTTGAACAATGAGGGAATAGAACGAGGAATTGATATTAATTATTAAAAGTAAATTTTTAAAAAAATAAATCACTTTGGCAAATGGAGAGTACAGACTGTGGAGCCGTATGCTTGCAGATGCTCTGTGCATTCTATGGAAAGCCTGTTTCGCTACAAAATATAAAAGAGGGTCTTAGCATATCTCGTATTGGCATAACAATCAGAGATGTTAAGAATAGAGCAACGGAATTAGGTCTTAATACAATTGTTGCAAAAGCAACTTTGCAACAATTGTTAAGATGCAGTCTCCAGTTATTCTACATTGGAATAGCAATCATTTTGTTGTTTTATATAAAGTTAAAAAAGAACGAGATAATACCTATTCGTATTATATTGCTGATCCTGCTAATGGAAAAATAAAATTTACAGAAAAAGAAATAAAGAGATACTGGCTTGAAGAAAAAGAAGATGGGATTGTGATACTTACTCAACCAACAATTATTTTTTATGAAACAAATTTTCCAAAACAAAAGAATGATTGGTCTATTGCAGTGTCACTTTAAAAAAAATATGTAACGTCTAAAACTAAAATATATAAATCTCTTGTATTACTAATAATTTCAATGTTATGTAGTTGGATGATTCCTTATTTATATCAATCAATACGCGAGTTCGGGATAAGAAAAGCTTTAG
>NZ_KQ960624.1:27300-35714 GCF_001553265.1 Prevotella sp. DNF00663 | reverse complement strand
TCTATAAATGAAGGTTTTGCAGAGGTCTCAATCCGTGTTTTTCACACATTCTCAATCACTTACCATCAACCTGCATAAAACATCTCTTTTCTTGCATTTGCCCGCTAAAAATGAATTGAAAGCCTGCACTCCCTTTATCTACCGGTGATACAAGCATTTTTACTCTATAGGGGATTAGATAATGGTTTATATTTAAGTTTTAATATTCAAAAATACTGTATTAAAGGAGATTTTCTTACATAGGTCGGAAGAAAAAAGTTTTAGCGGACAGCAATAATTTAAAAACAAAAGTCATGGATTTTATAAAAGCATGAAGCCATTAACATGCTATGTACGTACCAAATTACGCCCGGCGTCTATCCTCAAGAAGATAAAAAGAAGAAGGGTAAAGCCCCACAACGAAGACCCCCCATAACTGAAGAATGGCAGCGGAATACCGATAACAGGGGTCAATCCAAGCACCATTCCTACATTGATAAACACGTGGAATAAGAAAATACTCAACACACAATAGCCATAAATACGACCAAACTTGAATGGTTGCCGCTCGGCAAGTTTGATTAATCGGAGTATCAAAGCCAAGAATAAGAGCAGCACTCCAGCCGAACCTACGAATCCTTCTTCCTCTCCTACTGTGCAAAAGATAAAGTCGGTGTCTTGTTCGGGCACAAATTTAAGTTTCGTCTGTGTACCATTTAAGAATCCTTTGCCGCGCAATCCACCGGATCCGATGGCTATTTCGCTCTGATGCACATTGTATCCTGCACCGGCCAAGTCCTCATCCAATCCCAACAACACGTTGATACGAACACGTTGGTGTGGCTCCATCACATTGTTCAGCACGTAATCGGCCGAATAGAAAAAGACGATGGAACCTACGGCGAAAGCCAAGATAAAAAAGTAAGAGGGGAAACGTGTGCGCAACCACATGTAGAGTAAATAGAGCACAAGAGCCACCGATACGATGAGTTGTACCCATACTATATCGAAAGGTATCACATACTCGGAGAACAAGAAGAATACCAACGTCGTACCAAGACAACCGGCAAGAATGTACAAGAATTGCTTTTTCTCTCGACAATAGATATTGACCATGAAGGCCGTACATATCTGTACCAACAGCAACACAACGAATTTGCCGATAGAGGTTGGCGTACCGAGGAGCATGACATTCTCGAATTTGATGCCAACCACGAAATAAACGACCATGGCAACGCCTGTAAACAGCACGCTACCCGGCATTCCTTCGCGATAAAACATGAGGAAGAAAGAGAGGTAAACCAATGCCGAACCGGTCTCACGCTGGCCAATAATAAAAAGCATCGGAAGCAAAACGATACCACAAGCCGCAGCAAAATGCTTCCATTGATGGATGTTGAAGCCGTAAGTACTCATGAGTTTAGACACGGCTAGAGCCGTGGCAAACTTGGCAAACTCGGCAGGTTGCAATCGCAAAGGTCCTAATACGAGCCACGATCGAGAGCCTTTAATCTGATGAGGATTAAAGATAGTGACGAACAAAAGCAACAGTAAAGCCGCGTAGATGACGTAGGAGAAAGTATCATAAACTCGGTCGTCCATCATCAACAGAACAAAGCCAAGTACGATGGAAGTAGCAATCCAAATGATTTGCATACCTGAACGGCTGTCCATACTGAAGATATTGTTGTCGCCATAGGTGTAGCCGGCACCGCAAACACTCACCCATCCGAAGATGAGCAAAGCAATATAGATGCCTATCGTCCACCAGTCGAGCGAACGTAACACGCTAGGTTGTCTACCTATTCCTTGAGCCATAAGCGATTCTTCGTCTTTGGAAGTCGGCTGCTTTCTTCTCCGAGGCTTCCGAGAGTTTACCTTTTATATATTGTTCCATCATGAGTGAGCCAATTGGTACACCATAGTCGGCACCGAAACCACCATTCTCTACATATACGGCAATGGCTATCTTTGGTTCATCCATTGGTGCAAATCCCATGAAAACGGAGTGGTCTTGACCGCGGTTTTGGGCTGTACCGGTCTTACCACAGACTAGATAGTCGGCTCGGTTGGCTGCCTTACACGTTCCTTTGATAACAGATGAGCGCATACCGGCGACCACATAGTCGTACGCCCGGCGGTTGGCCTTGGTGTAATGTCGACGTGTGTACAAGGTATCCAAAGGCTCGCCTTGTACCTTACGTACGATATGGGGAACATAATAATATCCACGATTGGCAATGGTAGCACCTAGATTGGCAATCTGAAGAGGCGTCAGATTCACCTCACCTTGCCCGATGGAGATACTAATAACGGTAAGTCCATTCCACGAACCACGGTAAGCGTTGTCGTAGAACGACGCATTAGGAATCAAACCACGTTTCTCTCCGGGTAAGTCGATGCCTAGTTTATAGCCAAATCCCATGCTCACCATGTAATCACGCCATAAGTTCATGGCCTCTTGTACATTCTTATACTTCGCCCGATTGCTCATCATGTAGTATAATCCCCAACAGAAATAGGCATTACAAGAGGTACTTAGAGCCTCAACAAGATTCAAAGGAGAGGCGTGACCGTGGCATCCTACGTGCAGACCTCGGTAGTAAAAGCCATGATGACAAGGGAACATGGTACTCGGAGTGATGATTTTCTCTGTCATATAAGTGAGTGCCTGCGTAGTCTTAAACGTCGAACCGGGGGGATATTGTCCCATGATTGAACGATTCAGCAAGGGTTTCCAAATATTTGCGGAAAGTACCCTGTGATACTTACCACGCTTCCGTCCGACGAGCAAACGAGGATCATAGGTAGGCGATGAAACCATACATAATACTTCACCCGTAGACGGTTCGATGGCCACAATGCTTCCTATCTTACCTTGTAGCAACCGTTCGCCTAAAGCCTGAAGCTTTAAATCAAGACTCAATGTAAGGTCTTTACCGGCCACCGGACGCTGATCGTACTTCCCATCTTGATATTTTCCTTGGATACGACCGTGTGCATCGCGCAGTAACACCTGCACTCCTTTCACACCACGGAGCTGTTGTTCGTATGAACGTTCGACTCCTAACTTGCCTATATAGTCGCCTGCTTGGTAGTAATCGTCTTTCTCTATGTCGCTCTCACCGACTTCTCCCACATCTCCCAATACGTGTGCTGCATAAGGATATTGGTATTGCCGGATGCTACGTTTTTGTACATAGAAGCCGGGGAAACGGAATATCTTCTCTTGGAACACGCTAAACTCGCGGTCGGAAAGTTGACTAAGAAAGAGTTGCTGGGTAAATCTGGAGTAACCGGGATTCTTACTTCGGTCTTTAATATCCTCCATTCGCTTCACGAAAAATTCCTTGGTAATGCCCAAAGCTTCGCAAAACTCGGTGGTATCGATCTTGTCGCGAGCCTCATTTTCTACCACCATGATGTCGTAAGCTGGTTGATTATAAACCATCAACTTGCCATGACGATCGGTTATAATACCCCGCGACGGGTATTCAATCTTTTTTAAGAAGGCATTGCTATCGGCATTCTTCTTGAAGTCATCGCTCAATAATTGGAGCGTAAACAAACGGATAATGTAGATGACCACAATGGTGATGGCCACCCCGGCAATAACTGTTTGTCGCTTTTCAAGATCGTAATCCTTCACTAATCGTTTGAAATAAGAATGTATTTATTTCTTTCTCAAGTTCTCCAACACCAATACCAAGATGACCGTCAAGACGATACTACCGCCAATGGTGGCCAACCAAAGCTGCCAATTGAAGAAGTTGAATGCCTCTAGAGTAAAGAACACAAAGCAGTAAATCGTCACTGAAATAATGGTATAGTAAACGAATTTAGCCGTACCAAGTGTTGAGAAAGAGGGCGCCAAAGTGTCGTCTACATCACGTTGGATAAACATTGACAACAGATAAGGCTGTAAAAGACCAAGAAATGTCATTGAGGCCATGGTGACACCGGGCGTATCTGAGAACACATCTATGCCCAATCCCATGAGGAAACACAGCAACAGAATAGCCCATTTAGGGTATCCTCGACGGAACAGCAACACCATATAAACATAAGGAAGTGGCGTAGCAAAGCCGAAAAGATGGACATGATTGAGCACCAAAACTTGCGCCAACAACAGCAACACAAATATAAACATGCCCTTCAACAAACTTACATTCATCTGTCTATCATCTCCTTTCTATCAATTACTCTTCTCCATGAGGGAGTCTTTCGCTGCTCTCATCACGTCAAGACGCTCTGTTACGGCGGCATTATCAATGACACAGACATCGCGTAGATTGCCGAAATCAGTCGCCAGAATCACCTTCAAACGATACGACAGACCATCAGCAGAGTTATAGACGTGGCGAATTTTCCCCACCAAAATACCCGGTGGGAACACCGAAGAATATCCGCTTGTCACCACATCTTCAAACAATTTGAAATGAGCATGGCGCGGAATATCATCTACATTGGCCATATTGGCAGCTCCACCCGACCAATGCAGATAACCGAAATAGCCACGATTCTTGATGGTGCAGCTGATATTCGACCGCGAATTGAGCACCGGTATGACGATAGAGTAATGGGCCGACGTCATATAAACGATGCCCACAACGCCTGTTCCACATACGACGCCCATGTCCTTTCGCACTCCATCGGCTGCACCACGGTCGATAGTCATCAAGTTATCGGGCTTATCGAGCGAGTTGCTCACCACCTTTGCCGGTATCAGCCGGTATCCTTGTAGAGTCGGGAGTTTCTCTGTATGCAAGTAAGCAGAGTCTTGTGTCTGCTTAGCCAACTGTTCCGACAACAGTCTAACCTGCTGTTCCAGAGTCAGATTTCGACTGGTTAACGCCTGATTCACCTTTGTCAGAGAGAAGAAAGATTCCACCTCCGAACTCATCTCATACACTTTCCCCGATACGGCATTGGCAGACGAAAACCATACACTGCCTTGATAACTGTTGAACTGAAACAATAATACAAAGCTTACTATTTCCAGTAAAACAAAAAGAAACCAGTGGTTATTCTTAGCCAAAAAGTTTAATAGGTTGCGCATGTGATGAAAGGCGATCTCAGGAACAGTTTACCAACGACGCTCTTATCGCATAAGGAAAGAGAAGCGGTCTACATTCTTCAATGCAATACCGGCTCCCTTTGCAACACTATGCAATGGGTCTTCTGCAATATGGAACGGAATATTGATCTTATCTGTCAAGCGCTTGTCGAGCCCGCGAAGCAATGCACCGCCTCCACTTAGGTAGATACCGTTCTTCACGATGTCGGCATAGAGCTCTGGCGGAGTATTCTCCAAGGCCGAGAGTACAGCGTTTTCAATCTTCGCTACAGTCTTATCAAGGCAGTGTGCAATCTCCTGATAGCATACAGGAACTTCCATTGGGAGTGCCGTAATGCGGTTCGGGCCATGCACAATAAAGTCTTCGGGAGCCTCTTCGCCTAGATCTGTGAGGGCAGAACCCACATGAATCTTAATTCGTTCGGCCATACGCTCACTCACCTTCACATTGTGTTGGCGGCTCATGTATTCCTGAATGTCGGCCGTAAGGTCGTCACCGGCTGTGCGAATAGAGTTGTTCGACACGATACCACCGAGCGAAATCACAGCGATTTCAGTGCTACCACCACCTATATCAACTATCATATTGCCCTCCGGAGCCTCTACATCGATACCTATACCGATAGCTGCTGCCATCGGTTCAAATATTAAATAGACGTCGCGACCGTCAGCATGCTCGGCACTATCGCGCACCGCACGCAACTCAACTTCGGTAGAACCTGATGGAACACCGATAACCATACGCAGCGACGGAGAGAAAAGTCGACTACCGGTATGTACCATTTTAATGAGTCCACGCATCATTTGCTCACACGCAGTGAAGTCGGCTATCACACCATCGCGCAACGGACGGATGGTACGAATATTGTCGTGCGTCTTCTCATACATCATTTTTGCCTTTCCACCGACAGCAATCATCTTGTCGGTGCGGCGATCTAAAGCTACTACCGAAGGCTCATCGACCACAATCTTATCATCACTGATGATGATCGTATTGGCCGTGCCAAGGTCCATAGCTATTTCTTGTATAAACGAAAAAAATCCCATGAAATAGTGTTTCGGATTTATATTTTATGTGTATTTACTTACTAAACCAAGCGTGGATAGCTGTATCGTAGTGGCTACTTACACCAAATGCACGCTCAGCGAACATCTTACGATCTTCTATATCGGTCTTGGCTCCCTTCTCATTCAGTATATCTAGCAACATACCATACTCTGCTTTGCTAGGCACAATCACCACATCTTTGAAGTTCTTTGCACCGGCACGAATCAAAGAGATGCCGCCAATATCTATTTTTTCGATGATATCAGCCTCAGAAGCTCCACTGGCTACGGTCTGTTCAAAGGGGTAAAGGTCTACGACAACCAAGTCGATAGAGGGAATCTCATACTCTTTCATCTGCTCCAAGTCACCTGTATTCTCACGGCGAGCAAGTATTCCACCGAATACTTTCGGGTGCAATGTCTTCACACGTCCACCCAAAATAGAGGGATAAGAGGTCACACTCTCCACAGCCTGACATTCATATCCCAATGATTCGATAAACTTTTGAGTTCCTCCTGTAGACAGGAATTTCACACCTTCTGCATTCAGTTTGGCCAGCAACTCATCCAAACCGTCTTTGTGGAAGACCGAAATAAGCGCGGTCTTCAACTCTCTTGTCTCTGCCATATCTATTTATTCATTATAATGATGAGAATGCAAAGTTACGAAAAACATTGATAGATGTGTACGAAAACACTGAAAAATTAAGCTTTTTATATAAGGTATAACGATAAAGGCGATTCCATCTTGGAATCGCCTTTCATTATCTTTCAGAGCAAAAACTTTCAACTCATCACTCTTCACTCAGAACTTCTCACTACCCCAAGTATTTCATGAGGATACGAGCATAACCGCTATCACGCAATTTAGCGATACTCTTTTCACGAATCTGGCGCACACGCTCACGTGTCAAACCAAGCTGATCGCCAATCTCTTCAAGCCCCTTTTCATGACAAGCAATACCGAAGCATTCGCGAATAATTGTAATTTCACGATCTTTCAATACCTTCTTCAACACCGATTCCAGCTCCAACGCCATCGACTCATGGTCTACTTGACGGTCAGTACGACTATCATCGCCCGACGCCATCACGTCTACCATGCTATTGTCTTCGCCATCTTGGAATGGCGCATCAATACTTACATGATGACTATCGGCCATCAGACTCTGGTCTATCTTTTCTTCTTCTATCTTCGTTACACTTGCTAACTCCGACAAAGATGGCTTACGTTGGTTCTCCTGCTCAAACTTATTGATTTCGCGGTTAATCTTATTCAGCGAACCTACTTGATTCAATGGCAGACGCACAATACGACTTTGCTCGGCAATAGCCTGCAAAATGCTCTGGCGAATCCACCACACTGCATACGAAATAAACTTAAAACCGCGTGTCTCATCAAATTTTTCGGCAGCCTTTACGAGTCCGATATTACCTTCATCAATAAGGTCGGTCAACGAAAGTCCCTGATGCTGATACTGCTTGGCAACAGAAACCACGAAACGCAAGTTTGCCGTTACCAACTTCTCTTTAGCTCGTTCACCTTCACGTCCGCCTTTCTTGATTTTCTGTGCCAGCTCAATTTCCTCATCAATAGAAATCAATGGAGCACGTCCAATCTCTACAAGGTATTTATCTAATGCCTCACTCGAACGGTTGGTAATACTTTTTTGTATCTTTAGTTGTCTCATTCCCTTTACCTTAAATCTAACTACCTGATTTACAATTCAATGTCCACACCTCTTTATAAAAGGCATGCAAAGGTACAAAAAAAAGCGAACACAAAGCAAGTGATATTTGCATTATTTACCAAATATACATTTATTTAACATTACTAACATACCATATCGCTTTCAAGTTATTAGGAACTAGAAAACTGAAAGAGAGTTAATCCAAATACATATAAATGTTTATCAAACATTCAACAAGTAATAATTATCATTGAATTATACCTACATAAGTATATGATAGGACTCGTAGGAACGCGAATGGAAGACCTTTTGTCTCTACAGGAGCCACACCCCAACCCTCCCCATAAAGGGGAGGGCGAAAGAAATAAAGCTTTTCTGTCCCATGACTTAAAAACTTATCAACTAAAAAACTCATGAACTAACAAACTCAACCAATAACTTATCAACTCAAAAATTTAAATACTAAGACCCAAACTCAGCTACTTGTCAACCTAAAATCTTGTCTACTTGTTCACTCTTTGACTTGTCTACTAAAACGATTGGGCTGGGGTGGGGCTGTTGCAGCGGCTTCTCAGCATCACTGCCTCAACTTTTCAGCATTTCTGAATAGGCTATGCAGT
>NZ_KQ960624.1:0-27200 GCF_001553265.1 Prevotella sp. DNF00663 | reverse complement strand
CATTTCTGAATAGGCTATGCAGTAAAACTGCGAAGCCCTTGCAGTTTGATAGTAAAGAAGTTTACGAGTAGACAAGTGAACGAGTTTAAAAGAGAAGGAAACAAGTTACAAGTAGACAAGGAAACAGTTTTAAAAGGAAAATAAACTAGTCAACGAGTAGACAAGTGAACGAGTTTAAAAGACAAGTGAATAGTATAGCGTTATTAGAAAACAAGAATTCCTGCAAAAAGCGATGTATCCGCTCTTACGATTCTTCCTCTTCTGCTATGCAGAATATGTAAGAAAAGAATGCGACAATTGGTACTATCTTATTTTTTATGGCTAACTTTGCATAAGCTTACCAACTCTCAAGGGTGACTGTAGGAAACGGAATGTACTCCGTCTCCATAAGATAGATTCACCTGAGACTGTTATTTTAGACGTTTACAACATATACAACCACTGATATGAAAAAGTTACTGATTGCACTAACTCTATGCCTCACTGCCCTCACAAGTATGGCAGGGAAGCACTATACAGTCATTGTTTCGCTCGATGGATTCCGTTGGGACTATCCCGATTGGTACGATACGCCGGCTCTCGACACCTTGGCTGCCAAGGGTATAACGTCGGGATTGATTCCATCCTTCCCTTCTAAGACATTCCCCAACCACTATACGCTGGCCACAGGATTGTATCCTGATCACCATGGTATTGTGCATAACACATTCTTCGACAAGGTTTCTGACAGTTTCTTCTCGCTGGCTAATAAGGCAACGAAACTCGACTCGCATTTCTATGGTGGCGAACCTATTTGGGTAACGGCTCGTCAACAGGGGGTCAAGACAAGCATACTTTATTGGCCGGGGTCCGATGTAAAGGTAAAAGGCATGCTGCCCGACCGGTTTTTGGAATACGACAAAGCACCCAGACTCACCTTCGAAGAGCGCGTAGAAGGCGTGCTCAACGAGTTGCGCAAACCCGAAAAAGAGCGTCCGCAACTCATCATGGCCTACTTCGAGCAGCCCGATGCCCACGGTCACCATTTCGGTCCGCAAAGCAAAAAGACCAGACAGGTGGTCATGCAAGCCGACACGCTCATGGGAATGATATATCGTGGCATACAACAACTGCCTTTCGCGGCCGACGTCAACTTCATCGTTGTATCCGACCATGGTATGACTTGGGTGGACGAGGGACACCAAGTGCCACTCAAATCACGGTTAAAAGCAGAGTGGGTGAAAAGCATCCAAGGCAACGTCCCGGCCATGATATACGCGCGTGAAGGTTGCACCGACTCCATCTATCAGGCACTTCGCAACATTGACCATGCCCGCGTATGGAAACGTGGCGACGTCCCGGCCTACCTACACTACGGCACCAATCCGCGCATTGGCGACATCGTAGTTTGCCCCGACGGCGGTTATTTGGCGCAAGACACACCGGTGAAAGGTGGAGGTACACACGGTTTCGACCCGGCCGAGCAAGATATGCACGCCTTATTCCGTGCTGCCGGCCCCGACTTTCCACATGCTACACTCCCCCACTTTAGCAATGTAGACGTCTATCCACTACTCTGTAAATTGCTCGGACTCACGCCTGCCCCCAACGACGGAGAAGTACCGGCCGGCCTATAAAGCACCCCACAACACATTAGACCAACGACTATGCTGAATATATTCAAAGAACTGAAACGCCAAGACCATCCGAGAATCCTCGGTGGTATGGACATATTGAAATACATCGGTCCCGGATTGCTCGTCACCGTGGGCTTTATCGATCCCGGAAACTGGGCCAGTAACTTCGCAGCGGGATCCGATTTCGGTTACGCCTTGCTGTGGGTGGTCACACTATCTACCATCATGCTCATCGCTCTACAGCACAACGTAGCCCACTTGGGTATCGTTACCGGGCTCTGCTTGAGTGAGGCTGCCGAGAAATACACACCCAAATGGATTGGTCGCCCCATCATCGTCAGTGCCGTACTGGCTAGCATCAGTACCTCCATGGCAGAGATATTAGGCTCGGCCATTGCCCTGCAAATGCTCTTTGGAATCCCCATCGTGTGGGGCTCTACCCTCACAGTGGTGGCCGTACTCATTATGCTTTTCACCAATTCTTATCGCCATATAGAGCGTGCCATCATCGGTTTTGTATCTATGATTGGACTCTCTTTCATCTACGAGATATTCTTAATAGACATTGATTGGCCTGCTGCTACCACGGGATGGGTAGTGCCTAGCGTGCCCGAAGGAAGTCTGCTCATCATCATGAGTGTGCTCGGTGCCGTGGTAATGCCCCACAATCTATTCCTGCATTCAGAGGTGATACAGAGTCGCCAGATACATACGAAGGGTAAGACAGACATAGAGAAGACACTGAAATACGAACTATTCGACACCCTTTTCTCCATGATTGTGGGCTGGGGCATCAACAGTGCCATGATATTATTAGCTGCTGCAACATTCTACAATCACGGTATCCATGTGGAAGAGCTGTCACAAGCCCAATCGCTGTTGACCCCATTGTTAGGCAACAATGCCGGAAACATCTTCGCCATGGCGCTGCTGCTGGCCGGAATTTCGAGTACCATCACCAGCGGAATGGCTGCCGGAAGTATTTTTGCAGGCATGTTTGGTGAGTCGTACAATGCCCAAGACACCCACTCTGTCGTAGGTATCTGTATCTCACTGGGGCTGTCGTTGCTCATCATCTTCTTCATCTCCGATCCATTCCAAGGACTCATCTATTCGCAGATGTTGCTGAGTGTGCAACTTCCTTTTACCGTATTCTTGCAGGTAAGCCTTACCTCTTCCAAGCGCGTCATGGGTTGTTACGCCAACAAGCCGTGGAATTCGGCCTTCCTCTACAGCCTCGCCGCCATCGTAACCATACTGAATATATGGCTGCTGATAGAGAGTATTTAAGCCTTATAATTCCATCGTTTATTCTTTAGGAACGATACGCCGACCTCCCATACGGGGTGCAACAATCAACGGCACGCGCTCTACGACAACACTACTTGTGTCAAGTCCCAAGGCTCGTTCTTCGCTAATGCCGATGTGCTTGATGAGCGCATAGAGCCCCATAATAAAATTATCGCGCGAATTATCAGAACTAAAAGGATAGAAAATGCGATGAATAATGATAAAGCGGAAGTCGCCGGCAATCTTTCTCTGAGCCAAAGAGCGATATGCACTCGTCAGTTGGAACTGTCCGTTGGCAACCAAATCTTCTACCACCTGTCGTAGATAGAGTGTGAGATAAGGTTGTACTCGAAAACCAATCTGCACGTCTACACGGTATAAAGTTTCCCGGATTAGCGGTGTAAAGGTGTACGTAAGCGTATCGGGACTGTCGACATACTCAAAATGAAACAGCCAGTAATGTTTGGCACGTTTGGGATTTTTGTGGATAATAGAATAGATAACCTTGCCTTCAACCAAGTCTATATCAGAGGTTTTACTGATATAGACTAGATTAGTAGCATACATCGGAATACTCTCATCGGCCTTAATAGCTTTGATTATGTCAAAATATTGATTGACACGCAGGAAGCTGAGATACTTCGTTCTTATCTTACTTGCATGATACCATATAAACATCGTGCTGCAGAAAAGGCCGGCCAATAAAATAGTGAACCATCCACCATGGAAAAATTTAAAGGCATTAGCTATAAAAAACAAGCCTTCAATACCTCCGAATACTAGTGCGAATACGAATATAAGCAGTCTATTCACCTGCCTCATCGACAGATAATAGACTAGCAACACAGTCGTCATCAACATCGTTATGGTAATAGATAGCCCGTAGGCGGCTTCCATATTCTCAGACGATTGAAATACCAATATCGTAAGGATACATAGTATATAAAGCGAAGTATTGACCCAAGGTACAAACATCTGTCCCTTGTGGCGGGTGGGATATTTGATACGTAAGCGCGGCCAAAAGTTAAGATTCATAGCTTCACTGAAGATAGTGAACGCCCCACTGATAAGAGCCTGACTGGCAATAACGGCTGCCATCGTAGCCATGATGATAGCCGGTACGAGAAAACTCTGCGGCATGATGGCATAGAAAGGGTTGAGCCCGGAAGCAACCTCTCCACGATGAGCGATAAGCCAAGCCCCTTGTCCCAAATAATTGAGTATGAGCATCGACTTCACATACATCCAACTCCACGTAATATTGCGCTTACCACAATGACCTAAATCAGAATACAGCGCCTCGGCTCCGGTAGTACAAAGAAATACAGCACCCAATATGAGGAACCAAGAGGGATTGTGCGCCAAAAGATTGAGCGCATAATAAGGATTGAACGCTTGCAAGATAGCCCAATGATGGGGCAATTGGCAAACTCCTACCACACCCAACATGAAGAACCACAAAAACATGATATAACCAAAGGACTTACCGATGGCGTTGGTACCAAATTGCTGAACGAAGAATAAAACCGTGATAATGGCAATACTAATAGGCAATATCGGTGGCGTGGAATGAAGAGCCCCCAGCCCCTCAATAGCCGAAAGTACGGTGATAGAAGGGGTGATGATACCGTCGGCAACAAGCGTACTGGCCCCGACAATAGCTAGTAGGTAGAGCCACGTACGCTTGCTGCGCTTCACAAGAGCATAAAGAGCCAAGATACCTCCTTCTCCCTTATTATCGGCTCGCAATGCTATCAATACATATTTAATGGTTGTCTGCATGGTTAGCGTCCAGATGATGCACGACACAGCCCCTACTATATAACTCGTATCGTAGTGTCGATTCACACCGACAATCGTCTTCATCACATACAAGGGCGAAGTGCCTATATCGCCGAAAACAATACCCAATGTGACAAACATGCCCATCAGACTCCAACGTCTGGTTGCATTACTATCTTCTGTTGCTTTCATCCTTGAAAATATCTCTATAAAATGGCGCAAAGATAGGGATAAAATGCTTTTGCAAGCATAAAACCAGAAACTTAGTTAATGCCATTAACCATTATTAACCATGGGATAAATTGTAAAAATAGAATGGCTCACAGAATGAGAAACAAACAGGCTTAAAATCCACTTTTGCGGCTGAAATGCCACAACAAACCGCAAATTATGCGTCTTATTTACAAAGTTAAGGCGCAAGAACTTGCTTGCGTAAAGCTAAAAAGGTATATTTGCAATGTATAAAGCTAATGTTTATCCATGAAAGAGAGCATTGGAACGACCGGCATTAAGACTATCACTATTCATGATATTCTTCATTGTTACACTATTCTAGGAACTTTTCTAGTTGCAGCCATTGCAGAGTGTACAGTTTCATTCTGTTACACCTTGACAAGTAAGTTCTTTCTCTTCCAAGCGCATCATGGGTTGTTACGCCAACAAACCGTGGAATTCGGCCTTCCTCTACAGCCTTGCCGGCTTCGTAACCTTATTGAATATATGGCTACTGACAGAGGGTATATCAGCATAAAAGCAGGGACCAGTTATAGTAGTTAATTTTACAATTTGATTTTCTATGACATACGACAGTTATAAAATCAGACCGCTTACAACCCTCAGTATCATACTTTTTGCCATGATATTGTTGATAATACCCGGCATTGCTAGCTTCTTAGTTGCAAAAGATTGGTATAGCTTGGGATTCATGATAGTCATCATATCATTAGCTATATACCTTATATATGACTATTATCAATCACGCCACGACCATATTATGATCACGGGTGCCGGCATACAAATACGTATCAAACAGCAGATACAAGACATCTTGTGGGGTGACATTGAGTATATTGCTTTTTGTGCACGGCCTTTCGACGGTTTGTTTTTGCAAATTAAATATACAGGCCATCGCCCACCTACAGAAATAAACTTTGGCCGTGGTACCTATTGGACTGCCAACTTCTACCACTTACGGCGCAAGATTATCCACTTTTCACAACGAGATGACATCACAATATTGCGATCGAAGCAATGGTATCTGAAGATTGTATAATATAAAATTCCATGATTATGGATAGAAGACTACCCCTTTTAAGCATGTTATCACTGCTATTCGTAATATTATCATGCCACACAGTGCCCAGTGGAACAAGATTATCTGAACTACCATATACACAAGTTACGATACTAGAGTGCCACGACTTCGACATGCAAACATGCCCAATAGCTATTGGCAACCGTATTTTCACCATTGGACGAGGATGGGGATACACCAACAATACATTATCCAAAACCATTCTCGGCGATGGACTTACCGAGGGAATTCTCATTCTGGATGTCCCGGATTCTATCCTTGGCTACGACAAGACAGCTAAACCCTATATACACCTCAACCTCTATCGCACCAACGACAAGGTATATTTCATGGGCAAACGCTACCGAATTGCACGCGAAAACAGAGATAGTATCTTCTCTACATTATATCCATCACAAGGCAATTTTAAAAATTGCATGGTGTTCATCGGGGATATCCCCTATCGGAAGAAATGAAAATGGAGTTCCGAAAAAACTCGCTAAATCAAACAAAAATGGGGGCTACGCAGAGTCAACCTGCAAGTTACAAAACGAAGTGCAATAAAAGAGTAGCCCTCAAGTTGATTCTCTGATACCCCTCAAGTTACTCCTTAGCTATCCTACAAGTATGCCCCAAGTATGCCCCAAGTACATAAATATATTTTTCATGTTGATATGGTAAAATGCAGAAAAAGCTTGTTGAAACCTATTTCATGCTAGTGTAAAGTAATGAAAAATATTTCCTTGCACTATGCTGCAAGCACCTATTTTTGGACTCAAAATGTTCCATGAATGTTCCACTTGTTGGTAGTAAACGAAATAAAGGATTTACGAATAGTTTCGTAAATCCTTTATTATTAAGATTTTATCCTTTGTAGCGGGGGTGGGACCCGAACCCACGACCTCCGGATTATGAATCCGACGCTCTAACCAGCTGAGCTATCCCGCCATCACAACTCGCAGCAAGTGCTGTTTGCGGGTGCAAAGGTATACAAGTTTTTTGATTATACAAAATTTCAATCTCCTTTTTTATTGTTTTCCTCAGTATTTTTTTATATTTTTGTAGCTGAACAAGTTTTATATCAACCCAACAAGTACATGAAGAAAGAGAAAATAACGATTGAGCACCTGTTGAGTTCAAATTCACCATCCATCATTTGGGACATAGTGGGGACTGTTCACGGATGGGCTTGTTGGCTTGCCGATGAAGTCACACAAGACCAAGATGAAATCACATTCGTATGGGGAAAAGTATGGAGCCACCACGAGATTCGGAAAGCTAAACTTATTAGTTGTAAGAATTTCAATGCCATTCGTATCCGGTGGGAAGACGAAGAAGACTTGGAGGCTTTTGTAGAAATCAAGATGGAGCGAACAGATTTGACCGGTCATTACATGCTTATTATTACAGATTTTGCAGAACCTAATGATATGGAGCAACTAGAAAATATATGGCAAGACAACTTGACAAGGCTTCATCAAGCAACAGGATTATAAAAAGAGATACGCAACAAGGCTCTGTAGAATAAGCCTTTTAGCCACTTTACTCCTTACAAATAAGGATTGTTTTTGTATAACTTTGTTTGTACCTTTGCATTTTATAGTATGAGCACGAACAAGATACAAAACATTAACCAAGACATTATCGATAAATATAATGTTCCGGTACCACGATATACCAGTTATCCGCCTGCGAATTATTTTGAAGATTTCACAGAGGCAGACTATCTCAATGCTGTAAACAAATCGAATACAGCAACCGACAAGCATCTATCATTCTACTTTCATATTCCGTTTTGTAGACACTTGTGTCATTACTGTGCGTGCAACTCGTACTGTATGCATAAGCCCGAAGTTGTGTCGGCTTACGTAGATGCGTTGCATCAAGAGATTGACTTATTGTTACCACACTTAGACTCAAATCGCAAGATTTCACAGATTCACTATGGTGGTGGTACGCCAACGCTCCTTGAACCGAAAGAGATTAAAAAGCTCAACGAGCATCTGCTTTCCCATTTCGATACTATAGAGCAACCAGAGATTGCCATAGAATGCCATCCGGGGTATCTCACACTAGAGAAATGGCAACAATTGATAGATTGCGGTTTTACTCGTATGAGCATAGGTATACAGGACTTTAACGAAGCTGTACTAAAAACCGTAAATCGCCAACCGGCGTGCGAACCGATAGAAGACGTGGTTGCTCTCTTACGCCAATCAGGCATTAAGCTCAATATGGACTTCTTATACGGCTTACCGGGACAGACGCCCGATTCGTTTGCCGAATCCATACGTCGAGCTATTGAACTTCATCCCGACCGCCTCGTGACATTCAGTTATGCCCACGTGCCATGGTTGAAAAAGCAACAACTCATCCTAGAAAAAGCGGGGCTACCCACAAGTTCGGTCAAAGAGAGTATCTTTACAACAGCCAGCCTACTGCTACATGAGGCCGGTTACAAGAGTGTAGGACTCGACCATTTCGTACTTCCGGACGACGAGTTATACATAGCCCGACAAAATCATCAGCTACACCGTAACTTCCAAGGATATTGTACACGGCGTACTACGGCTCAAGTTTATGCTTTTGGTGTCACAGGAATCAGCCAACTTGACGGTGCTTACGCTCAAAACACAAAGAATATAATTGAATATATAGAGCAGACTAATCATGGAAACCTAACGATTCGGAAAGGTTATGCCCTATCAAACGAGGAGCGACTGACTCGCGAAGTAATTGAAACATTGATGTGTAACTATCGTATTGACTGGCAAGATATTGCTAATCATGTGCAAACGAGTGTCGAACAATTGAAAGTTGCCACTGTTTACAACGAGCAGAAACTACAAGAATTTGCTGCCGATGGTATCATCCGATTCGATGATTTACATCTAGAGATGACTGACGCAGCATCTCCTATGGTTAGAAATGTAGCGGCATCGCTCGACCCTCTGATGTTGAAATCCAACAAATCGTTCTCCAAAGCAATCTAACAACATGCAGAATCAAGAAGCTATCAAGCATACAGGCGTGGTCATCATTGGAGCAGGACTCACCGGACTAACCACAGCATATACACTTAAACAAAGAGGATTTGGCGTACATGTCGTAGAAAAGCTGACACGAATAGGCGGACAAATCCAAACACACCGGGTGGGTGACTACATCGTGGAGAGTGGACCTAACACGGGTGCTATATCATTTCCAGAGGTTAAGGAACTGATGAACGAGCTTAAAGAGACTTCGCATGGTACTTGTTTACTCGAACCGGCCGTAAAAGTTGCCAACCAACGATTGATTTGGAAAGGCAGTCGTTTCCATGCTTTGCCATCCAGCCCTATAGGTGGATTGACAACTCCACTATTCACATGGACTGATAAATTCCGTATTCTAGGTGAGCCATGGCGCCGCAAAGGTCAGAATCCCGACGAAAGTGTAGCAAGCCTAGCTACCCGTAGACTAGGAAAATCATTTGTCGATTATGCAGTAGACCCATTCATATCGGGTGTCTATGCCGGTGATGCTAACCAACTCATCACACGCTATGCCCTGCCAAAACTCTATAATTTGGAACAAGAGTATGGCAGTTTTATTCGCGGAGCTATAGCCAAAGCCAAACAACCGAAGAATGACCGAGACAAATTAGCTACTAAAGAAGTATTCTCTGCTGTTGGTGGTTTAGGACAAATTCCCCAAGCAGAGGCCGACTACATAGGCACAGAGAACATCTCTTTGGGCGTGACAGATGTAAGTATCAAGCCTTTCGAAGACAAGTGGCAAGTAAAATTTACCAGTCAACAAGGCCAAGCCATCATCTATCAATGCCAAAAAGTGGTTACAACTTGCGGAGCATACGCACTGAACAACATGTTACCTTTCATTGAATCTCAACGCCTTGAGCGTATTACCAATCTGCACTACGCCCCCATTATAGAAGTAGGTGTGGGAGTACGCAACACCGAAGGGCTGGATTACAAAGCATTTGGTGGTTTGATACCTTCTCGCGAACAAAAGAAAGTTTTGGGAATCCTCTTTCCATCGGCTTGTTTCAAAGGACGTGCACCCGAAGGCGGAGCCCTGTTCACCTACTTTATTGGTGGGGTAAAACATACTGAGATGCTCGATATGAGCGACGATGAGCTACAAAATCTTGTTGTAGATTACTTCCATAACATGCTCAAGTTCCCATCACACATCCATCCCGACACCATTAATATATTCCGGCACACAAAGGCTATTCCACAATATGAAGTTTCGAGTGGTGCTCGTTTTGAAGAAGTAGGCCGCATAGAAACGGAATATCCGGGGCTCATTATCGCCGGAAATCTACGCAATGGTATCGGCATGGCTCATCGTATCAAGCAGGCACGTGACATTGCCACCAACATACAATTACAGAAATGACAAACCCATTCCTCGACATCGTACAAGGCAAACAAGCCAATCGACCCGCCGTATGGTTCATGCGGCAAGCCGGCCGGGTGCTTCCTCGCTACCAAGAATTGCGACAAAGCCATTCTTTCTTAGAGCTAATGACCCAATCGGAGTTAGCAGCCAAAGTTACATTATTACCCGTTGAAGATTTAGGTGTGGATGCTGCTATCCTCTTCAGCGACATTCTTGTGATACCAATGGCTATGCAGAGTGATGTGGAATGGACCGATAAAGGCCCGGTATTCCCCACTCCATTGGCATTTATAGAGAAACCATCAACCTTGTTAAAACCCCAACCGGAGAAATTGGAATTTGTTTATCGGGCCATCGACCGCATCATGGAGCCCCGCACACAGGGCACTCCTCTCATCGGATTCTGTGGCGCACCGCTTACTACGCTCTGCTATATGCTGCAAGGTTTGAACTCACATACGGGTTTTCCCGATGCCATCAAGTTCTTCTATACTCAGCCCGAAGAAACTCGTAAGCTGATAGATGTTATCACCGAGCTTTGTATCCACTACGCCCGGCAGCAAGTTCGACACGGTATTGACGTTTTCCAGATCTTCGAGACACACGCCGGTCTCGTTCCTACAGAACTCTATGCAGACCTATTCCTACCGGCAGTAAAACGTATTTCCGAAGCTATCCGCAGTATGGGACGCCGTGTTATCTTCTTCCCCAAAGGCATCGGAACAAGTTTATCCCTCATCACTCCCGATATTTGCGACATTGTAAGTATTGATTGGCAGACATCCTTAGAAACCGCCCGCCGGCTTCTTCATCCTTCTATTGGTCTACAAGGCAATCTAGACCCACGCTTACTCTATGCCGATTTAGACACTATTCAGGCTGTACTTGGCACATATGAGAAGTTCTTTGAGAAGCATGGAGCTTGGATTTTCAACCTTGGACATGGCGTATTGGCCGATACTCCATTTGAAAATCTAAAGTATGTGGCTACGTGGGCGAAAGCTCTATCTGCCCACCAATAAACAGAATACAAAAAATTATGATAGGATATAAATCAATCAACCATTTAAACACTTCACTCGAAGACCGCGAAGAGACTTTCAAGTTGGAGCGAAACCAAAACAATCAACCATCGGTATTCTTACAGACATGCAACCGAATGGAACTCTATTATGGTGAAGGAGAAATTCCTACAGACGTAGCCAATCACCTTTTCCGCGTGGTCAGTGGACTCGAATCGGCTATTGTTGGCGAACGTGCCGTACAAGGACAGGTGAAAGATGCCTACATCTCTGCCCGCACTCACCATAAACTCCCTGCCGAAATGCACAAACTCTTTGAATTTGCCCTGCAAGTAGGAAAGCGCGTACGTAATGAAACTGAGATTTCTCATGGTGCTGTAAGCCATAGTCTCGCAGCCATTGAGATTATCGAGGATGAGCATATCGACCTCACAGATGCTCGCATTACCATCATCGGTGTCAATAAACTGACTAGCGATATTATCAAGTTTTTGCAAAACAAGGGTGCACACCTTGTCTTTCTAGGCAATCGTACCCTTGACAAAGCGCACCGCTTGGCCGACCAATTCGGCATTGAAGTGTTTGCACTTGACGATAAACGCGAGTTTCTCAAAGACACAGATATTCTTATCAGTGCCACTTCGGCAGATACTACTATCATCAATGAAGAGGATATCAACCCTAACCAACGTATGTTGGCCATCGATTTAGCCTTTCCACGCGATATAGCACCGGCCATCGGAGAAAATCCCAACGTCACTCTCTACAACTTACGAGATGTAGAAAGCAAGGTGCAAAAGAATATTTCTATTCGAGAAGACGAAGTGAAAAAAGCCGAGAAGATTATCGAAGAAGAGATAGACGAACTATACGAAACCCTCGAAAGAAGAAAAGCATATATCAAATGAACAAGCTCAAAGTTGTAGCACGTGGCAGTAAACTCTCTCAACTGCAGGTAAAAGAGATCTTCAATAGATTTCCCGAAATAGACTATGACCTGATTCTAACGAAGTCGTATGGCGACCACAATATGCAGATTTCATTACTTAATGGCGCTGCACCGGACGACATGTTTACCCGCGGACTCGACCAACTGATTCTTACGGGGGAAGCAGACATAGCTATTCACTCCGCCAAAGATCTACCGGTCAATTTGAATCCGGAATTAGAAATCATTGCATTATACGAGGCTTTCGACAAAACAGATTCTCTTGTAAGTCGCAATCATCTCAAACTAAATGAACTACCTGCCGGCAGTAGTATCGGAACAAGTTCGCCATTACGCAAAGCCGGACTAACTTCTCTGCGTCCGGATTTTGAAATTGTGGGCATTCGAGGATGCATCGAAGAGCGCGTACAGCAAGTTCGGGATGGAAAAATAGACGCTGTCATCGTTGCCACCTGCGCCTTGAAGCGTCTCGGAATGGAAAACGAAATAGCCGAAATACTACCCTTCGACACCCACCCCATGCAAGGAAGATTAGCCATCACAGCTCGGAAAGGCCGCGACGATCTAAAGGAATTGTTTAGCAAAGGGAGTATTCTCGACCAAATAAACGATTAATTCATGCGTACACTCTTCACCGGAACACACAGCCAGAACCCCGATTACATCCATACCCCACTCATCGAGTTGGTGGCCTTGGATGACAGAAGTGAGCTATACGAAGCCATTCGAAGCCTCACCATATCGGATACACTGCTTTTTACGAGCCGATATGCAGTGAGGTTTTGGTATGAAGCCATGCAAGAGATACGAGCAACATGGGGTGAACAACGCATTGTTTCCATCGGCAGAGTAACCACCAAGACCTTACAAGAGTCTGGTGCAACGCACATTGAGCAAACCGAAAAAGACGATTCTTACGGTATCATTGAGCACTTCAAAGTTTTTCCGCCACAAGGCAGAATCATTTGTCCACGCTCCGAACGAGCACTCGACATTATCCCCAAGGGACTACAAGAGCTAGGTTTTACCTTCTATCCCATTACTGCTTATCGTAATAAGATGCCTCTCCGTCCCATAAAGGTCAATCTGGAAGAGATAGATAGCATCATCTTTACATCACCCAGTACCATCGACCATTTCATACAACTCTACGGAAGCTTGCCCCCTGACAAGATTTATATCACCCGCGGAGCCATTACAGAACAATATTTAAACCAAAGAAGATATGAAAAGATTTAGAATTTACCGCAAAGACCAAGCCACACGCGACAAATATGCCGACGTAGAAGTGAAAGCAGAAGATTTCATCTATCCTTATTTCGTTGTCGAAGGAGAGAATATCAAGGAAGAGATTTCCACCATGCCGGGTGTCTATCGCTTCTCTATCGATACCCTCATTGAGGATATTAAAGAGGTGAAAGCACTAGGTATTGACAAGGTTTTGCTCTTCGGTGTCATCGAAGATAAGTTGAAAGACGAGCGTGGTAGTTTGGCTTATGCCGACGACGCCCTTGTCTGTCGTGCCACTACAGCCATCAAAAAGAATGTTACCGGCGTCATGGTTATCACCGATGTATGTCTCTGCGAATATACAAGTCATGGACATTGTGGACTTCTCCACGACCACAATGTAGAGAACGATTCTACCTTACCACTATTAGCTCAAATGGCTTACGTACATGCCAAAGCCGGTGCCGACTTCGTTGCTCCATCGTCTATGATGGACGGACAAATTGAAGCGCTGCGCAAGAAGCTGGATGAAACAGGATTGAACAAGACTTGTCGTATATTGGCTTATTCCGCTAAATATGCGTCAGCATTCTATGGTCCGTTCCGCGATGCAGCCGACTCAGCTCCTTCTTTCGGCGACCGTAAGTCATACCAGATGGATTATCGCACTCACGACCAAGGTTTAGAAGAAATTGCTGCAGACATTGAGGAAGGTGCCGACTGGACAATGGTAAAGCCCGCTATGCCTTATCTCGACATGATTGCACGTGGTGTTGAGCGTTTCCCGAATATTCCGATGGTTGCTTATCAGGTGAGTGGAGAGTATAGTATGCTCAAGGCAGCTGCCAAACTTAACTATCTTGACGAGCCACGTGTTGTATTTGAAAGCCTCATTGCCATCAAACGCGCTGGTGCCAAGTACATCATTTCATACTATGCCAAAGAGTTTATGGAAAAATGGAACGATCGTTTTGAAATTAAAAGATAAGGAGACAGCATGAACGAAAGAATTAAATCGGCTGCAGCCTTTCAACAAGCATTGCAGGTTATACCCGGAGGAGTAAACAGTCCCGTACGCGCTTTGAAAGCCGTAGGGACAACTCCCCTCTTCGTCAAAGAAGCACAAGGAACTTACATCACCGACATTGACGATAATCGTTTCATTGACTTCTGCATGTCGTGGGGTGTATTCATCCTCGGTCATAACAACCCTACCGTCAGTCAGAAAGCTGCCGAGGCCGTCATGCGTGGCAGTAGTTATGGTATTCCGACACTGGCAGAGACCACATTGGCTACGAAAGTACGCGAAGCATTCCCCTCTATGGAGCGCCTCCGTTTCGTTAACAGTGGTACAGAAGCTACTATGTCGGCTATTCGCGTAGCCCGTGGCTTCACCGGTCGCGATGTTTTAGTTAAGTTCGAGGGATGTTACCATGGCCATGCCGACCATCTATTGGTGTCTGCCGGCTCGGCCGTTGCCAACATTAGCAATGCTTCATCGGCTGGTGTTCCCGATGGTTTTACCAAGTACACAGTTGTATTGCCTTATAATGATACTGAGGCTTTGGAGCAATACTTTGCAGAAAATGGCGACAAGGTAGCTGCGTTGATCATCGAACCCGTAGCTTGTAACATGGGCGTCGTACCTCCAACACGTGAATTTATCGAAGCTACTCGCCGTGTCACTGAGCAACATGGCGCCATACTCATCTTCGACGAAGTGATTACCGGATTCCGTCTTGCCTTCGGCGGTGCCCAACAACGTTTCGGTATCAAGCCCGATATGACGACTGTCGGCAAGATTGTCGGTGGCGGATTCCCTTGTGCTGCCTTTGGTGGTCGAGCCGATATCATGAAGGTTCTAGCCCCCGATGGCCCCGTTTACCAAGCCGGAACATTGAGTGGCAACCCTGTAGCTATGGCAGCTGGCATTGAAACCATCACCCAACTGTCAGCTCCTGGATTCCACGAGGAACTAGAAAAACGAAGCAATGAATTCTGTACTCGTCTAGAGAAGATTATCGAAGGCAAGGACATTTACCTAAATCATGTGGGTAGTATGTTCACCCTCTTCTTCAATACGAAGAATCCACAGAACTTCAAAGATACTAAACAGAGCGACCAAGTACGCTTTGCACGCTACTTTAATCGTATGTTGGAACGTGGCATCTATGTGAGCCCTTCACAATTTGAAGGCAATTTTATCTCACAATGCCACACTCCGGAAATCCTCGACTACGTATTGAAGTCGATAGAAGAAAGCATTAATGAGTAAAGAGTGGAGAAATTAATCGGGAGTTATTCGCGGAGATAACGGACAAATGTTCATTATCTTTAAGGCAATCACAATGAATTCCTCACTTCTAACTTCCATTTACTTCCAATAAAAAAGGACCATAAGCAATTATGGTCCTTTTTATTTTATCCTAAGGATTCAACTACTCATTAGTCATTCTTCATTCCTAATTCGATATAACTCCTCACTCAAAATAGAACGTCAGTACTATCATTTTACTATGTGCTTTATTTACTGAAATCGTGTAAGGCAACATATTCTTATCCTTGAGTTCGCTAGCATGATTCTTATCCAAACTGTTTGTCAGACTATAGAGGAACTTGAGTTCCGGACGTAGCTTAAAGAAAGGCAGATAAAAGTCACATCCCAAACCAACTTCGGCAAACACTTCTGTGTTCTTTAGCTTTAAATAGTCTTGCTCTTTGCGACTCAGATTCAACATTGGTGTCAATCCCACCATCAAATAAGGTCGATGATTTCCCGAACGAGGGGCAGCAAAAATCAAGTCAAAAGCTGTAGAGAAATATGCGGTCTTTAATTCCTGCTGTTGTTCAGTAGGTTGTCCAGCAGCATCTAAAACCTTAAAATGATGAAAAGTAATATGATGAGAACCAAAATACATGGCAGGAGCTACACGAAACTGGAAGTGTTCGCTCAACCTTAATTCCCCCAAAACTCCAACAGTAAAGCCGGCATCCCACCTATCTTGATCGCAAGTAATCAAGGCATCTACCGTTGTTCCATCTTCCTGAATAATCGTTTGTGGTCCAACATTTGTCAACTCCAAATCTTGTAAATGCGTACCTACCAACACACCAAAGTGGAATGGTCGCAGGTCTGTATACGGACGATTCTCCACCACCCGCTGAGCACAGACCTGTTGTAAGCCCATCCACCCTATTAATATATAGAGACAAATTCTTTTCATATCTTTCTACAAAACGATATACCTATTGAATTATTGTGGCAACACACAGTACTCAACACTATCACACGAGGTAGCAATATGAATTTTATGCCGTTTCTTCAATATTTTATTCTAAAATAATCGAGTATAGATTTATAATTATCTTGTGCCGAAAGACATGTATCCAACAAATATCCACGTATTGTTGTCCAGTGATGCAACCCTCTATAATAGAACATCTTGAGTTCATCGGTAATGATGAAAGGAACGATGGAAGAAGCCAAACACTCTTTAAACATGATAAGTCTGCCTACACGTCCATTACCATCCTGAAAAGGATGAATCATTTCAAAACGTTGGTGGAAATCGATTATCTCCTCTATAGTATGAATTGTCTGTTTGTTATATTCGCCTAAGAGAGCTTTCATCTGGTTATGAACCTCTTCTGGTGGACAGGTTTCCATACCACCTACTTCGTTTGGCAGTTGCTTATAATCGCCCACATTAAACCATTCCTTTCGGCTATCTGTAGTTTGCCCCTTTAGTTGTCCATGCAAAAGTTTAATAAAATGTTCTGAAAGTTTATCATTGGCATGGTCAATTATCATGTCTATACAATGAAAATGATTGACAGTTTCTAGAATATCATCAACACGCACACTACTTTCTGTTATACCGATAGTACTGGTTTCAAAGAGATAGCGTGTTTGTTCATGGGTCAACCTACTTCCCTCTATATAATTGGAATTATAGGTTAAATCTATCTGAGTACGATGATAAATTCCACCTTTCATTCCAATATGCTTTTGCTCCCTTAATACTTCCAAAAGCATATTCGCCTGTTTACGCGCGTTTTTCCTTTTAGGCAAGGCAGCATCTGCCGGCACATTCCAACTCTTTCCCGTCAGAAATGCACCAGGGATCTTGCCCCCGGCACAATAATTACGCACTGTTCGTTCGGCTATCCCGTGTGTCTCTGCAAATGCTTTAACAGATATATACTCCATATCTTTTCTCCTTTATCGGCATGATTATGCCCTTAATTCGGCAATAAAGTTAGTATTTTATGCCGACACAGGCAAGAAAATGCTTATAAATATGGTTTTTACTCGCTCACAAATAATACCAAAACCTCATAAGCTAACAAACTTACAGGCTCAAAATCCAATTAAGACTTCGTTTAAATAAGAAAAAAAGTGAATACCTATTTATAGGTATATCAAAATTAAATACTACCTTTGCGAAAACAAAATATAGGTATCCTATTACATATAGATAGTATACAAAAACATTATTAAATATAAAAACAAAACATTATGGCTTACGTAATTGGAAACGACTGCATTGCTTGCGGTACATGTATTGACGAATGTCCGGTAGGAGCTATCTCTGAAGGCGATATCTACAAAATCGACGCTGATGCTTGCACAGAGTGCGGTACATGCGCTAGCGTTTGCCCTAACGAAGCTATCACACTTCCATAAGGCACACAGTCTTAACGATTAAAGATGTAAATAGTGGCTTTCTTCTATATGAAGAAAGTCGCTATTTGTTTTGTATCTAGTCGACAAGAGTTTTCATTCAACAATCAAGAGACACAAAAACTCTAAAAACTTACAATGTTGCAGGGCTTAATCAGTATTACTGCCTAACCCTTTCTGCATCGCTGCAAAGCCGAGACAGATACTTTGCCACGCCTCGGCAGTAACCTCTAGCTGCCCCTCTTTCAAAGAAAAAAGCCATCAATAGAACATCATCAAGCTCTTCCCGTATTGATATTCAAGTATAAAGATTTGGCAATGTTCCCACTCCAACACCTTATTTCAACTCATAGCTCACATAAGCGAACTTCTCTGAATCGGGCGACCAAGAGTTGACGTTGATAGTACCTTGCCCTCCAAACAGCTCCACTATTGTTCGGTCGTTCTTACCATCACTCTGCATAAGACGCAAAACCACATTGAAATTAGGCAAATGCCGACACTCTATAAAGCCGGCCATGAGAATTATAGACTATCCACTTACCATCCGGACTCTAATTAGGCGCCTCTATACGGTAAGGAAATTCATGAATCACGCGATGGGTACCGGTCTTTATGTCAAAAACCTCTAGCCGACTAAGTACCTCGTCTTGCGTTCGCTGTTCTTGCAGCGACTGGGCTCTCACTGCAAATGTAGTCAATATACCAGCCAAAACAAATAAAGATTTAATCATATCAGATTATTAATTTCTTTCTTCAAATCGTCCAATCCACGGAACAGGATGCCCTGCATACCGACGGCACGAGCCCCTTCTACATTTTCAAGCACGTCATCGATAAACACGCACTCATCGGCTTTAAGCTGATAGCGCGTCAACAAAAGTTGATAAATCTCAGGAAATGGCTTGATGACTCCCTCACGACCGGAGATAACCATCCCCTCTAATTCTTGGAACACAGAGAACTCGTGCTCTACAATGTCGAAGGTCTCCTTCACCCAATTAGACAAGCCATATACATGGTAGCCTTCATGCTTCAATTGCTTGACATAGTCTTCCATGCCCGGAATCAATCCGCTAATCATCTCACGCCAACGATTCCGATAAGTGTAGATAGCATCAGCCCAATCAGGATACTGTGCAGCCAACTCTTCTACTCCCTTATCAAAGGTCTTACCTGCATCCATCTGGCGAATCCAAGTGTGTGTACAGATATTCGACAAGAACCAATCGGCCTTATCATTACTCCCTAAATACGAATCGAAGAGGTAATGAGGATTCCAATCCACCAATACCCCTCCGAAATCAAATACGATATTCTTAATCATGTTGATTTAGAAATAGTACGCCAAACCAACCTGCCAAGAATTGTAACGTCCCTTAGATGTATTGCTGAGAGCCTTTCCGGCTGCATCCAACACGTTGATATCTCCGCTCTTTCCACATACAATATTGTATTTGAAACCTACTTCTAGGTGCTTCAACAACTCTACACCGGCACCAAGATTAATACTAAAACTAGATTTCTTCATCTGAAAAGTGTTCTGGTAAGCCTTGCTGTCTGCCCACTTAAACTCATCGTCGCCAACATTAAAACCAAACTGTGGACCAGCTGAGAAATAAAGACCTGCCAAATTACCCAAACCAATATTATAACGCAAATTGACTGGGATATTAATAGACTGCTTTTTAACCTTCTCACCATTCAACTCAGCTGAGCGCTGATCGTAGAAAGTAGCAGCATCAATTCCTAACCCTACAAGGGGCAGTGTAAACTTGACTGTGGGACCAACATAGAAGCCGGCTTGGTTGGAAGACTGAACAACGTCTTTGCTAAACGACATAGAGGTGACATTGAGACCGCCGGCCAAACCAAATTTTACCTGTGCTTGCGCATTGGTAGAAAAAAGCATTGCTATGGTCAACATAGCTGTAGATAATAATTTCTTCATAGGATAATTCTTCTTTTTAATGAATAATACATGATTTTCTTCTCTCTCACAATTACAAAAATAGCTATTTTCCGATAACGAGCCACATATTTAGCATTATTTTGTAGACAAACAAAAAGGAGTTAAACGAAATGTATGGCTACATTTTATTTAACTCCCATCAACTTTTTCTATCATATAGAGATAAATAGTATTTGCCCCTACTCCTCTACAGAGAAGGCAGAGAAGCGACTATCTCTAGTGTCTTTCTCGTCTGACGGTAACCGTAGCCGAGCCGGAGGACGCCTTACTGACACCACGTGCACGTCGATTGATACGTACCGTCGTGGTACGAGTACGCCGATTAGACTTCTTAGCAACTTTTATCTGCTTTTGGTCTAGCTTGGCAATACTGTCTAACGAGTCTTTACGTGTTTGGTCACCCCACATACGATGCTCAAAACTTGCTATTTCACGTTCAATACGTTTCTGTTCTTTACTCATGGCACTATCTGTAGCACAGTACTGCGCCAATGTCTGACCGAGCATATTATTGGTCTTATAAATCTTACCACGATACTGATTCATAGTAAAGAAATCATCTATACTCATCGTTGCGGCATTGTTGACGTCGCTCGCCATCATCATCTGCTTGCTGAGGAACGGAGCTAAGTCATCATATTTCACCCAAAATAGTGGATACTTAGATGGAGTGAAACTGAAATCGTCGTCGCCCAACATGACAGGACATAGTGCCAAAACTTTGGTATGAAAAGTGGCTGTAGTTTGGTCGTAGTAAGAAGCTTCCTTGATATAATAAGCCTTTACCTCGCGAGAGGGAATATCGCTATCGTCGATATGCACACCGCGGTCGGTACGCTCATAATAGATATGATAATTGTCTAAGAAAGCCTTTCGATTCACCACAGCGGTATCATTGAACACTTCGTTACCATCCAGTCGATATTCATAAGCACGAATATTACCGGTCATGAACAACTTGAAGATATAGGTAAAAAGGTTCATCTGACCACCGGAGGGCTCTACTGGATAATAAAGACCACCATTAGCAGGATGGGTAAGATCGAGTTGGCGGTAAACATCGCGACGCCAAACAACATCCTCATGAGGTCCTACCGAAGTTGGAAAAGAGATTTGGGAACGCAAGGTGGGACTTTCAGACTTCTTTTTGGCTTGTTCCTGTTGCTGTGCTCGCCGTTTAGGCGACTGAGCTTCGACTGTCTGCAATGTAAAAAGAAGACATCCCAATATCAATAAATATCTTATCATATCGTCTTATATTTTATTTCAAAAAGATTATCGAACTATAATTTCCATGCTTGCCGGCAATCGACGCACGATACCATCGGGACCTACAGCCGTGACACGGTTGATGTAGAATCGACGATTGCGTGAAAGTTTACGGAATGTATCGCGCTGACGAGCAGAGAACGAAGCTCCCTCAGAGGCCATCGGCACGGCGTTACCCATATTATCATAGAACACAGTCTCGAAACTTTGTACACGAAAGGGCACATCAAGGATTCCATCGTCTATGGCAGCACTCACATTATCCAAAGCTATAAGGGCAGCCTTAGAGAGTGCACCACCACGGAAACGGTCGGAACCGATCTGTAAATAAGCAGCCGGATCGGGCAATTTACGAACTTGGAATGTGAAGCTACCCATCTGTCGAGAGCGTCCATTTTGCGTGGCAGATACCTGAATAGTGACCTTTTGTCCTATCGTCGTGGGGCGAGCTATATAACGCCCCATGCCTATCGAACGAAATCCACCACCCGACATGGAAGCTGAAACAGCATTCAATGGCACACTGGGAATACTGATGCTGATGGGATTATCATAGCCGGCATAGAGCACATTCATCAAGTCGGCCGACACGGTAGCACTCGGTCCTACGACTGTATATTTCTGTAAGAAGTTTCTACGGATAACATCACCACGTCCATTGCGCATTGCAATATAACCTGAGAAACTATGTTCGCCTACTCCACCGGCCGTAAATTGGTAAGTGTTTCCGGATATACGCTGTCCACCAACATAGATTTCAGGTTGCTGTAAAGTATCTACAGCAGCCATTACAATACGAGCGGAGAACATATCTCCACTGATAACGGTCTTGGATTCGGGAACAACGTATGCCTCAAGTTTGTTTACCCGGAAGTCTTTGAGGTCTACATTAGAGATTAACGTATGCAACACTTCGCCCTCGGCATAGCGCACATCGTTCTGTAACTTAGACAGGAGAGTGACGGCTGCAGCCACTGGCATATTCTCGAACATATACTCTTGCCAATTTTTCCCCATCGCATAAGCCTTTCGAGGTAAAGCAGTTGAGAGATTGCTGGCAATGAGCTGACGCTGAACAGAATCGGAGACGAGCTTCAAAATGCGCCCACGGTAAACGTTGATAGAATTGAAAAGCTGTTTCCCACGGCCAGTACCGGGCGATAACATCACCAAGCTAGCGGCCTCTAAATCTTCTTTATTCTCTATATTCCGCAAATCGGCATCCTTCCCATCGGCCTCGCGTACGATGGCTTCCTTCAACTCTTGAGCAAAATTATAAAGCGAGTCGCTCATCTCTCTTACCTGCGTAGCCTTGGCAAACCATGCCTGCAACTTCTCAGGATTATTCTTGGCTTGATTGGCAAAGTCTTCATACAATGCCGTATTCTCCTTGGTGGAATTGCGAGTGGTGCGGTCTAGGCTTTCTTCTACAATGGAAAAACCATTCAGCACTTCGGTAGACACATTTAAAGCCAGCAAAGCCATCAACACCACATACATGAGGTTGATCATCTTTTGACGTGGAGATACCGGTCTTTTCTTGATTGCCATTTCTATAATTAGACTAAGAAGATTGATAACTAGAGCGTTTGACCGCTGGAGATGGAGCCCGGAGCTGCGGCACGCATGTTCACGGTCATGGCCTCTATCATACGAGTATAAATCTTGTTGAGCTGTTCGATGTGCTGAGCCATCAATCTGCTTTGCTCGTTGATTTGGTCAATAGTTCCTATTTGTTGGCTGGCACTCTTCAATTGCATCTCATATACTTTAGCAATTCCGGTAAGCGTACGATTGAGATTCTCCATCTCTTCGCTGTCACGAGTGAGTCGAGTACTTTGTTCACCAACCTTACTTAACACCTCTGTCAATTTCTTCAACTCGTCTACATAGTTACTTTGAGCTATTTCTAGTTCCGGATTTGCAGCTACCGTCTGAACCACAGGAGCAACAACTGCCGATTCGACAACAGGCGCGACAGTCGGTTGAGGGGTATAAGTAGGAGACTGGGTAGGCGACTGAGTATCCTCTGCCGTTACAATACCCTCCAAATATTCCTCTGTCACATGCACAGGTATGTCTCTACCAGCGGCCGTTTTGTCAAATGGGCGATCGAAAGCGGAAAGAAAGAAGACGAAGACCTCGGTTCCCATACCGAGAAACAACATGAGATTGGCACCGGGTAAATGAGTCAACTTAAATAAAGTTCCCAAAATCACAATGGCAGCTCCCCAACTATAAGCATAGTTCAAGAACGTCTGGCCGGGCACGCTATCCATCCACTTCTGCAGACGATAGATGATATTGAATTTACTATAATGTGACATTATCTTTTACTCTTTTTAGTCGTTGAATTGGCAAGGCTGCGTACACAGCGGAATCCGATATACGAACGTGGATGATTCTGATACTCCCAAGTGCGCCATGCACTGCGGATAAAACTCTCCGGATCTTTCCACGAGCCACCTCTCACACTCTTTTTCTTCAAGCGATAGGGATCTTCAGGAGCTGCATTATAAGACAATTGAGGATTGAGGTCGTTCATAACATCGACACCAGACTCAGTATATACGGTGCTGGTCCACTCGGCTACATTACCTGCCATATCGTAGAGTCCATTGCTATTTGAGCCATAAGCTCTCACTTTACTTGTTATGAGGTTGCCATCTTCGGTATAATTTCCCCTATCCGGTTTGAAGTTTGCATAGAAACATCCCTTTCCATTCTTCATATCCTGATTGTCCCAAGGGAATTCATTACCCTCTTTGCCACGTGCAGCATATTCCCATTCGGCTTCTGTAGGCAAGCGATAACGCTGTATATAGCGAGCTTCACCGCCTATACCTTTCAACAAATAATCGGTACGCCAAGCACAAAAGGCATTGGCTTGTTCCCATGTAACACCTACTACTGGATAGTCGTTATATGCAGGATTGCTGAAATAATAGCGTAAATACATCTCATTATCAGAGTTCTTGAAATCATTTACCCAGCAAGTGGTATCGGGATAGATGTTCACTATATAGGTATTCAGGAAGTCCCAATCATTGGTACGTGGGCGGTCAATGGTACGAGAGATGATATTCCCTTCATCATCCACATAAGCGGTATCCTTGGAAATCATGACCACTTCATTAGGATTGATGTCTACATCGGTATTATAATTACGCTCTTGCGGACGAATCCTATTACGACGCAAGGCCGCTGTTGTATAATCGTAAATCTCATAACGATAGTTCATCTGACGCCAATCGAGCAATTTCTCACCTGTCACAAGATTTGTGGTGTACATACTTTCGATAGCTCGTTGCTCATCCTCATTCGGTTTACGAGGCAGCGGCTTCTTCCAATTGACACGTGGAGTGATGGGATTGCCATCCTTATCCTCTGTAATCATATAGCTTTCGTCGCCGGCATAAGCAGGATCAGCCAAACGTGTGCGAAGGATACTATCGCGTACCCACATCACAAACTGCTTATATTCAGAATTGGTAACTTCGGTCTCATCCATCCAGAAGCCATCAACAGAAATATCTTTCACTGGTGTTTGTTTCCCCCACAGACTGTCCTGCTTATCTATTCCCATGTGAAGGAAGCCTCTTTCCACTTTCACCATACCATAAGGGGTAGGTTCGTTGAAGGCACGTCCGCCTACTCCAACCACTTCTCCGCCTCTGCCTCCCGACGACATACTCTTTCCACTGAAACATCCGGTGGCTGTCAATGCTGTTATCGCAATGCAAAAGGAGATGGTTATATTCTTCATTTTCATATCTACTTATAAGATTCTTACGCTTTGATGTTTATTCTTACCTTTCTTAACAAGATTGATGTCTATTTGATAACCCACGAAAAGTTCGTGACTACCATTTCCGAGCTGAATGGCCGATGTATAAAGTTCGTAACTATATCCCACCACAAAGCCATGGAAAGTGCCACCCAGTAGGAATGTTACAGAGTTTGTTGGACTATAAGATAGACCACCATACATCATCTTTTCATGATTCATATAAACCAACCGACTTGAAACATCGCCTCGATAAGCTGTTCCATCTGTACGCATCAAGCCCGATAACTTCATCATTAGAAACGGATTCCTGAATTGAATATTGTATCCAGCTGTCAAATAAAAGGTTGGATCTATCTTTAATTCATTTGTCGTTCCTAGATTGATGGTTGCCGCATTAAGATGCAAAACGGATATTCCGGCGTACCAAATTCCATGTTCATAGTACGCACCCGTTCCTATGTCTAGTCCATTGCCATTCACATCAGTCTTTGCGAAAGCAGGATCATTAGTGTCTTCAATATCTAGTTTACTCCCTTCAAACTTCTCACTTAGCATACCAACTTGTGTACCGATAGCCAAATTTCCTCCAAATAGATGATGTCGATAGGCATACTGAAGCCCTAATCTTTGATGGGTAAACAGACCTAGTTGGTCGCTCATAAACTGAATACCGGCTCCATGATAATTACGTGCCCAATAAAAAGGAATATCGGCGGCAGCATATAATGTACGTGGATTATGTTCATAGCCAACCATATTAAGTGCATAAGTAGCTGTAATATTTAGCTTAGATTGTTTACCTACTGCTGCTGAGTTGAACGATGGCTCCATATCAAAATAGTGACTGAATGACACATCATACTGTGCCATGCCCCATTGAGTCATGGAAAGAAAAGTAAATAATATGATGTAGAACCGTTTTTGCACGATTCTATAACGCAGATACCTTATTATTATTGTAAGAATAAAACTAAAAAGGCCGACTGATTAAACTCAGTCGACCTTATCTACAGTCAGTTAATATTCATCATCATTCCACAAGAAGTCGTCCTTGGAAGGATAATCAGGCCAAAGGTCTTCTATGCTTTCATAGACGTCACCTTCATCCTCAATCTCCTGCAAGTTCTCTAATACCTCTAGTGGCGCACCGGAACGAATCGCATAATCAATCAATTCGTCTTTCGTTGCTGGCCAAGGTGCATCCTCCAACTTGGAAGCTAATTCAAGTGTCCAATACATATTATTTGCGTTTTTATCGTTAACAATTTTGCGTGCAAAAATAGCAATTTTCTTCTTATTCCCAAGTGTTTTATATATTATTTTACATATGAGTTACAATAAAGTATAAATTTAAACTTTATTGTAGAACAGGCAAGCATGCTTATGTCAATAATTCACCTTATATACTCGTTTATAATAAGTCTGATTGAAGAAAAGAATACCACAATCATACAAATCAAAAGCACCCCCTCGATGTGTTCCCTCTAATAATTTTAACCATAGATACTTCATTTCTGATTTCTTCTGAATACCATCTATAAATAATACCGTACTTATATCTAAATGTTCCAAAAGTTCTTCATATGTAGGGATTTCCTCCCCCAATAGACCTACATAGGTTAAATTCTTCTCACAGCAATATTCATTCAAACGAGATAATAACTTCTCTTTGCGCAGACTTCTATTGGAACATAGCCATAAAACAGGCCAAGTTCCATTCGATTTAGGAGCTACCACTCGACGAAGAAAGCGATAAGCGAAAGGTGATTGCACACCAAACCCACGTGTTCGAGGTATCCTCATCAAACAGTGATAGCACAGATGTAATTTATCCCATATAGACTTCATACACTTATATAAACTAAAAAAGCCCCGACTACATTCAGTAATCGAGG
>NZ_KQ960623.1 GCF_001553265.1 Prevotella sp. DNF00663 | reverse complement strand
GTAAAATTGCACAATCTAATTTTCCGATTATACTTATTCCGCAAAATTCCCCACTCTTCACTTCTCACTCATAATTCGTCGGCTACTGCAGGGGCTTGGCAAGGAAACTGTCCCGCTTCTTCAGCAATACTGAGAAGCCTGAACAGCAACGCTGCATCGACCTTGCAGTCTGATATTGGACAAGTTAACGAGTAGACGAGTAAACTCGGTTATGAGTGAAAAGTGATGAGTTTGTATCCATAACTTACGTAGGATACCGTCGTAAAGCAGAAAAAGTTGTATATTTGTAGCAATCAAATAACAATTTATCTAAATATATGAACATCAAACATCTAATGCTGACATTGTTCGTTGCAGCCTCCGCGGTGGTGGGCAAGGCGGATAATGTCTACACCATTTATCCTGTTACGCATAGTCAGAAAGCGATGGCAGGAACGGTATCTTTTACGAACGAAGTGTATATCATGGCCGATGGGGGTATTGATAAGACCACGATTGAGCGGGCAAAGGGCATTCTTGCCGATAAAGGATTAAAGGCAATTGAAAGCAAGAAGGTTCCCGTAGGCTTCTCTGTGGTTTATCTTGGCGTGAACAATGCTAAGGGGTATGCCGACCGTATGGCCAAGAAACTCAAGGTAGACCGTAAGGTACTCACCGCCAAAGGCAAGTTCGACCGTCATATTCTCGTGCTGACCGGGGACGCCAAGAAGCGTGCTAACGTGTTGATTTTGGGTGAAAATACCGATGCTACGTTCTGTGGACTGGCCTCATTGGAGCAGATGCTGGACCGTGGAACAAAGAATTTGCCTTGCGTTCGTATTGATGATTATGCCGATATACAGTATCGTGGCGTTATCGAGGGATACTATGGTGTGCCTTACAATGCCGATGTGACCAAGGATTTATTCCGTTTTATGGCACGTTATAAAATGAACACCTATATGTATGGTGCCAAGAGCGACCCTTATCATTCGCAGAAATGGGGTGAGGCTTACCCCAAGAAGATTACCGAACAGCAGAAGTCTATCGGCTATCTGTCCGAGGATATGATGCGCGACATCGTGAATGTATCTCATCAGAACAAAGTAAACTTCATCTGGGCCATCCATCCGGGTAAGGCGTTTACCGACCCCAAGGAGTCGGCAGTGATAGATAAGATCATGCAGAAGTTTGAGTTGATGTACGGACTGGGTGTCCGTCAGTTCGGTGTTTTCGTCGATGACGTGGGCGTTCCGAGCGATGCTCCCACGCTCAAGCTCAATGCCGAGCGACTCACGTTGGTGCAACAGGCTGTCGAAAACCGATGGAATCGCCATTATTCTGCGCCTGCCGACACGGTGAAACCGATTAACTTCGTACCCCAACTCTATGCTTACTCGTGGGTAAAGGAGGATAAACGCAAGAATTTCTTCAATGCTTTGGGCAACACACCGAAGCATGTGGTTGTCTATATCACAGGCGCCGCAGTGTGGACTGTTCCTAATTCCAAGGACTTGGAGATTGTTTCGGGCGAGCTGGGACGTGGACTTGCTTGGTGGTGGAACTATCCTTGCAACGACAACGATATGACCAAACTCTTTGTTCGCGACACTTATGGTAACTTTGCCGATGAAAAATGGATTGACAACAAAGCTACACTGCCTAAGGAATTGAAGGGTGCGAGTGCGCTTATCTCTAATCCTATGCAGCAAGGTGCAGCTTCCAAGATTGCTCTCTTCGGCGTGGGCGACTATGGATGGAACAATGCCGGATTTGATAACGAGGCCGATTTCAAAGCTGCTGTGCGTGCCGTGGTGGGGCAAGAGAAAGCTCCTGCTTTCGAATATCTCACGCAATATCTTCGTTATTATGACAATGAGCCGTTGGCATCGTTGGTCAACGACTATAAGCAGACGGGTGATAGCCATGCTTTAAAAGCCGAAATGACGAAGCTATTGGAGGCTTGTAGCAAGATAGATGTGATGGAAAAGTCTACTTGTGAGTCTGATAGTATCTTCTATGCCGACATCCATCCATGGATGAATAAGGTGAGTGATATGGCTTATCTCACTCTTCAATTGCTTGAACAGATAGATATGCAGCCCTCTATGCGTAATGCTGTGGTGGTGAAGAAGTTGCAAAAGACGGTGGCAGAGATAGAGCATAATGCTCATTATCAGTTCAACGTACTCAATGGAATGGGCGAAGAAATCGAGCTAAGTAGTCGTACGGCCGAGCCTGCCGCTAAGGTATTGCGCCCCTTTCTCGATTATTTGGCTGCGAAACTGAATTGATTCCGTACCACAAATGTGGTAATTTTATATCGTAATAGATAATATTCTGTTCGTTTCCTTGCCTCATTCGTATGTTCTCTCTACCTTTGTGTCATACAAAATGCAAGAATTAGAGAGTTATAAAAGAATAAGATAATGGAAATGAACAGAATAAAAAAAGTATTTTGAGTGGTTTTCGGACTGCTCATGGTAAGCAATATTGCCACAGCTCAACAGACTATATGGAACAACGATCCGGCTCATTCGCAGTTGGGGTTTGAGGTAAAACATACCAATGTCTCGCGTGTTCGTGGCAAGTTTGATAGCTTTCATATTGTTGCAAAAACGTCGAAAGCCGACTATAGTGATGCTCAAATAAGTCTCACGGCACAGGTGAAAAGCATCAATACAGGCGTAGAAATGCGTGATAATCATTTGCGTACGGCCGACTTTTTTGATGTAGAGAAGTTTCCTACATTGACGTTTAAGAGCACACGACTCAAGAAGGTTAAGAAGATTCGTGGTCGCCTGACGGGTAATCTTACGATGCATGGAGTGACGCGTCCAGTAACGCTTGACGTCCAATTCTTCGGCATTATCACTAGTCCAATGACCAAGAAGCAGGTTGCCGGTTTCAGAATTACAGGTTCGGTAAATCGCTCTGATTTCGGTATTGCACCTCAATATCTTCCTGATTTCATTGGCAATACTATCTATATCACTGCCGATGTGGAGTTTAGTCCACAGGATTAAACAGGGTAGAGGGAGTGAATATATAAAAGATAATAAGTAAGATATTCTATAGAAATCCCCCGGAAGTTCGTAAAAGAGCTTTCGGGGAATTTCTTTTATAAGTGTTTGGCAACACTGTTTATAACGCAAAAGAGGACTACCTTGCGGTAATCCTCTTTGCGCTTCAAGATGGGCTTGAACCAACGACCCCCTGATTAACAGTCAGGTGCTCTAACCAACTGAGCTATTGAAGCTTGTTTTCTAATTGCGATGCAAAGGTATTGTGTTTTTTTGAAACTGCCAAACTTTTGGGAATAAAATTATTCGAGAAGTCTAAAATATGATAATTTTTATCTGTTTAGAGGGCTATACGGGTGGAATATCGTACTTTTGTAATTCAAATTTCAAGCATAAATAGTATGAAGAAAATACTTTCTCTCTTCTTGTTGCTAGCAACTCTCCCTGCAATGGCACAGAGTGGCAAGGAACATAACTTCGATGTGGCAAAGAATCTTGATGTATTCAATGTGCTCTACAAGAATCTAGACTTGCTCTACGTAGACACGCTTGATGCCAATACTGTCATCGGCAATGGTATCAATGCCATGCTTTCTTCGCTCGACCCTTATACAGAGTATTATCCGGAAGATAAGACCAAGGAATTTAAAACGGTTCTCACAGGTAAGTATGCGGGTATTGGTGCCATCATCAGCTATAATTTTAAATTGAAAAAGGTTGTTATCAACGAGCCTTATGAGGGGATGCCAGCTGCTGAAGCAGGCCTGAAGAAGGGGGATATCATCCTTTCTATTGACAATGAATCAATGGAAGGAAAAGCCAATGATTATGTAAGTAATCACCTCAGGGGTGAAGCCGGTACGAGTTTTATCCTTACATACAAGCGTCCGTCTACCAATAAAACGACGAAAGTGAAGATTACTCGTCGTGCCATTCAGATGCCGGCCGTGCCTTATTATGGCATGGTGACACCGAGTGTGGGGTACATCAATCTGAATTCATTCACCGAAAAGTGCTCCAAAGACGTGCGTAAGGCGTTCATAGACCTTAAAGGTCAGGGCATGAAACAGTTGGTATTCGACCTCAGAGGCAACGGTGGTGGCCTGGAACAAGAGGCTGTGAACATCGTCAATCTCTTTGTGCCGAATGGCAAGGTCATCGTTTCTAATCGTGGTAAACAGAAATCGTCGAACCACGATTACCGCACAACGGTGGAACCACTTGATACCGTGATGCCCATCGTTGTATTGGTAGATGGTCACACAGCCAGCTCAAGCGAGATAACGAGCGGTGCATTGCAAGACCTCGACCGTGCCGTGATTATGGGCACACGTACCTATGGTAAAGGCCTTGTACAGATGACTCTCGAAATGCCGTACAACGGTATGATGAAGTTGACGACCAACAAATACTATATTCCCAGTGGTCGTTGTATCCAAGCTATCAACTATAATCGCAAGCGTGGTGAATATACCGAGCACATTCCCGACTCTTTGACAAAAGTCTTTTATACGGCCGGTGGGCGCGAAGTACGCGATGGTGGCGGCATCAAACCAGATGTAGAGGTGAAGCCAGATACCTTGTCAAACTTGACATTATACCTGTCTAACCGTAGCGGATATGCAGGTATTATCGACTCTACCGAACAAATGTTGACCTATGAACAGGAATATATCGCCAAACATCCGACTATTGCGCAACCCACTGAGTTCCAACTCTCAGAGCAAGACTGGCAAGATTTCCGTCAGCGTGTCATCAATAGCAAGTTCAGCTACGACCGTGAGAGCGAGAAATATCTGAAGAATTTGGTGAAACTAGCTAAGTTTGAAGGTTATTACGACGACGCTAAAGCCGACTTCGATAATTTGGAGAAGAAGCTTAGTCATAACATTGCGAAAGACTTGGATAAGAATAAAGCTGAATTGATGCAGGAACTTGGGCGCAACATCGTGTCGGCTTATTACTATCAGGCCGGCCAAATAAAGTTCAATCTTCGGTTTGATAAGACGATGAAAGAGGCGCTCCGATTGTTGAGTCAGCCCGATGAATATAATAAGATATTAAGGCCTAAGAAGTAATTAGGTCAGTATATAGAGACGGTAGACGCCTACCGTCTCTTTTTTATGCTTTTGGCAATGAAACGTTTATACATACTTTTAGTTCTCGGCATGGCGCTGCTGCCGTCCATTCATGCCCAGCGACCTGCACAGCAGTTGAAGATGGCGAAGACATTCAGTTGGGTTGGCACGTGGGCCACGGCTCCACAGTTTATCACGAAGAACAATATGTCGGAGAAAACCGAACTTACCGGCAAGTCGATTCGGCAGATAGTGCACGTGTCGCTGGGCGGAAACACGCTGCGACTACAGTTGTCTAACGCCTATAGTAAGAGCCCATTGCAAATCAAGTCGGTCTATATAGCCAATTCCATCGACTCTTCGACCATTGATATTCATTCCGCTCGCTATCTGGAATTTGCTAAGAAGCGCAATGTTACCATCGCTCCGGGGCGTTCGGTGGTGTCGGATGCCGTACAATATAATCTGAAGCCCTTGCAGCGACTAGCTATAACCATTAACTATGGTGCATCTTCCAAGGACATCACGTGGCATCCCGGTTCGCGCACGACGTCATATATCCTTAACGGAGCGTCCACACCTCGCACAAAATTTACCTATGCTGCCAAAGCCGATTACTGGTTTACCATTGATGCTATTGATGTCTATGGGGTGGAAAATGGCAGTATCGCCATTCTTGGGAACAGCATTACCGATGGCAGAGGCAGCACTACAAACCATCAAAATCGCTGGCCCGACATCATGAGCGAGCGATTGGGAGGGAAGTTTGGCGTGTTGAATCTGGGTATCGGAGGCAATGAGATTCTCGGATATGGGCTTGGCGACCCTGCTATCAAGCGTTTTAGTCGTGATATTATGGGGCAACGCGGTCTGAAAGCTGTTATCATTTTTGAAGGAACAAACGACATCGGGCATAGCCGAGGTAATAGCGAACAGGTGGCTGCGCAGATGATAGAGGCTTATGCCAAATTTGCTAAAGAGGCACATGCACGCGGTTTAAAGGTCTTTGGAGCTACCATTACGCCATTTAAGAACCATTCTTACTATACGCCATTCCATGAGGCTGCGCGTGAGACGGTGAACGAATGGATACGTACCACGAAAGACCTTGATGGCGTTATAGACTTCGATAGGCTGATGAGCGATCCGAAAGAGCCTCAAGCACTCATCCCCGAATGTCAGGAAGACTGGCTACATCCTAATGCCGAAGGCTATCGTCGCATGGGGCATTATGCTGCCGGACGAATGGCTGAGTTTGGCTTTTAAAATTTGATTTGCAATCTTGTCTCCAGTATCTTTACTTCGTTGTCGTCGTAACCGGCACGGTCGGTAGTGCGCGTATAAGATCCGCGAACACGCACCAATACGTATTTATTGATGTAGTAATTATAGGTCAGCGACCAGTCATTGCTTCTTCCGCCTCGTATGCCGGCCTTGTGGTCGGAGAGGTCGGTGTAGTTATACGCTGCCACCAGTTCCATATTTCCGCCCTCCGGTGTACTGATACATCCGTCATTGTTACTATATTGATAGGCATGCTCTTTGATAAGGCCGCGCACTGCTGCATATACGCCACTTGCTTTATATCTCGGTAGTGTGCCTTTGCGGTTGATATGTGTGTAGTAATACTGCGTCTCAAGGGCTAATCAGCCGTAAGCAGCCAATAGTTCTGGGGTGAATTTATAGAGCGTTTGTGCTTCGTTGATGGTGCTAGAAACGGCTTTCAACTTCGATATGCGGGTAGGGAAGTTGGCCGCCAAGGTATATTGCTTGTGGTTGAGGCTGTCTGTGCTGCTGTATTGTGGCGACATGACGGCAGCCGACATGCCCACTTGCAATATCTTTCCTGTTTCGTGGAGTGGGCGATATACTAGTCGTGTCATGGCTCCTACGTCTTGGTTGCCTAGTTTTTCGGACGTTAGCTTCATGGCTTCTGTCTCCGAAAAGAAACTGAATGTACCTAAAAATCGTCCTTTGCTATGTGCGTACATGAGACCAAGGAGTCGGTCGCTGTCGAACGCCGATTCACATAAAGGTTCTTCCATCGAAATTTTGAACGACGTACTTGTAGCGCTTTGTAGTCCAAAGTGATGTACGAAGTAGCCTGCTTGTACCCAGTTGTTGAGGCCAAGCTGACGTTTTGAGACCTCTGCAAAACCTTCATTTATAGAG
>NZ_KQ960622.1 GCF_001553265.1 Prevotella sp. DNF00663 | reverse complement strand
GTTTAATTTATAATAGTGTTGCGGAATTAAGGGATATGAGTAAAATGAACGTAAAGCCAATGAAAGAATTGGCTGCTATGTTGCCACTGATGAAACAGTGGATGGAAGCGATGCACCAAGAGCCTGAGCTATCTACCCAAGAGGTAAATACAGGCAAGTATGTTGCCGATCTGCTAAAGAATATGGGCTACGAGGTTCATGAACATGTAGGAAAACATGGCATTGAGGGGGTGGTCGGTGTACTAAGGCATGGCGATGGAAAGAAGAAAATAGGTATTAGAGCCGACATGGATGCCCTCCCTATTCAAGAAATCAATAACCTACCTTATAAAAGTAGGCATGACGGTATTTCTCATCTCTGCGGACACGACGGTCACAGTGCTATGGCACTTGGGGCAGCTAAGTATCTGGCAGACACAAAGCATTTTAATGGTACCGTTTACTTCTATTTTCAGCCTGCCGAAGAGACCATGCAGGGCGGTCCTTCGATGATAGATGATGGACTTTTCACGAAGTTTAATGCCGATAGAATATATGCCATACACAATGTACCAGGGCTACCAAAGGGGGTTCTGCATTTCCATGATGGAGAAACAATGTCGGCTGTAGATAATTGGGAGATACGCTTAATGGGGCGTGGCGGTCATGGTTCTATGCCCGAATTAAGCATTGACCCCGTCGTTGCGGGTGCTTCTTTGGTGATGGCACTACAGACGATTGTAGCACGCAACCTCTCTCCTTGGAATAATGGCGTGGTCACCATCGGCTCATTCCAAGCAGGTAATGCAGGAAATGTTATTCCAGACGAAGCTGTACTCAAGTTGTCTATGCGCAACATGCAGCCCGATGGGCGTAAGCTGGTGTTGCAACGTATTCGTGAGATCACTTCTGCCCAAGCAGAATGCTTTGGATGTAAATATGAAATAAAAGAAGGACAACCCGGAGCAGTACTTGTCAATTCGCACGAAGAAACAGCTTTTGCTGCCGAAGTGGCACGCAAATATTTTGGAGAGGAAAATGTAGTGTACCCTTGCAAGCCGGTGATGAGCAGTGAAGACTTTGCCTTTATGTTGCAAGAACGACCAGGAAGTTACATCATGTTAGGTAATGGTGAAACGCCTATGGTACACAATCCTAAGTACATCTTCGATCAGGAAATCCTTCCCATAGGTGCCTCGCTGTGGGTCGCCTTGTGTGAAGAATATCTAAAGTAGGAGATTGTAGGGTTTCAAAAGAACAGCTTTCTTTCGGGAAGCCAAACTTTTTTTTCTTTCGTCAACTCCTTTATCGCTCTGAGGATAGTATCAGAGCTACAAGTGCGAAGTGTCGGATGAGGCGAGAGGTGGTTCATCAAATGAGTAGTGACATCCTGGGGTACATGAACCGCCACAGAAGTAGATACTCATGAGAGAACGGATGATTTCGTTGTACTGATAACCGAAGGTTTTCGTTAAGCCAGATGAGCAGAGCTAAGTTTACTTAAGCTCTGCCATGGCGAGAAAACGTGCCATGAAATGGAACGAACTACACCTTAGACCGAGGGTTGAGTCGATTACAGATGATAATGTGTTGCTCTTTTAAGTAATTTGAAAGAAAGATTGCATACTTGTTCAATGAATGATGCTTAGTTTGAATACATATATTGACTTTTGAATTTAGTAAGAATCCCTTTCCTTGAATAGGTTGTATTGTATTAGGAATAGGGATTACTCGATAGTCAACCTTTTGAGCATAAGAAACTGCATGCCCAAGTATGAAGAGGCATAATGTTGTATAGAGCAGAATAAAAAGCGGCGTATTTTCATGAATAATGAATTGATTTTTAGAAAATGACTTCGACCATAACCGGTAAATGGTCAGAAGAGTTTTTGATATTACTACTCTTAAAATTTTTGATAACCTGGGTTTGCTGTAGTTTCACCTTGCGTGAATGTTTATACCAAAGTATATAATCTAGACATTCATTGGGCGCAAGTGCAGGATAAGTCGGAGACTGCTCAGATAATACTACCCAATCGAGTCCGAATGTTTTTAAAGTTTCAGAGAGTGGATGTGCATTTAAATCCCCTCCTAAAAAGATGGGTTTATCGCTATGTTTAAAATGTGTGGCGAAGAAGTTGTTAATTGCATTTATTTGGGCTTGATGGGCTTTCTCCTCTACGTCTAAGTGTACAGAAGCAATGATATAAGACGGAGTCTCTATAACGGCCATTACTCTAGGTTCTGTTCCCTCTGCTTTAGGCAATGGAATTGTATATTGGTTTACACACTTTGCCCTATAGAGGATGCCATCACCATAACTGCCACCTTGATAATCCATAGCTTTAGCGAATTTGTATTCGTATGTTGGGAAAAATGAGGCTAATTGTTTTAATTGGTATTCATGTTGGGTTCTTGTTGTCATGCTGTCAAGTTCGTTAAGGCAAATCACATCTGCTTTTTGCTCATGTATGCCGGCAGCAATATTTTTATAGTTGAGAGGATACATAGAATCTCTCATAAAGATAGCAACATTGTATGTCATAATTTTCATACTCGTTCTATGTGATACTAAGGTTTTACACCCTGTTGTGTGTAAGAGTATCATCAAGAGAATAGGGTAGAAAATAGCTCTTTTTTTCATTTTATTTAATCTATTGATGAGAGGTGAAATTTTAGAGTAAAAAGAATGCAGTTTATGGATGCTCTTGGGAGGTTCTGGAGTGAATTAACTGAAATTCCCTAAATTTTAAAAAACACGTTTTGGATCTAACAACCCATTTGGCTAAAAATAAAAGAAACCCCTCAACAATACTTGTAGAAACATGCATTGAAGAGGGGGAGGAGGGGTGTGTAAACACAACACACCAATATATTTAACCACTAAACTTATTTCGACACCGTAACAGCTATGCGTCCCTTAGCACCGACCTTGTCCGTCACAGTCACATCCGTTCTTCCTTCCTTCAAGGCCTTTATTGTTATCGTTGCATCCGTAACAGACACCTCAACAACACTTTTATCTGCGGCCACAGCCTTATAAGGGTAGCGTCCCGACTGAATGTTTACACGCTCGCTTTTGCCAACCGACAATGTCACGTTAGCCTTGCTTACCGTGATGGGTTGAGGATTGCGCGTCGTAACAGTCACCTTTCCTGTTTTCATATTCTTGTCGGTTACCACAATCTCTGTCGTACCCTCTCTTAAGCCAGTAACAGCGATATAGTTATCTTTATTATCCACCCTTACACGGGCAATCTCGTCATTAGCAACCTTTGCTTCGTATGGTGCCGTTCCGTTCTTAATCTCTACGTTCTTTGTTTGAAGAGACGTCAACGTGATTGAAGTAGGGTTGAGCGTAAGTTGCTTCTGCTTCTCCTCCTCTTCTTTCTTTCGTCTTGCTTCTTCTTCCTCCTGCTTCTTCTTCTCTTCCTCCTG
>NZ_KQ960621.1 GCF_001553265.1 Prevotella sp. DNF00663 | reverse complement strand
GCTGAAATGGCACTGCGGCGGTCGCTTTTTTTGTGTCCAGACGGAAGCGCAGGAACGTTGAAAGGGAAAATAAGGGCGTACAAGGCGCGAAATGGTGGGCGGTGGGTAAGTATGCGGAAAAGGAGCGAAAGGCGACGACGTGGGCTAAAAAGTGGCAAAACGGAAGTGTGGGCGTTAAAAGAACGTGGAAAGACTGGCGAAAAATACGAAAAAGGGGGTAAAAATGGGTGGCGGGACAGCTGGAAGACTGGCGCAGAGGGCATTTGCCCGATGTCACGAAAATGACAGGAAGCGGCAGGGGCGTGTAAATGGCAGTTAAAGGGTGTTCAAACGGCTGTTTAATGGCATTCAAATGGTAGGCGTTCTGGCTGGTCTGGACTACTAAAAATATGCCTGCCAGTTCCTGAATGGCGACAAAAAACGGAGGTTCAAAAAGTGCTATTTTACACGTTGGGTGGTCTGTTGGGTGGTCATTTGGATGGTCAAAAAGCAGTAGAATAACCCCCTTTAATTCCTTTTTGAAGCACGAGAACCCCCATTTTTTGCGAGAAAACACCCCTTTAATTCCTATTTTCTGAAATATGGGTATTTGTTCGTAAGTGGCTTATATTCAGATGGTTTGTGGGTATCTAATGGACGTTTGATAGATTTTTAGCGTGCAGAATTTTTTGTGTACCTATTATATAAGGGTACTACT
>NZ_KQ960620.1 GCF_001553265.1 Prevotella sp. DNF00663 | reverse complement strand
AAATGCAATCCGCACCTGCGGACGGGGCAAGATACCGCCGTGAAATGCAATCCGCGCCGGAGGCCGACTTCAAGATAGAGCCGGGCGGACTGACCGTGGAGCGGATCAAGTAGATTCTTTCAGCTTTATTCCCCCCAAAAAAAGGGAAAAGGGTTGATCGCAGCAATGCGGTCAGCCCTTTCAAATATGTTGTTGTCAATTATCATATATTCTCATTTTCAATCACTTATCAAGTACATACTCCCTTGATCGTCAAAAGAGGCTCTTTGGGGTCGTTGCAGAGTCGAACTGTACGAAATGCGTGATTTGTTGCTCAAATATCACGTACAGGAAGTCGGGATGGAAAGCACGAGTGTTTATTCCTTATTATTGGTTATCAAGCCTTTGCAATGTAGTTGGCTATCCAACTTCCAACTTCTTTTGTGCCGTACTGCTCACCACCCTCTATTTGTATTTCGGGCGTGCGTACGTTTGCATCTAGACTAGCATCGACAGCCTTGCGTATCAAAGCACCTTCTTGATTCAGCCCAAAATGTTCAAGCAACATAGCTGCGGAAAGAATCTGAGCTACTGGATTGGCGAGATTTTTGCCGGCAGCTTGTGGCCAAGAGCCATGTACCGGTTCAAACAAAGGGGTATGCTCACCCAAAGATGCAGATGGTTGCAAGCCCATACTGCCTGTAATACAACTAGTTTCATCTGTAAGAATATCGCCAAAAGTATTTTCAGTAACGATTACATCAAAGAATCTGGGCTCTGTCAATACACGCATTGAGGCATTATCGATGAACATGTAGTCGGTGGTAACCTCAGGATAAGCCGGTTCCATCTCTTTAGCTATCTGTCGCCATAGGCGTGAAGAAGCAAGCACATTAGCCTTATCAACAACAGTAAGGTGCTTGTTGCGCTTCATGGCATATTCGAAAGCGACCTTGAGAATGCGCTCTATTTCGGGACGAGTATAGATATCTGTGTCGTAGGCTTTATCATTGTCTTGATATTTTTCACCAAAATACATGCCACCGGTTAGCTCTCGAATGACGATGAAATCGGCACCTTTCAACAACTCATCTTTCAATGGTGATTTATGAAGTAAGCAATCGAATGTGGCTACAGGACGTACATTGGCAAATAGTCCCAGTTTCTTTCGCATAGCCAGCAGACCTTGTTCTGGCCGAACTTTGGCCGTGGGATTATTGTCAAAACGTAAATCTCCAACCGCAGCAAACAATACGGCATCGGCATCCATGCAGACTTTAAAAGTCTCTTCCGGGAATGGATCGCCTACTGCATCAATGGCATGAGCGCCACAGATGGCCTCTGTATAAGAAAAACGGTGACCGAATTTATTAGCGATAGCGTCTATCACGGCTATTCCTTGTTTCATGATTTCAGGTCCGATACCATCGCCTGATAACACTGCAATCTTTAAATCCATATTTATTCTTCAATTAAGTTTAACATCTTAAATGTTGCCTTGATGGCAGCTTCGGTCTGGTCGGCGTCGAGACCACGTGTTCTAAAGACCTTTTTATCCTGTCGCCAAGTAATAACAGTCTGTACCAAAGCATCGGTTCTACCCCCCGGTGGAATTGTTACTTGATAATTGTCAAGAACTGGAAAGGTACGATTTAGGCATTCCTTGTATATTTTACGCAATGCACTCACAAAAGCATCATACTGTCCGTCGCCGGTAGAATCGGCCTCATACTCCTTGCCATTGATTTCTACTTTCAGACTTGCAATCGGTCTTAGCCCGTATGATGTAGAAACCATATAGCTTAATAGCTTTACCTTATCTTCGGGTGCATTATGCTTCAATACATCACTGACAATATAGGGTAGGTCATCTTGTGTCACAAGTTCTTTCCGATCGCCGAGTTGGGTTATTCGATTGGTAACCGCCTTTGTTTGTTCGAGTGTGAGTTCTAATCCTAAATCTTTTAGATTTTGAATGATATTAGCTTTACCGGAATTTTTGCCTAAAGCGTATTCACGCTTCCGACCAAATCTCTCCGGGACTAAGCCGTTGCAATACAGATGGTCTTTGCTATCACCATCGGCATGTACACCCGCTACTTGTGTGAAGACATAATCGCCTACAACTGGAGTATTCGGTGCAATGACAACCCCACTATATCCTTCGACAAGTCGACTCACATCGTTGAGCATTCCCTCATTGATGTGTGTAATGGCATGAAATTGGTCTTTCAATATGACTTGAACAGATGCTAGAGGCGCATTACCACTTCTTTCACCTAGCCCATTGACCGTGACATGAATACCTTTTGCGCCACTTAAGACCGCAGCTAAAGAGTTGCTGACTGCCAAATCGTAGTCATTATGTGCATGGAAATCGAAATGAGTATTAGGATACCGACGAATCATCTTGCGCAGGAATTCCAAACATTGTAGTGGATTAAGAATACCAAGGGTGTCCGGCAAAAGGAATCGTCGAATCCCACTAACACTATGAAGTGCATCCATCAACTGATAAACATATTCAGGAGAGTCTTTCATTCCGGATGACCAATCCTCTAAATATAGATTAACAGAGACACCCTCTTGCTCCGCATAGGCTACTTCTTCTTTAATGTCGGCAATATGTGATTGGGGAGTTTTCTTAAGTTGCTGTGTGCAATGTTTCAAAGAGCCTTTTGCAAGTAAATTGATGACACGTCCCCCACATTCACGAATCCAATCTATAGACTTATGGTTGTCTACAAATCCTAGCACCTCTACCCTATTGAGCATGTCAACGCTAGCAGCATAACGACAGATTTTCTTGACGGCATCTTTTTCACCATCTGAAACTCTAGCAGATGCTACTTCTATTCTGTCGACATTGACATCACGTAGCAACATTCTCGCTATCATGAGCTTCTCATGGGGCAAGAAAGATACGCCACTAGTTTGTTCTCCATCTCGTAAGGTGGAGTCCATAATTTCTATAACTTGTTTGCCTGCTCCCATTCTTCTATTTTATCTTTACTCTGAATAAGGAAATCAATATCGTCGAGTCCATTCATCAGGCAATGTTTTTTATAGGCATTGATTTCAAATTGCTCCGAACGATTTGTTGCAAGATTGGTCACTGTCTGATTGGGTAAGTCTACTTTTACTTGGGTTTGATGGTCTTTTTCTATCGTATCGAACAATTCTTGTAGAAATTCCTCTGATACCACAACCGGTAAAACAAAATTATTCAACTCATTGTTTTTGTGAATATCGGCAAAGAAAGAACTGATAACGACTCTAAAGCCATACCCGGCAATGGCCCAAGCTGCATGTTCGCGTGAGGAGCCTGAACCGAAATTTTTACCAGCAACAAGGATACAACCACTATATGATGGATTGTTTAAGACAAAGTCTTCCTTTAACGAACCATCTTTATTGTATCTCCAATCCCGAAACAAGTTATCTCCAAATCCGGCTTTATCAGTAGCTTTTAAAAAACGGGCAGGGATAATTTGGTCTGTATCTACATTCTCTAAAGGCAATGGAATGCATGAAGAGGTTATTACATCAAATTTCTGTTTCATAATAATTTCTATAAAATACGTGGATCAGTGATTTTACCAGTTATAGCAGCTGCGGCAGCAACATAAGGAGACGCCAAAATCGTTCTGCTACCGGGGCCTTGACGACCTTCGAAGTTTCTATTACTAGTCGATACAGAGTATTTTCCAGTTGGTATCTTATCGTCGTTCATAGCCAGACATGCAGAACAACCCGGTTGGCGAATTTTAAATCCAGCGGCTTCAACTATCTTATCTATTCCTTCCTCGCGAATTTGTTTATCCACAGCCCATGAACCGGGTACCAACCATGCAGTCACATCTTTGGCTTTCTGATATCCCTTGACAATAGAGGCAAATGCACGGAAATCTTCTATTCTACCATTGGTACAAGCACCTAAAAATACATAATCTATAGGATGACCTTGTAATTTCTCACCGGGGGTAAATCCCATATAATCAAGACTCTTCAGGAATGAAGCCTGCCCAGACTCTTCTATATTATCCAAATGAGGGATACATTCAGAGATGCCGATACCCATACCCGGATTGGTTCCATAGGTGATACGGGGTTCAATATCTGCCGCTTCAAAATTTAATTCTTTGTCGAACTCTGCATCTTCCCCACTCTTCAAAGTCTTCCAATAAGCCAGTGCTTTATCCCATTCTTCACCTTTAGGAGCAAATTCGCGTCCTTTCAAGTAGGTAAATGTGGTTTCGTCCGGAGCTACAAAACCACCACGTGCTCCCATCTCAATGGACAAATTGCACAGAGTGAGTCGACCTTCCATCGTCATATCTCGCACCACATCCCCAGTATATTCTACAAAATACCCGGTTGCGCCAGAGGTTGTAAGTTGACTCATCAAATATAATGCAACATCCTTTGGCGTAACGAAGTCACCCAGTTTACCATTGATATTGATACGCATACTCTTAGGTTTCTGCTGTAAGATACATTGAGAAGCCATTACCATCTCGACTTCAGAAGTACCAATACCGAAAGCTATAGCTCCCATGGCACCATGCGTAGAAGTATGTGAGTCGCCACAAACAATTGTCATGCCCGGTAAAGAAAGTGCTTTTTCCGGTCCTACAACATGGATGATACCATTATCTTGCGTATTCATCCCATAATGAACAAGTGCAAAATCATGGGCATTTTGTGCTAAAGTGTCAACCTGTTTTTTAGATACAGGCTCTTCGATAGGCTTATCTTGGTCGTGTGTTGGCGTATTGTGATCGGGCATACAGTAAATCTGTCTGGGTCTGAAACATTTTAATCCGCGAGCACGCATATCGGAGAAAGCCTGAGGTGAAGTAACTTCATGACAATACAACCGGTCTATATAAAGCTGCGTTGGACCTTCCTTAACAATTTGAACAACATGCTTATCCCAAATCTTGTCAAATAATGTATTCATAAAGCTAAATATTACTTGTTCCTAAATTTATTGATACAGTCGATATATGCTTCAACAGATGCCGTTACAATATCTGTATTTGCCCCAAATCCATAGTAAATATTATCTTCGTATTCTACCTGCATATGCACCTTTCCAACATCGTCAGAGCCTTTACTGATAGCCTGAATAGTAAATTCTTTCAGTATCATATGCTTCTGAATGATTTTTTTCAGCGCATTGATAGCTGCGTCGACAGGGCCGTTTCCACTAGAAGCCTCTTCAAATTTTTGTCCGGAGATATCAAGTCCGATACTTGCTACGCTACGCACACCTTTTCCTGTAGTGACTTGTAAGAAGTCGAGTTTCACGGCATGAGCATCTGCCGTATCGGCTCCTGCTAACATCAAGATATCATCATCATTGACTTCTTTCTTCTGATCGGCTAATCTAAGGAATTTTTGATAAATATTATCCAACTTATTCTCATCGGTTACGTCCACTCCATTTACACGAAGTCTGTATTTAAGAGCAGCTCTGCCAGAACGTGCTGTCAATACAATAGAGTTATCATCCAACCCAACATCTTTGGGATCTATGATTTCATAAGTCTGTACATTTTTCAATACACCATCTTGATGAATACCACTAGAATGTGCAAAAGCATTTCTACCAACAATGGCTTTATTGGGTTGAATAGGCATGTTCATCAGGCTAGAGACCATACGGCTAGTCTGACATATCTTTGTAGTATTGATGTTTGTATCAATACCAATACCTTGGTGGCACTTCAAAATCATAGCTATCTCTTCCAAAGAGGTATTACCTGCACGTTCGCCAATACCATTGATTGTCACCTCTACCTGTCTTGCTCCATTCAATACACCTTGTAATGTATTGGCTATAGCCATGCCAAGATCGTTATGGCAGTGTGTAGAAATAATGGCTTTATCAATGTTATCAACATGTTCCATCAGATATTTTATCTTCCGTCCGTATTCATCGGGAAGACAATAGCCCGTTGTATCAGGTATATTAACAACAGTAGCACCTGCTGCAATAACAGCTTCTACAACTCTTGCTAAATACTCATTATCGGTTCGCCCCGCATCTTCAGCATAAAATTCTACATCTTCAACAAACTTTTTAGCATAAGCAACAGCTTTCACAGCACGCTCAAGAATCTCTTCTCTAGTAGAATTAAATTTATATTTAATATGACTATCACTAGTTCCAATACCAGTATGAATACGCTTGTGTTTTGCATATTGCAAAGAATCGGAAGCAACTTCAATATCTTTCTCTACAGCACGAGTAAGTGCACATATTGTCGGCCATGTTACGGCCTTACTTATCTCTATGACAGAATTGAAATCACCGGGACTACTAATTGGAAATCCGGCCTCTATAACATCTACACCTAATTGTTCGAGTTGCTTGGCAATCTGAATTTTCTCAATGGTGTTCAACTGGCAACCGGGAACTTGTTCACCATCCCTCAATGTTGTATCAAAAATGTATAACTTGTCGCTCATTTATATGTGAATTATGATATTATACTTAATGAAAAAGCCTTTCACACTAATGGAAGTGAGAAAGGCTTACATATCTATATGTTAGGACTACCAAGACACCTCATCACTTCCTTCGGCTCGCTTAAGTCGAATATCAATAATGATGCTCTGTAGGTTTAGTCCTGTCATATTTCTTTTATTTTCTGCAAAAGTAATAATGTTATCCGATATATACAAGCAATATGTTACTTTTTTGAATATTAATATTACAAATTATAACTTCCGTGTCGTGTTAATCAAAAAGGCATAACATCAGAAGGTGGAATCGGTGGTAAATTATCGCTTGAAGGGAAATCTCCAGACGGAATACCATTCATTCTAGAACCTAGGACCTCACCTCCCTCCATGGGTGGAGCTGCAGGAGCGGCCTCCGGATTCTGGAATCGAGTGAACTCGCCCTTAAAGGTAAGAAGTACATCCCCGGTAGCGCCTTTACGATGCTTGGCTATAATAATTTGTGCCATTCCATGCAAATCATTACCCTTTTCATCTTCAAAGATATGATAATATTCCGGTCGATGTACAAAAATAACCATATCGGCATCCTGCTCTATGGCTCCAGACTCTCGTAAGTCGCTTAATTGAGGACGTTTTCCTTCCAACCCATCTCTATTTTCAACGGTACGATTCAACTGACTCAATGCTAATATAGGAATATCCAATTCTTTGGCCAATCCTTTTAAAGAACGTGAGATGGTAGACACTTCTTCTTGACGGCTACCAAATTTCATACCATTTGCATTCATGAGCTGCAAATAGTCTATCATGATAATCTTCACACCTTTCTCACGGACAAGTCGTCTTGCCTTAGTTCGTAATTCGAACACGCTCAAACCGGGAGTGTCATCTATATATATAGGTGAACCGGTTAATTTTCTAACATTTTTATCAAGCCTGCTCCACTCATCCGGGGATAGTTGTCCATTTAATATTTTATTACCTCCAATCTCGCAGGTATTAGAAATCAGACGGTTTACCAATTGGACATTATTCATTTCGAGAGAAAAGAATGCGATAGGCACCCTGCTATCTACCGCAATATTCTTAGCGACACTTAATGCAAAAGAAGTTTTACCCATGGCCGGACGCCCCGCTATAATTACAAGGTCGCTCTTTTGCCATCCACTAGTCATCTCGTCTAATTTTGTATATCCAGTAGAGATACCAGTGAGCCCTCCGCTATTAGCAGATGCCTTTTGCAGTATTTCAATAGCTTGCTGAACAACAGGATCTATCTGGGTATAATCCTGTTTCATGTTTTTTTGAGAGATTTCAAATAGATTTCCCTCTGCTTCTTGCATGAGCTCATCAACATCAACCGTCTCATCAAAAGCTTTTGTCTCTATCTTACTAGCAAATGAAATCAGTTGTCGTGCAAGGAATTTCTGAGCCAAAATATGAGCATGAAACTCTATATTAGCCGAAGAGGCAACATGTGAACTCAAATCCACAATATACTGTGCACCGCCCACATCGTCTAATGTACCTGCATGTTTTAATTCTTCTGAAACAGTAAGAATATCTACAGGACGCTCGCTCATGTTGAGATTCTGAATAGCTTGATAAACTTTTTGATTGCGTGGCTCATAAAAAGTTTCTGGTCTCAAAATCTCTGAAACAATGGAAAATGCATCTTTGTCTATCATCAGAGCACCCAATACCACTTGTTCTACATCCAATGCTTGTGGCTGTAGATGTCCGAAATTAGTGTCAATATTGGATTGTTGTTTTCTTTTCGTCTTTACCGTATCATTTTTGTCTGGCATAATTAACTCCTTGTATTTCATGCAAAGATAAAAAAAAACGTATTGTTAAAAGGCATTTCACATTTATTTTTTATCTTTGCAATATACTATATTGATAATATTATGATTTCATTTCCTTGTGCAAAAATCAATCTTGGGCTCAATATTATAGGTGAACGTAGTAATGGATACCACGACCTAGAGACAGTATTCTATCCTATTTACTCTTTACATGATACACTAGAGATTAAATATATGGGAGAAGATTTTCCTTCAGATACAGATTGTGATTTGAAGATAACGGGAAATGTAATTGAATGTAACGAACAAGATAATCTCGTAGTAAAAGCTTATAATCTCTTGGCGTCCGATTTTGAACTTCCAAGGGTGCATGCTCATTTATACAAAAAGATACCATCTCAAGCCGGACTTGGTGGTGGTTCCAGTGATGCTGCCTATATGATTAAATTACTTGATGAACGTTTCAGACTTAATATAGGATATGCAGAGATGGAGCGATATGCGGCTAAACTAGGAGCTGATTGTGCTTTTTTTATTACTTCAGAGCTATCATATGCTACTGGATTGGGTGACATCATCTCTCCTGTTGATGGACCTAAAGGTAATTTGAATGGATACTATATTGTCATTATTAAGCCTGATATATCTATCTCTACAAAAGAAGCATATCAATCTATTGTCCCGCAAAAACCATTAAAATGCTGTAAAGATATTATTAGACAGCCCATTGAGACATGGAAGGAAGCATTACACAATGATTTTGAAATACCAATATTTAAAGCTCATGAGGAGTTGGCAGCTATCAAACAAACCTTATACGATCTAGGTGCCATTTATGCTCAGATGAGTGGAAGTGGTAGTGCTATCTTTGGAATATTTAGAATTGTGCCTAATGGATTAGAAGAACAATTTCCTAATACATTTATATTCTCATCCAAACTTTGAACATGCAAGACAATTTAGAAGAATATTTTCCCTATATAGATGAAGAAGGGAATATACTAGGAGTTATTACAAGAGGACAAGCACATAATGGTAGTAAACTTCTTCATCCTGTAGTACATTTACATATTTTTAATTCTCAAGGTGAACTTTTTCTCCAATTGCGTCCGAAATGGAAAGATATACAGCCATCTAAATGGGATACTGCATGTGGGGGACATGTAAATTTGGGAGAAGATGTCACTACAGCTTTGCAAAGAGAGGTGAAAGAGGAACTAAATATATAGGACTTTAGCCCAACAGAGCTAGGCCATTATGTCTTTGAGAGCCTAATGGAACAAGAGCTTATATATTCTTTTAAGGCCATATATAACATTCCTATCTCCATTAACAAAGAAGAATTAGCTGATGGAAAATTTTGGACTATGCAAGAAATTCATGAAAATCTAGGAAAAGGCATATTTACTCCAAATTTTGAATCAGAGTATAAACGATATTTTGCTAACGAGCAAAAAAACATATAAAAATATCAATAGCAACTTTCTCCTACTTAATGATAATTCTAGCTAAGTAGTTATACGTCGATTTGTAATCCATCATAGGCAAATTGAACGTCTTGAGGAAGTCTTAAACTTGCTTCAGCATGTAATCCTATTTTATGTGTAAGGTGTGTCAAATAGGTATGTCGTGCACCTATTTTATGAGCAAACTCAATGGCTTCGCCTACTAATTGATGGGAATGATGTGGCCTGTCCCAGCGAAGTGCATTTACAACCAATGTCTCAATTCCTTCTAAATAAGGAAGTTCTGAATCTGGAATTGTCTTCATATCCGTTATATAAGCAAAACTTCCAAATCTATAAGCAAGTATTGGTAAATCATCATGTAATACTTGAAAAGGTAGTACACGGAAATCTCCAATAGCTAAAAGTTCATGTTCCCGTATCGTTTTGATGTTTAATTTAGGTACTCCCGGATACAAATCTTCTCCAAAACAATAAGGCATAGTATGCTGTAAACCAGATGTAACGGAACTGTCTGCATAAATATGGATGTCGCCAAAGCTACAATAAGGACGCAAGTCATCTATTCCAGCTACATGGTCGTAATGTATATGTGTTATCAACACAGCATCTATACGCCGAAAATCTAAAGGGAGCAATTGCTGACGAATATCCGGACCACAGTCAATAAGGATACGAGTATTGGCTGTTTCTAGAAGACCAGCACACCGAAATCGACGGTCTCGTGGATCACAACTATGGCAAACATCGCAAGAACAGCCCAATACAGGGACTCCATTAGATGTTCCAGTGCCAAGAAAAGTGAATTTTGGCATAATCTTATAAACTACAGAATATTTACTTCCGGTTTAATTTGAATATCAAATTTTTCCAAGACAGCTTCACGAACGGTATTACATAAAGCTAATACATCGGCTCCCGTAGCGCCACCTCTATTTACAAGAACTAAAGCTTGCTTATCATGAACGGCTGCTCGTCCCAAAGCCCGACCTTTCCAGCCACTCTGTTCTATAAGCCAACCTGCAGGAATTTTTACGTGTAGTTCATCAATTGGATAATGTGGCATTTGAGGATGAAGTTCTATTAAATGCCCAAGTTGTTCTTTGCTGATAATCGGATTCATAAAGAAACTCCCTGCATTTCCTAATACTTTTGGATCTGGAAGTTTGGCTTGACGAATGGATATGATAGTATCTCTTAATTGCTTAGCAGTTGGAACATCTATGCCTTGAGCATCTAAAGAAGAACGAATATTACCATAATCTAGGCGTGGATTGAATTTTGTAGATAAGCAATAGACTACATAGGTAATTAAGTATTTATGATGCCATTCATTCTTAAATCTACTTTGCCGGTATGAATATTGGCAGTCGGCATTGGTAAAAGACACTTCTAGTCCTGTAGAAATGTCTATAGCTTCAACTCTATCTATAACATCTTTTATCTCTACCCCGTATGCTCCAATATTTTGAACGGCACTGGCTCCAACCTCACCGGGAATCAGTGATAGATTTTCTAATCCATAATATCCTTGATTTACAGCATATTCTACTACATCATCAAATGTAGTACCAGCCCAACAGCGCAACCAAACTTTATCTGCATCTGCCTTTATAACCTTTATATCTAGACGCGATTCTGCTTTAACAACAGTACCATGATAATCCTTGGTCAGCAAAAGGTTACTACCACCTCCTAGGATAAAGAAAGGGGCCGTTAGTATTGAAGCTGTTTTCTTCGCATCTTCTAAATCTGTGTATTGAATAAAAGATTTACATTTAGCCTCAATACCAAATGTATTGTAATTTAACAAATTAAAATTTAGACAATATTTCATTCTACATTGACAACTTAATAAGTTTCCAAGAATTACCTAAATACTTGAATGTCAATTCAGTTTCTAGTCCATTGGCAATACCCCTAATTACAAATACTTTCTCACGACTCTCTTTATATGATTGTCCATAAAGAATATTATATATATAATTGCTTGGTAATTGAGGAGCAAAAGACGACCATTGTTCCGGCTCTAAAGTTCCATTCATAATGCCAAAATCATCGTCAGGATCTGGACCGGAAAATTGTAGAGGATTATGCACACTATTAATTTGGAATGTAGAATCTGTAACAAATTTATAGTAAAAGTTTAAAAATGAAGCGTTAAGATTTTTATGCATCCCTTTATATGCAATATTTATTAATCTCCATTGGCCATTAATACGATTAAATACGTACTCTTTGATGGTCTTTTTCTTAAAAAAGATTTTTTCAATCACAACATGGTCAATCGTAGTATCTTTGACAACCTTCATTTGTTTGGCATTGTCAAAAATCAAAGTATAGAATTCCTGACGCATGAAGAAATGCTCCATCGTCCATTGATTTCTTTTTATTTGTTCGACTTTATTGTCATGATAAACCGGCAATGGAAAGTTAATGCGTTCAAATTGAAGTTTCTTATTGGCTGCAAAATTAAAAATAAAATCATCAAAGAGTTCATCGGCTGCTTTTGGCATCGGAGTTTCTGCTATTATATTATCCATTGTATCTATAGCAGAGCTATCAATCCTGGCTGTATCTACAACAACAGAATCCATAGTCTCCAAAGGCTTTTTATTCCGACAACCGGTGATGGAAAAACTGATTATTGTAGCCACTACTACAATAAAAAAACAAAAAGTATTTTTTCTCATGACTCTAAATTTTGGGTCTTAATATACCCTCTCAAATCAGTGCAAAAATACAACTTTATTTCTATATTCTTTCTTCTTTTAGCATAAAAATATTACCTTTGCATATATTTTTCAAACGACTGAAACGCATGTTATTAGAAAAGATTGAAGCACTGTTGAAAGAGGTGACGGAACTCACGGCTACAAATGCTGAAGAAATTGAACGCCTCCGCTTAAAATATCTCAGTAAAAAAGGTGAAATCAATGCTCTTATGGCAGATTTCCGTAATGTGGCTGCAGATCAAAAGAAGGCAGTAGGTATTGAGCTCAATAAACTGAAGCAAACTGCTCAAGATAAATTGAATGAGTTGAAAGAGAAAGTAGATACTGCCGAAAGCCAACATGAGGATTTCGATCTTACCCGTACTCCTTATCCCATTCCACTTGGAACACGCCATCCATTAACCATCGTCAGAAATGAGATTATTGATATTTTCCAACGTATGGGATTTACTCTCTTTCAAGGACCGGAAATAGACGATGACAAGCATGTGTTTACAATGCTAAACTTTGCGGCAGATCATCCTGCCCGCGATATGCAAGATACATTCTTTATAGAACAAACCAATTCCTCGGATGTGACTAAGAATGTTCTATTGAGAAGCCATACATCGGGTGATGAAGCTCATTATATGGAAAATCACCAACCTCCTATTCGCATTATTTGTCCGGGACGTGTTTACCGTAATGAGGCTATTAGCTCACGTGCACACTGTTTTTTTCATCAAGTAGAAGGACTGTATGTTGATAAAAACGTTAGTTTTACTGACTTAAAACAAGTTTTACTAACATTTGCTCGTGAAATGTTTGGAGCTGATACAAAGATTCGCTTGCGTCCTAGCTATTTCCCATTTACTGAGCCTAGTGCAGAAATGGATATTTCATGTAATATCTGTGGTGGAGAAGGATGTACTTTCTGTAAGCATACGGGTTGGGTGGAAATCCTTGGGTGTGGTATGGTAGACCCACATGATTTGGAGGCATGCGGTATCGATTCTAGTGTCTATACAGGTTATGCATTTGGTATGGGAGTTGAACGTATCACAAATTTAAAGTATCGTATTAGCGATTTGCGTATGTTCTCTGAGAATGACGTACGTTTCTTGCGTGAATTTGAATCGGCAAATTAAAGAACTGCCAAAGTTAAATAAAACACAATCAAGGCAATTATTGTCAACAACTCAACTGAGCGATTGATAATAATTGCTTTTTTTAAATCCATAATGGTGAGTTCACGAGGGTTAAAACCTATCATAGGTTTATCAACCCATTCTCCAAAATATAAATGAGAGCCACCAAACCTACAATCTAGTATTGCTGCTAATGCACTCTCTGGATAACCACTGTTGGGACTTAAATGCGCCTTTCCATAGTGCATTACGAATTTTATTTGTCTAAATTTCCCACTTACAAGCAACATCATCAAAGCTGTTAATCTCGCTGGTAGATAATTAGCGATATCATCTATGCGTGCAGCTATACTTCCAAATAGAAGATAACGTAGTGTTCGATAGCCAATCATAGAATCCAATGTATTAACCATTTTATATGTCAATATCCCCGGAACACCCAATATAGCTAACCAGAATAAGGGAGCTACGACACCATCGCTTAAGTTTTCTGATAATGTTTCAAGAGTTGCTTGTTTTATCTCTTGTTCAGAAAGGCTACTTGTATCACGTCCCACGATTCTTGATACTTGTGCTCTCCCCTCTTCAAGGCTATGTTCTAAAGCACTAAACACCTGCTTCGATTCTTTTATTAAAGTGGTACCGGCTAAACAGAAGAATATTAAAATACTTTCTATGCCTATTTCAAGCCAGATAGATATGAAAGATAATTCATGTATCAGAAAATATGCAAGTGTATATACCGAGCCAATAAGTGCTAACGCCATGACTCCTCCCTTTAGCATCCTATGCCGTCCCCGATTCATGATTCGTTCTCCAAAAGCAATTGTTTTCCCAAATAATACAATAGGATGTGGGAGCCGCTCCGGATCGCCTAAGCAGAAATCCAATACCCATCCTATAATTAACGATAGTATTTTTGCAATGTAAGCCATTTTAATGAAGTCGATCTAATAAAGCCACTAGCTCTAAATTCTCTACAGGTAATTGTGTTGCCACTCTGAAATATGAATCGTCTAATCCTACAAAATTAGAAGCATCACGAATCAATATACCATATTCTTGAGCTAGTCGTTGTTTCAATATGTTAGAGGAAGGTCTTCTCTTAAGGTCTATCTTTACAAGGAAGAAATTGGTCTGGGTAGGTAAAGCTTCATATCCATCTAATTGATTGATATGATTTCTAAACAACTCTGTTTCTTTTCTCAACCATTGTGTGGCTGGTAATACGTTTTTCCCTTGGAGCCATAATCCAGCTTCCAGCGCTAAAGCATTTATGCTCCATGGACGATTTATTTCTCGTAATGCCTGTATTAACATTCTATTTCCAACCACATATCCAAGTCTCAATCCCGGTATACAATATTTCTTTGTCATCGAATGGAGTAGAAATACATTTGGACGCCGTACTACTTCTGCATCAGTAAGTAATTGCTCTAGTGTATAATCTTCATAAGCTTGATCTATGATAAAGATGTCTCTCGGGCTATCAATCTCTTCCAATAATGTTTTCTTTGGGATAACTAATCCTGTGGGATTATTAGGATTACACACCCAATGAATCTTTTTCGAGGATTCAACCTTATGCTTAAATCGATTGGAAGCCAATGCATACTCTGAAAATGTAGGACTTGGAATTATCGGTTCCGCATCAGAAAAGAGTGTTGATATTAAGTAGATAGCATCAATAGAACCACTAGTCACCAATATTTCATCTTGGTGAATTCCTATAGAATTTGCCAAAGAAAGTTCTAAATTATGGGCATAAGGTTCCGGATAATGTGAAATAGTATCCAAACGATGAGCTAATTGTGCTTTTAGTTCATGTAGTTCTGCATGCCCCCATATATTAGAACTAAAATTTATACGAATATTTTTGTAACGATATAAATCGTCGCCATGAAGACTCTCTATCATACTTCTCCCTTCATAATTGAGTATAAACAATCCATATCAAGATTAGACCGAACATGGTTTGCAAGCAAATCATACTGTGTTTCCTTATACTTTTTAAGATTAAAACCCTCTTGGGATTTGCCGGCATAGGGAGCTAACAAAATATCAATAAACGAAATATTATCTAAGATGCCATGAACATATGTTCCATACACCTTATCCCTATTTACAATTTTACCATAATTACTAGTTCCATCCCTTAAAACACTTTTACCATTATGAATTTCATAGCCATTCAAGAGATAGCCCTCGAAAGAAAATTCTACTCGTTGAGTCGCTTTATTACAGTCCATGGTAGTCGACATTGGGAGTAATCCAAGTCCCGGTAATCTATCTATATCTCCTTCCACATGATTAGGATCGAGCACTTCTTCACCTAACATTTGGAATCCCCCACAGATTCCCATTATTGTCTTACCATTCTCATGAGCTTTCATAATCGCTTGTGCACAACCATCACGTCGTAGCTCATAGAGATCTTCCAATGTACTCTTGCTTCCCGGAATAATGATAATATCGACTTGTGCTATATCTTGAATATTGTTAGTATAAAATAGATTGACACGTGGGTCACGCTCTAATATATCAAAATCAGTAAAATTACTAATATACTTTAGCAATATTACGGCTATATTAATCTTATCATGGCTTACTCTCCTATTCTTAAATATTAAATCAACGCTATCCTCCTCCTCTATATGAATATCGTTGAAATAGGGAATAATCCCAAGAACAGGAACTTTACATACTTCTTCCAACATCTTACGCCCATCCTCAAATAGACGCATATCCCCTCGGAATTTATTGACTATAATCCCTTTTATAAGCTTTCTGTCTTCGGGATACTGCAAAGCTATACTCCCATAACAACTGGCAAAAACCCCACCACGATCAATATCAGCAACCAATATGACTGATGCACCGGCATATCTAGCCATAGCGAGATTGACTATGTCTTGTTTTTTTAGGTTGATTTCTGATATGCTACCAGCTCCTTCCATAACAATGGGATGATACATTTGGGCTAACTTGTCAAATGCATTATGAGCTGCTTGCTGCAAGTGTTCTCGTCCTTCTGAGCGGAAATATTCTTGTGCACTGTAGTTACCTATAGGACGACCATTTAATACTACTTGTGAGGTGTGATCTCCTTGGGGTTTCAACAAGATTGGATTCATATCCACTTGACATTCTAAACCTGCGGCCTCTGCTTGCACAGCTTGAGCTCTTCCTATCTCTAACCCATCACTCGTGACATAGCTATTCAAGGCCATGTTCTGAGCTTTAAAGGGAGCTGGAGCATAGCCATCTTGTTTGAATATTCTACATAAAGCTGTTGCCAATACACTTTTACCGACATCACTACCTGTGCCACACAGCATTATTGGCCTTAAACCAGTCATATATTTATTAGTCAAAATCCTCATCTGTAGCTAAAGCAAAAAGAAAATCACTCAGCCTATTCATAAAAACCATGATTTTTTTATCTTGTGGATATTCGCGGTTAACAGTCCATAATCGTCTTTCCGCAGTGCGAGCTTTACTTCTAGCCATATGCAAATAGGCCTGTAAGAAGGTTCCACCGGGCAATACAAAGCGAAATTTTCTATCTTTGGTAACCCTATCTATCTCTGTTTCCATTTCTGAAGTTAGCTCTTTCAGTTCTTCCTCACGTGGATTTTCTTTTCCCGGTGGAGTTGCTACCAAGCTCATTATAGTCATCAACTCCTGTTGAATCCTGCATAATAGGAGTCTCCGAGTATCTCCTTTTCGCATAGAAGCGCATACAACACCAATATGACAATTCAATTCATCAATTTCACCATTGGCTTCTATCCGTATATCATCTTTATCTACTCTAACACCACTGCGCAAGTGGGTTTGCCCATCATCACCAGTCTTTGTGTATATTCTTGCCATAATTCCAATATAAATGTGTATAACTTGCCGTCACATTCTTATACTTAAAAAATGGACTATCAACTATCTCGTTTCTTGCATTGCGAACTTCTGCTATGGTTTGCGGTCTTTGCCCCACAAATTGAGTGTAGTGAAATTCATGCCCTCGTAACTTCAGACCATTGGGTAATTGCAATTTACGATAGCCTAACGAAAGTTTACGATGCTCATCTTCTGCCGATATAACGTGATTAAATAGGCCAACCATTCGTCGACTCCCCTCATGAGTTCGTATTTCTTTGCACAAATACATCATACCTCCACACTCAGCCCATATACGTCCACCATGTTCACCATATTGGTATATTTCGTGCATAGTATATTCAGAGAAATCGTCTAGGTGCTTTTCTGGGTAACCACCGGGTAAATATAGCAAATCCGTATTGCGCGGAATAGTAAAATCTTCTTCCGGATTAAAATAAGTAATATGCCCCCATTTCTCCATCATATCAACATGTTCTTGATAAAGGAAAGAGAATGACTCCTCATTTTTTGCGACGCAAATATTCCATCCTCGTGGAGGTATATTTGCTAAATATGAATCATTATCTTTCGGGACATCGCGCATCACACTCTCCAATAACTGGTCAACTTGTACATATTCAAGGAAGTATGACATGTCTTTTTCCTTTATTTTGGTGAAATTCAATCCCAAATATCGACTAGATAGCTCTATATCTTTGCATTTTTGTAGATATCCAAAACATGGCAATTCCAATTCTTCTGTAACTTGACAGAGCATATTATAATGTTGAGCAGAATTTACCTTATTGAAAATAACACCAGCAATTTTGATATTTGGACGAAACTCCATAAAACCTTTCAATAAAGGAGCTATAGAGTATGCTGCACTTTTAGCATCGACAACTAGTATCACAGGAATATCTAATATGGATGCTATTTCTGCCGAAGAGCCTTTATCCCTGTCATACCCATCATACATCCCCATCATGCCTTCTACTATACAGACATCGGCTCTCTGCGCATAGTGAGTATAGATGGCTTCTACACAACATGTAGAAGCCATAAAGGTGTCAAGGTTAAGTGAGGGGCGTCCGCATGCTACTGCATGAAACTTCGTATCAATATAATCCGGACCACACTTAAATGGCTGCACATGTAACCCTCGCTTGGTCAGTGCCGACATCAATAGTCGGCATACCGTAGTTTTACCTGAACCCGATGTAGGAGCAGCCAATAAGAATTGTGGAATACGTTTCATTCGTTTTACTTATCTAATATATGGGTAATCCTCGTAAATTGATAACCGGTAGCTATAGTTATCCCCTTTGTCAACTCCTGCGTTCTCTTATTATAGACATACACACATGCCGGACTGTCTTGTGGATTTACGCCTATAAAGACTTTATTATTCAAGATAAATGAACGTTGTGAAAATGTCCCGCTGCTATAAGGTAATGCTTTACCTTTATAAGTAAACTCTTTCAAAACATTAGTAGACAAGTCTAGTAATGCATAATAGCAATTATAGTTTGCCCCCCAACCTTTACTAAGTCTATTGTCTTTACTGGTACCTGTATGTTCAGGATCTTGGATATAGAGCAGAGCTTTATTGCCCCCAACATAATCACAAGTTACGATCTTGCCATTATTTGTACCTGTGTTCATACCTATATATGACTTGTCAAATTTCTCTTCACCGTTATTGATTCTGACTATACGACTATATTTAGACGTAGCAGATTTAGCACCAGCTATACTAGATAACAGAGGAAGATATAGATTCTGATTATCGTCAAAAAACCTTTTATCCTGTAAGAGCTCTCCATAAGCCGTTCCGGCCATCTCTTCTCCTACGGTCGTTGAATCTAATTTTTCTACTGCCATTGTTGTCGGATTGATAAAGGCTGCAAAAACCTGCTTAGTAGCCTTTTTGGCTTTTTCGCAGAAAAAATAGATTAATTTGTTATCACTAGCACGATAAGTAGCCAAGCCAGAGGTACTATATTGTTTCACACGAGTCTTTTTAGCTAAATCTAAACTTCCTTCGGCTTCAATAGTCATATTATCTGTATTATATTTTGTCCAAACGACATCGTTTGCTTCACCATTAGCTGCCATGACAACAAGTTCATTATTAGCCAACCAAGCATGTGTATATCGTCTATCTTTATAAGTATTCTTATCGAAAGGACGTTCCTTGACCGTTATAATTTGACCATTAATAATCTGATACTTTCCAAACCTGTCTTTCTCTTTGGGTATCTGATAATAGTACATGCCCTTAATAATAGATTCTTGATATAATTTGGCTGTCACATCTACGCCGGTATTCTTAAAGTTAATAGTACTATCTCCTTCCAAACTCTTCAAATTTTGTACGATGATTGCATCATTGCTACCCATACCGGTACTTTGTCCGGGTGTTACCCAAATATCATAATGAACTCCCAATATCTCATCAGGATTCCGATTCGGTTCGTCATCGTTAGAGCAAGCTGTGAATAATCCACCCACAAAAATACTGGTTGCAACGATTACTAATAAATATATTTTCCTCATCTTATTATGTTGTTAATTAATAAAAACTCTGAATTTGCACATCCATTCCCTACCGGGTTTCTGTAGTTTATAGTTGTCGTAAGCTTTTGTATCAAAAATATTGTTACACTCTAGTGAGATATTATATCTCATTTTGTCCCATGAATACGAGAGAGTTGTCGAATGGAGATTTTGCGTTGGGATATGTGCTTTAGAAAATAGGGAGCCATATCCTTCCCATGTCAGATAAAACCAATGTACATATTGATACAAATAGCTGAAGCGTATATTCGTATCCTTACAAAATAGATTGGTCTTCTGTAACATTATTTCCGCATTCCCATAAAGCCATGGACGGTTGGGAAGTCTATTTTTGTAGGTCACAGATTCCTTACCATCATTCATCCATCTATTCATATCACGTGCATTCTGATAAGTTCCATTCAGTTTTAGCTGCAACCAATCAGCATACGAGTAACTCACTTCGCCTTCTACTCCTTTCACTGTGACATTATTTACATTCTTATATTGTAACAATCCATCCTGTTCAGACAAGACTGCATGAATATAATCTCTCACCTTACGGACAAATCCTGCAACTTCATAATCTAAGCGATACGTTTTGCTGAATACTGCATGTCCATACAATCCTAAGTTTACATTGTCGCTATTCTCTGGTTTTAAAGCTAAATTGGCATAGACAGTAGCACCGTTACCCAAGAGTTCATTGGCTAGCGGAAGTCGAGCTGCATGCTCAAAAGAGCCCTTTACAGAAATTTCCGGCAACAGTGTATAACGGCTACTGAGCCCGTATCCCATATAATTCTTTGTCGTATTGCGAATCGCATTCATGGAATTAGTTATCCACGGAAGATCGGTTTGTCCAACTTTTACATGATTAATATAATCCTTTAAAAATACAGATGCTTGCCAACGACCTTTCAAGCTAACATAATAAGATAATCCTATAAGATGTTTCGTAATTCTATCACTCGACGGTTCAAAATCTGTATCGAGTTCATCCCAGCGTCGATTACCGGTACTATACATCAAATAATTAAGATTGAATGATTGATTATGTCCAAGCGTATAATCAAAATTTGTTCTGATGGTGGTAAGCGGACGACTATAATGTCGTAGCTGTTTACTACGACCAGTAATCTCATTGCGAACAGTATTAATGTAACTACCGTCCCATGCATACTTCCGATAAGTAGAATCTACAGTCACAGCCTTATCCCAAGTTTGCGATATAAGAGCCTTCAATCGTAAACCATCCACGAAGAAATTGTGTTTATCGTAACTCATCGATACATTCCAAGCATGCTGATTACACTCTGCCTGACCATATACAATACTCTGTATCTGTCCAGTTTGCAATTCCTTATCTTTCTTTTGACATGATGCAGAGACGAAAAACGCATCGGCCCACGATTTATTCTGAACTCCTACTTCCATTTGCCCTAATAAGAAAAAGTATCCATCATGAAATCGTTTTGCATCAGTTTCTATATAAGCATCTGCTTGCTCATTCCATAATTCCACACCCTTCATACGGTAATCATTCTTCGAATAAGCCAGTCCGAACGATGGTCGTATCACGATTCCGGATTTAGGTAGCACCCATTGCCCGTTTAAGTCGGCTAGTGCGGTATGAAACGAACCTGCTGTTACAGATACATCTAAATAGTTTTTTATTTTTCGAGTAGTCACTAAATTAATAGCTCCCCCCAATGCGTCTCCTCCTAGATAAGAAGGTACGACACCCTTATATATCTCAATATAATCTATAAGACTGATAGGTATGTTATCAAGCGAGGCATTACGTCCTTTCAAATCCAAGGGTACACCGTCAAGAAAGTATCTCACCGACTTACCCGACATCCCATTTAAGGATAATTCATAATCTGCCCCCAAACCACCTTCACGTCTTACTCGTGCGCCGGTAGTCTGATTAATGAGGTCGGCTAGATTTGTTGCTACATTTGATTGGTTGCGTACATCGATCATATTTATGTAGAAACCACTTTCTTTCAATTGGCGCTGTTTGCTTTTTGCTGTCACATGTACGCCCTTTAAATTGATAGAATCGGCAATATCATCCTGTGCCCATAAATATATAGGTACAATCAATGCTACAATCAACGAGGCTAAGCCTTTCATTATTATCAAATGCGATTATTTAATAAATTGTAATATACCCCATCACCCGGAGGCCATATACAACGATAATTAGATTTGGTAGGTCTTCTGACTTTCTCCATCATCTACACCTTCCCGTCGCACGTCAATGTACGCCAGTGGCTTTCATTGGTAGATAACACAAGGAGATTACAGCAGCGGGTACTGTTCGGGACTTACACCCGATTCCCTTTTAATCAAACAGGCAGTAATCTGTCTGAACCAATATCTGTTTGCAAAGTTACCCTTTTTACTGTAAGAAACAAAATTAACACAAAATGAATTCTACTAATGAGAGTTTTTTTATCGAAGATTTAATTTTACAATATGTTTTCCTTGTCTAATAAAAAAATATCTTTACCTTTGCCCACGTTAGAACTCAAAATGTGTGTAACTTGCACAGTCAACACTCTCACGTGCGGAGAGCTAGAATCCAAGCGACTTTAATACTAACGGTCCATACAGACACGGCTTCTATTTTTATAATCGTATCAATAATCCCAATGCAATTATCTTCTTTCCCGCTTTGGGTAGAATTACTCATGCAACTGCAGTATTTGATACTAGACCTACCGGTACGTATTGGACAAACACGGTGATACTAACTAAAACAGGGGTTGACTTCGATTGGAGAACTGTATTTTCTTTCGATAGAGATAGCGGTGTATATCCATTTGGGTCATCAAATATACAAGAAGGATACAGTATGCGCCCCGTGGCAGAGTAAGCCCCTCTACAACCTCCTCCGTCCCTGATAATGGAGGGACGGGGGAATAACCCCAAATAGCTCTTTGACGTGCAGAATAGACACGAGAGGAAAAACAAAGCCTCCTACTTGCCGTTGTGCGGGAAAATGAGTATATTTGCACCGTAACATTAATTATATTATAAGGAGGAAAAACTATGGCAACTTATACTATCAACATCGACGAGCGCACGAAGGAAGGACGTGGCATCATGGCATATCTGCGCGAGAAAGGACTCATTCCGCAGAGCAAACCTAATGGTATTGAGGCTACAAGGCAAGCCATCAGCGAATTGCAGCAGGGCAAGGTCACACGTTGCAAGACATTTGACGAATATCTCAAAAGTGTGAGGTGATGCGTGAAATCGTTTTCACAGGTCAATACAAGCGTGACTTGAAACATGCTCGCAAGCAACATCTTGCTGAAGATGACTTGAACGAAGTCATTAAGATGTTGGCTGATGATATTCCATTACCCGCAGCTCAACGTGACCATGCTTTGAGTGGTGAATATGCCGGGCTTCGCGAATGCCACATACATCCCGACTGGCTGTTGATTTATAGCAAGGAGGATTTTGTTTCGATGGAAGAAGATACTGTGTGCGAACTGCGCATTCTCAATCTTATACGTACCGGAACGCATTCTGACTTGTTTGGCTGACGCCACAAAACTAATTCCCCTTCCGTCCCACATTCCCATTGCAGGAATGTGGGACGACTGTTTTCTCCCCCTCGTGCCGTATTCGGAGCAAGCAGGTATCGGCGATTTCGCGCAACGGTGTCTCTACGAAAGAAAAAGCACTGGCGCGCCACGCGACAATGCTTCTACGAGAAAAAATGGCCGGCGCACCACGCGTCACCCCATTCTTGATAAAAATCAATCTAATGTTCAACTTAAAACACAAAACGCTTATGAAAACTACAAAAATCAAATCGTTCGACCTCGGCCATATGCACGTGGAAGAGGACTTCGGATTTCAGAAAATGGTCAGCGTCGAAGTCGAGCACCTACCGTACGTAGACACCCCCTCGGCTATGCCGCAAAACTGAGATCGGCCATCGAGGCATTCAAGCAGGCGTATCAGCAGTTTGACGTCGACTTGAAGAAAGATACCACCGTTCCCTCCGCCAAGGTAGCCGCCGAGCAAGATGCACTGCGCGACAAGGCATGGAGGTCGATGCGCGAGTATGCCAAGGCTGCGATGACATTCCCCGACCACGCCACCGCCGCCACCGCCACAGAGGTGTACAATCTGTTCAAAAAGTACGGCGACCTTGCCACAATGTCTCAGGCCGAAGAGACGGGGCGCCTACACAATCTGCTACACGACCTCATGGAAATAGACGCCTCGCGCATGGCCGCCACCAATTTCAAGCCGCTGCTCGACCTACTATACCAGTGCAAGGACGAATATCTTACCACGGTGAGCAGTCGTGCCAGACAGGAGAGTGCTGTACAGGTGGGCATCATCAAACCATCACGCATGCCGCCGATGCTGCTTATCGCACACTCGTGGAAACCGTCAACGCCCTTACCATCATCAACGGTGCAGCCCCCTACCCCCCCGTTCATCGACCCTGTGAACGCCATCATTGACCGCATGAAGACAGTGTTGACCACACGCCGCACCGTAAACACAAAGAAGGGTAGCAGCCCCCCCGGCCCTCCCCGAAGGGGGAGGGGGAAGTATAAACTCAAGAACTTAAAAACTCACAAACTCCATTTTGTAAAAAGACAGGCGCCTCTGCAAAATATGCAGAGACGCCTGTTTCGTTATTGATTGCTGTTTTCTGAATTAACCGAAGTTATCGAACATAATAGATTCCGGTTCTACACCGATACTATCAAGCATGTCTTGTACGGCCTTACTCATCGGGCCGGGACCACACATATAGTATTCTATATCTTCGGGCGCTTCATGGTCTTTCAAGTAGGTGTTGTACATCACTTGGTGTACAAAACCGGCCGTATAAGCCACTCCTGCTTCGTCGGCCTTAGGATCTGGACGGTCTAGCGCCAAATGGAAATGGAAATTAGGATATTCCTTTTCCAATTCATGGAAATCTTCTAAGAAGAATGCTTCGCTCAAAGAACGCGCACCATAGAAATAATGCATCTCGCGGTCGCGGGTGTGGAGCGTCTTCAACATGTACATAATCTGTGAGCGTAGAGGAGCCATTCCGGCACCACCACCAACCCAAATCATCTCTTTTCCGGAGTCTAAAATAGGATGGAAATCACCATAAGGGCCACTCATCGTCACCTTATCACCCGGCTTTAAAGAGAAGATATAACTCGATGCAATACCCGTCGGTACATCTTGGAAACCTACCTGTGGACGTGGAAGGAATGGTGTGCTGGCAATACGCACCGTCAAAGTGATGATGTCTCCCTCATCAGGATAGTTGGCCATAGAGTATGCACGTACCGTATCTTCAGGGTTATGAGCCTTCAATGACAGAATATTGAAATTCTTCCAAGCGGAAAGATACTCTTCGCCAATATCATTTTTATCAAAATCCTTATCGTAATCAATGACGTCGTAAGCAGGAATTTTAATCTGCGAATAGGAACCGGGAATGAAGTCCATATGCTCTCCAGGGGGTAATGCCACCTTAAATTCCTTGATAAATGAGCTGACATTCTTGTTACTAATGACCGTACACTCCCACTCTTTTACGCCAAGAACGCTCTCTGGTACTTTAATCTTCAAGTCGCCTTTGACCTTACATTGGCATCCAAGTCGCCAATGTTCTTTCACTTCTTTGCGACTGAAGTGAGGACGTTCGGAGTCTAATATCTCTCCACCACCCTCTGTAACACGTACACGGCACTGACCGCAACTACCTTTTCCACCACAAGCAGAAGAAAGATGTATGCCATTTTGAGTTAGTGTAGAAAGCAACGAACTTCCTTGTTCTACATTGAGAGTCTTCTCATCATTAACAACAAGATTTACGTTTCCACTTGGACTAAGATACTTTTTAGCCACAAGTAGTACGACTACCAGCAGTAGGATAATCGCCAAGAATACGAGTATACTTATTAATATAAACTGTCCCATATCTTATATTATATTTTTAGACCAGAGAAGCACATCATGGCCATAGCCATGAGTCCCACTGTAATAAATGTAATACCAAGTCCCTGTAGAGGCTTTGGCACATCACTATACTGCATTTTCTCACGAATAGCGCCCATACTCACGATAGACAGCGTCCATCCAATACCACTACCTATAGCATAAGCAATACTATCCCAAATACTCCCAATATACTGTGTGTTGCTTGGATCAAGGTTGATGCGCTGCTGCATGAAGAGAGAAGCTCCCATAATAGCACAGTTTACTGCTATCAAAGGTAAGAAGATACCCAACGCAGAGTAGAGAGATGGACTAAACTTCTCGACCGTCATCTCAACCAATTGAGTAATACCTGCAATGACTGCTATAAAGAGAATGAAACTCAAATAAGACAAATCCACACCCTCTATCAAACAATCGGGACCTAAAACCTTCGTTTGGAGCAGGTAATCCACCGGTACCGTAACTAGCAATACAAAGGTAACGGCAAGTCCTAATCCCAAACTCGTCTTCACATTCTTACTTACAGCAAGGAATGAACACATACCAAGGAAGAATGCGAAAATCATATTATCCACAAATATGGACCTAAAGAAAAGACTAATAATATGTTCCATCTTAATTATTTCTCTTTATAAAAGTAAGCACGGTGTATCCAAATCACACACCCGACAAGTAATAATGCCATAGCAGGCATGGTCATCATACCATTATTAATATATCCTGCGTCGTACACTCCTTGGGGTATTAACTGGAATCCTAGCAAGGAACCGCGTCCCAAAAGTTCACGAAAGAAACCTACCACAACAAGAATCAAAGCATAACCTAAGCCATTTCCTAAACCATCTAAAAAACTTGGCCAAGGTTTATTCGTCATGGCGAAGGCCTCAAGTCGGCCCATCAGAATACAGTTGGTAATGATAAGACCTACATAAACGGACAACTGAACACTCACATCATAGGCTACTGCCTTCAACAATTGACTTACAATAGTTACCAAAGCTGCTACTACAACCAACTGTACAATAATTCTTATTCGCATCGGAATCGTATTACGAATAAGTGAGATTATCACGTTGCTAAATGCAGTAATAACCGTTACAGCCAATCCCATAACTATAGAAGGCTTCAATTGACTTGTTACAGCAAGAGCACTACATATTCCCAACACCTGAACCATGATAGGATTATCTAGGTTCAGCGGATTGATAAATGTCTCTTTATTTTGTTTTGAGAATAATGCCATATTATTTATCCTTTAAAAATTTAAGATATTGTCCCAAACAAGTGTGGAGCATCTCTGTCACACCATTTGATGTCAGAGTTGCACCGGTGACGCCATCAACTTCTCTCTGAGGGTCTTCTACCTTTTTGCTAACAGTAATTGCGATGGCAACTCCATCTTTCCCAAATATTTTTTTGCCTTGGAATTGAGCCTGCCAAGCTCTACTATCTTTGATTTCAGCACCAAGTCCAGCTGTCTCACTCTCATGGTTGAAGTAAGCACCAAATATAGTTTCCTTGTCGGCATTTAAAGAAATGTACCCGCTGATAGGTCCCCAAAGTCCCATACCATATACTGGAATGATATATTTCTCTTCACCATTGACTTTACAAATATACAGAGCGAGACGACCTTCTTTAGTATCTTTACTATTCAATTTGAACCCGGTGTTTTCTCCACCTTGTTCTCCGGGTGCTAAGACCTCTCCATTTGGATTGATAATCTCATCTGCCAATACCACCTCATGATATTTCTTGACAGCCTCTGCGTCATTGATGTCACGAATGTTAAGGGCATAGAGTAGTTGCTTTTTCTTATCTAAGGCAACGTTAGCATCTTGCGCCGGCTTCAATGCTTGAAACACAAATGCCAAAAGAAAGGCCACAACCACTACAATTACCATTGAATAGATAATCGTATATGAATTTGAATTTGTTTTCATTGTTCAATAATTATAATTTCAGTAGTGGCAATATTATTTGCTGGTACGATTGGTACGCTTAGCAATATTTCGCTGTACTACACAGTAATCAATTGTTGGAGCAAACATATTCATCAGCAAGATAGCCAGCATCATACCTTCCGGATATCCGGGATTAAGCACACGTATAATAACAGCCATCGCTCCAATGATGAAACCATAAATATATTTACCAGTTTCTGTTCGTGCACTTGTTACAGGATCTGTAGCCATAAAAACTGCTCCAAAAGCAAATCCACCTAAGATAAGATGTTCATACCAAGGAATAGCAGTAGCACCACCAATATTAAATAAAGCTGCTACAATACCGCCACCGACAAATACACTACACATAATCTTCCAAGAAGCAATGCCTGTCCACAATAAGATAATGGCGCCAATAGCTATTGCTATGATAGAAGTTTCGCCTATTGAACCGGGGATAAAGCCTACAAACATGTCGTTGAGACTTGCAGTTGGAATAATATTCTGCCCTAATTGACCAAGGGGTGTCGCTGCCGTGAAACCGTCAGGAAGCGTATTGCCTAAACCGAATATGGAATTTTTAGCTATCCAGACACTGTCACCACTCATTGTTTGGGGATAAGAGAAGAATAAAAATGCACGAGTTACAAGTGCAACATTGAAAATATTCATTCCCGTACCACCAAATATCTCTTTAGCAAATATGACAGAGAAAGCTATTGCAATAACCAAAATCCAAATAGGAGTGGTTACAGGAATAATCAGTGGAATTAAGATACCAGTCACAAGATAACCCTCTTGTATCTCCTCTCCTTTCCATTGCGCCCAAGCAAACTCTATACCCAATCCAACAATATAAGAGATAATTACTTTTGGAAGTACAGCCAACATTCCGAAAGTAAATATTTCAGTAAATGAAGCTGTGGTCAATGTACCCACAGCTAAATAATTTTGGTAGCCGACATTATACATTCCGAAAAGTAAAGCGGGCAATAAAGAAATCACCACTATACTCATGATTCTCTTTGAATCTATTGAGTCGTGAATCGAAACGCCAGTCTTTGAAGTTTCGTTTGGAACATATAGGAAAGTCTCGAAGCCTTCAAAAACGCTCTTAAATGCGTGCAACTTCCCTCCCTCTTCAAAGTTTGGTCTGATTCTATCTATGTATTTTTTTAAACTCATAATAAATATAACTACGTTTTATACCTTAAGCATTTTCTTTACGTAGGATATCTAGTCCATTACGTACGATTTGCTGTAGGGGCAATTTTGAGCTATCGACAAATTCAGCCAAAGCAAAATCTTCTGGACTTACTTCATAAATACCTAGCTGTTCTTGCTTATCAATATCACCCGCAATAATAGATTTAATAAGGAATTCAGCCATAATATCCATTGGCAACACCTTATCATACTCTCCACTCATAATCATGTGACGCTCTCCACCTTTGATTCGAGCATCCAATTTATAAGCTTTCTTCTTCCCTTGCAACCAAGAGAAATAGCTGCGATTGACAGAGAATTGAGAGATTCTCGGTAAAATCCATCCGAACATTTCATTTACATTGTCACCTTCGGGAATAGCAGTTACTTCTGATGTATGCGCTCCAAGGAAATCATCTAATAACGCTTTACGCCCTGTCAAAGGATTACCATTAATAATACGCACATTATCTATAGTTTTCAACTTATCTTTGAGCAAATCCTTAAGTGGAGTTCCCACCAAAGTTTTAACATAATCCGGTTCATGAATCTCACTTCCGGCAATAGCTATTGTACGTGTTAAATCTACTTTACCTGTTGTAAACAAGCGACCAATAAAGATAACTACAGATGGCTCTACCGTCCAAACCACTTCACCTTTATTCACCGGTGACAAATGATTCACTTGTATTCCGACATTACCAGCGGGACATGGACCATCAAAGATTGTTACTTCAACATCTTTGGCATTTGTCAATGCATCACTCTTTTGATTGGCTCCAATTCCCAAATATGTTTTTTGAATCTTCGATAAGGCAGTAAGTCCGGTTTGAAAGGCAGATTCATTACCTTCTAACTCAACCTCGAAATCTGCGGCCAAAGGCATATCACGCAAAGCAGATACAAAAATAGCTTTAGGTTCTACATCCTCTGTTGTTGACACTGCATACGGCAATTGGTTGATGAAACCAAAGAGACCGGCTTCTAACAAAGACTGTTTAACGCTTTCTGCATCAAGGCTATTCACATCTTTTACACCGAAATCTATAAATTGCTGTTCTGCATCTGCCTTTACATTCACGCTAAGGACTTTTCTACGATCACCTCGCACAATAGCTTCTACAGTACCACTAACTGGAGAAGCAAACTTAATCGAAGGATGTTTTTTATTCACAAACAAGCCTTCTCCTGCTTTAACATGGTCACCTTCTTTGACGATTACCTTCGGCTGTAAGCCTATGAAATCATTTGGGACAAGCGCATATACATCGCTCATTCCTTGACTTCTTGTTACAGTCTTGGCCTTGCCTTGCAGGTTAATGTCTAAGCCCTTACGTAACTTAATTACATTTGCCATAATTATATTTAAACTGATAAATATTGTTTTTGTACATTCACAAAAATAAACACAAGTGCAAATATACTAAAAAGCGGACACTTAAAACAAGAAAAGACAGCTTTTATTTCTATGTCAGGCAAAAAACGACTAAATTTGCGTCATTAATTCATAGAGAGCGAATAAAACGTAAATACAAACATATCATAAATGGGAGTATCTGGACATTTGTCAGTATATACTTCTTTACAATTGTATTGTTGCATATACCAGCAATACAGCGCTTTATTGGGTCGGAACTTAGCATTGCCGTTGGCAATAAATTAGGTACCAAAGTAGAAATAAAACGAGTAAACTTAGGTATATTTAATCGGGTAATTATCGACGGGATAGCAATTCAAGACCAGCATGGTGAGACTATGTTATCAGCCAGTCGGTTATCTGCCAAGTTCGATATACTCCCCCTTTTCCATGGTAAGCTCTCTATTTCTGCCGCTCAATTGTTTGGTACCTCTATCACCACATATAAACAAACCACTAATTCTAAGCCTAATTACCAATTTGTAATTGATTCTCTAGCATCAAAGGATACAACTCAACATTCAAAATTAGACTTAGCAATACACTCAATTATTATTAGACATGGTGCTTTTTCATATGACTTGCGAGAAGCAGTTACACTCTCTCGTACATTTAATACAAATCATATTGCCTTCCAAAATATCAGTGCACATCTTATATTAAACCAACTCACCAAAGAGCTGATAGATGTGAATTGTAAAAAGCTGTCACTCACAGAGAAATCAGGTTTGACGGTCAAAGGCCTGACTTTTAAGTTAACAGTAAACCAGCATGAAGCTAAACTATCCCATTTTCATCTGCAATTACCTCAATCTTCTATCAAGTTAGGAGAATGCCGTGCCAGTTTCAAAAAAGGTAAACATGGAATAGAAATGCCTTCATTGCAATTCATTGGTAGTATTGATAAATCTACCATAACACCTTGTGATTTAACGTTTTTATATAAATTATTCAAAGAAGCAAACAATCCAATAACACTTCAATCCTCTTTTTCTGGAACTAGTACATTTATTCGAATCAAAGATATTCATATAACAGGGAAAGACCTTACATTAAATACAAATGGTTCTTTAAGCAATTGGCAGTCCACTCCACGCTGGGTTGCTGCCGTACAAGAACTACGAATATCTGCTAATGGTATTAAGATGATAGCCGAAAGCCTAGGAACCAAATTCAACATCCCGGCAGAAATGACAAGATTAGGCAATATTCATTTCCAAGGTTTTCTTGGTGGATATGGGCAAGACCTTGCTCTAAAGGGAATATTAAAAACCGGTCAAGGTGTCGCTAATATAGCTTTAGGCAAACATCTCAATAACTTTTCCGGACGTCTAGAGACAAAAGGTATCAACCTTGGTAAAATACTTAATAACAACAAATTAGGCGTCTTAGCATCAAGTATCAATATAGATGGAAAATTGCCTACAAAAGAACAATCTCCTCTATTGATTATTGCTAAAGGTTTTATCTCACGCTTTGACTACAACCAATACTCTTTCCAGAATATTCATCTAAATGGAAAATTTGTACAAGCTGCTAAAGGTATGCAGTTTAAAGGACTATTAAATGTTGACGACCCTAATGGACAATTGAGTTTACATGGTAATATCAGCAAAATTAATCAGGTATTAACAGCCCAATTAGAAGTTCATACTACTAATTTAAACCTAACGGCCATGCATTTGCCATCACCTTGGTCACAAACTCTCATTAGCGGGAAAATTTCTAGTAATATAGTCGGTAAATCTCTCAATACAGCTACTGGCCAACTCGTCGTATCAAATCTTAATATCTCAAAGAGTGATGGTGATTTTATACTCAATGAGCTGCGAGTTAATACGGGATACCATGACAAAATCCATTACATGAATTTAACGAGTGATTTCGGGACACTTGCTATTCAGGGAAACTTTGATTATGCAACACTCTATCAAAGCATAACCAATCAAATAGGCAGTAAACTCCCCACCCTGCCCGGTCTTCCAAAAGTTACAAATAGCAAGTATAACAATTTTACTATCAACACTTCACTCTACAACTCAGAATGGTTGAAGACTCTTTTCAACGTTCCTTTGGAACTCCAAGATACAGTTTCGTTGAAGGGTTCAATTAATGACATTGATAAAAAGATCAATCTTATCTGCCAAGTTCCACACTTCACTTATGCAGACAAACAGTACGAAGACGCCTTCATTGAAGTAACTACGCCCAATGACACGTTGAAAGCCAACGCTAGATTGAAAATGCTAGACGACAAGGGAAACGGTTTCTATTGGAACCTCCAGTCTCATGCCGCCAACAACAAGCTGGGAGCAATTCTCTCATGGGACAATAAAAGGAAGAAATTATTTAGAGGACAATTGTCTACAGAGGCCGACTTCTTTAGAACTGATGGTGGTGTGTCTTCTGCCCATGTCAAGATACACCCATCAAATATTCTTGTCGGCGACACAATTTGGCATGTCCAGCCCAGTGATATCATTTATAGTAAGAACCATCTAACCGTTGATCATTTTGAAATATCCCACAACAAGCAGCATATCATTGTATCGGGAATGGCCACAAAAAGTATGGAGGATTCCCTAACAGTAGACTTGCAAGATGTCAATGTCAACTACATTTTGAATTTAGTCAACTTCCATGCTGTAGATTTTAGTGGTCTTGCTACCGGCCAAGCTTACGTTACATCAGTTTTTACTGAGCCCAAAGCTCACGCTAATCTACGCGTCAACGAATTCCGATTTGAGAATGGCCGCATGGGTACACTCTTTGCCCATGTAAACTATAATCACCAAGAAGGACAAATAAACATAGATGCTCAAGCGCTTGATGAAACCGACAAGCAAACCATTATCAAAGGTTATGTATCGCCCAAAAAGAATTATATAGATTTAGGTATAGCTGCCGATAACACCAGACTAGAATTCTTAGAGAGTTTTTGTGGGACATTCATGAACAATATAACAGCAACCGCAAATGGTAAAGTGCGACTGTTTGGCCCCCTGAACAACATCAATCTGACCGGGCAACTAGTTGCTTCGGGCAATGTACACATGCTAAGTCTCAATACAGATTATACATTAAAGAACGATACAGTAACACTTATTCCCGACCATATCATCTTAAAGCATGATACAATCTACGATCGAAACCATAACATCGGTATCGTTCACGGCACCATCAACCATGAACATCTGACCAATCTAACGTATAATATCAATGTAGATGCAAGGAACCTATTAGCCTACGATACTCATGAATTTGGGGGAAATACGTTTTATGGAACGGCTTACACAACCGGTACATGCTCTATTACCGGCCGCAGTGGCGAAGTAGTCATTGATGTCAATGCCACGCCGGAGAAAGGGAGTCAATTCGTTTATAACGTGGCAAGTCCGGCAGCTATATCTTCTCAGGAATTCATCAAGTGGTCTGACAGAGATACTATTGCGACAGATTCTATCCAGCACCTTCACTTACGAGCTGAGCAAGACCTACAGAACGAAGACGACACTCCTGATATTCCTACAGATATACGTATCAAGTTTCTCATCAACATGACCCCTGACGCTATCATCAGACTCATCATGGACCAACAAACCGGTGACTATATTGATTTGAAAGGCACAGGAGGAATCAGTGCCACATATTATAATAAGGGCTCGTTCGACATGTTTGGCAATTATGTGGTATCCGATGGCCTCTATAAACTTACTATCCAAAACGTCATTAAAAAAGATTTTACATTCCAACAAGGCGGAACTATCAGTTTTGGTGGCGACCCTTATGCCGCACGCCTAAACCTCAATGCCTTATATCCAGTAGTAGGTGTCAGTCTGAGTGACTTGAAGATAGGACGTAGTTTCTCGAGCAATAACATACGCGTCAATTGTCTTATGAATATTAGCGGTACTCCTAGTGCTCCTAAAGTCGACTTTACACTAGATTTACCTACTGTCAGTTCCGATGTTAAACAGATGGTATTCAGTATTATAAATAGTGAAGAAGAGATGAAACAGCAAGTATTATATCTGCTAGCTGTAGGTCGCTTCTACACCCAAGGTACCAACAATGCCACATCTGAATTGTCGGCTCAGCAAAGCCAGACAAGCTTGGCTATGCAGAGCCTATTAAGCGGTACGCTGAGCCAACAAATCAATAATGTTCTGAAAAATGTCGTTAATAATTCTAATTGGAACTTCGGGGCAAACATCTCTACCGGCGATGAAGGATTGAATAATGCAGAATATGAAGGATTATTCAGTGGTCAGCTACTCAACAATCGCCTACTCTTTAATGGACAGATGGGCTATCGCGACAATGCAAAGACCGCCACTTCAAGCTTCATCGGGGACTTTGATTTACGTTATCTGATATTTCCTAATGGCAACTTTGCCATCCGAGTGTACAATCAGACCAACGATCGATACTTTATTAAGAACACACTGAACACACAAGGAGTCGGAATTATCCTGAAAAAAGACTTCACTAATTGGCGCGACCTTTTCCGTTTCCGTAGCAAAAAGAGATTAAAGAAAGAAGTCGATAAGAATAATAAATAATACTGCAACGCTTTGGCAGCATTATTGTATAAGCCATTCAGCAAAACTGCCAAAGCACAACAGTATCGCTGTTAAGCCTTGGCAGTAACTCAATACTATTTTCTATACTTCCAGATATGTATCACCTTTCTAACGATTGCAATATGGTTGAAAGTCGATATACCTACAAATAGCACAATACCTACAACCAATGCAGGCCACACTCCCCTATCATCCATATTAGGAAATAGCGCTTCTATAACATCCATATAGTAAAGACGAACGGCATACAAAATAATCCAAGCCAAAATTAGAACTCCAAAATTCAATACCAATGTCAGCCATCTGTATGGCCATGCCACTTGCATAGGGCTATACCCTATCAACAGTAAATTTTCTAATTTCTCAGAATTCTTTTGTACCAATAGGTAGATGCTCAACATAAGGATATAAAAACTAAGAGCACTAATAATTAGACCGATGGCTACAACCATTGCTACAAGTAGTCGCAAGAAGTAAGTAGTCTTCTCCGCATTGAGTTTATCATTCTCCTGCTCATATCCTTTCCTATCCAGATACTTTGTAAAATGTTCGTCCGATGGGTTCTTAACAGTTACTATTAGGCGTGTAGGAGCAGTCGATTGCTGAGGCGCATACCGCTGATTACTCCAATCCATGAACGACTGCGGTACTAATATTGATGACAAACGGCTAGAGAATCCTATTACTTTGCCTTTATAAATATCAGTATATCCATTACCACGTATGTTGATATAAAAGTCTATCAGCCCCACCAATCCTTCACTGATTTTGGGCAGCGAATGGCTCTGTGCAAATCCAAAATTGTACATCGTAAGATATACTTTCGGCAGGATAATCGGAATAACCTTGCTTCCCGGAGTATATTTCCAAGCACTTAAAGGCACTTCGACAAATTGATTAGGAATGCTCTCAAAGGATATTTCACCATTATTCAGAACGCTTGTCCCATTGACAGACATATTGGCATCAGCTTTATACTCTGCACTTGTAAAGGTTCCTAAGTCGGTAATGAAGTCTTGATTTTCCAAGTCTTCTACTTCAGCATCACTGAAATTGCTGGCTTTTGCACTTAATGTATTACCTGCTCCTATTTTCTTATTAATAACCAGAAAGCCCGAACGCATGAAGCTATCTTCTGCTGTGAGTACCGAAGATATATCATGATAAAATTGAAAACCTAACAGAACGATGGTCATTCCAAACAGGTTTGCAAAGAAAAAACCGGCAAACTGCGGAATGCTGATATGTTGTCTTAGTAACTTCCAAACAAGTTTCATAATCTCAAAACTCTTTCGTAATTCATATCCATATGCTTTCCAATACTGGTAACAATAATACCCGCGCCTTGCTTCTTAGCTTCTTCTAACATAATTTCAGCCATAATTGTCGAATTCTTGTCATCAAGATGACTGATAGGTTCGTCTGCCAATAAGAAATCAAATGGCTGAACCAAAGCTCTTATAAAGGCTACACGCTGTTGTTGACCAAAAGACATAAGCCCAACTTTAGTATTCATCTTGTCTACAATTCCAAGACGTTCGAACCAATCATGAATTTGGGCGTCTGTCTTAAAAGCGGTAATATGATTCTTGATTTCTACATTTTCATAAGCAGTAAGTTCTGGAAAGAGTCTCAATTCTTGAAACAAATGGCTTACATGACATTTCCTTTGCTCTACCCAATCTTTCATTTTAAAGTCACTGATAGACCGATTATCAAAAGAAATTTCACCAGTATAATCATGCCGGTAGCCAACTATATAACTGCAGAAGGTGCTTTTTCCTTTACCACTTTCTGATTCTAGGAGGTATAAATGTCCCTTTTGAAATTCTACATCCTGCTTCCACACATCAGAATGAATGTCACTTCTGTTAGCAAAAACTTGTGGCAAGACATTGCTAAACTTGATTTTTTCCATCGGTTATTTGATTCTATAAACGAGTTGGCTAACCTTTCCAAAGATAGGACTGATAAAATCCCCAACCATATTACCCTTTTCTGTCCCAATATGATTAAGGTTGACCATCATGACAAAGCGTTGTCCGGCAAACAACTGTTGGTCATTTCTTGTCGGTCTATTCTCTTGATTAGCGATGGTAGATAAAGCCTTTTCTGGTGTACTACCACTATAGAATTGCTTATCAGGCGTTACTCCAAAGTAGAAATCAGCCTTTCCATCAGAAAAATGGAATGCATCTTTCTGCCAATCGACGATGCTACTGCCTGCTGGACAAGACTGTTTCCAATAATCAACATCGGCTAACCATTTTGTATGAGCTAGTTGGGCTACTAATGAGATGCCTTGACTTGCCTTATCATTCCTCCCTATCAAAGTCATTTCACCATCAATGCTCCTTAATATATTATTCATGTCTATTGCCGAATTAATTCCGGAAAGTAGTACTTGGAATCCCTTGTTATTCTGCAAAACAGGTAAATAGGCTTCTCCATTCACATCCATAAAGATGCCAATAGCATCTTCGGGATGCATGGTATTCGCATATGTGCCTTTGATTGGGCGATAAATAGCCAATGCGTTTTGTAAGGACTCATTCACCTTACGATTAAATGCAAACGGCTTCCCATCAAAGAATAAACATTCTCCATGCTTCTCTACATTTGTACAAATATAAACTCTTGACGCATCAGCACCTTTAGGTATACCGATAGTCAGAGGGGCTACCAACTGTTCAGGCAAGGCATCTGCCCGTGCCACCATGCACATGGGAGCTTCCAGTGAATCGATTTTCTCGTAGATTTTACTACTCAAGATACCTTCATCCTCATCTTGATTCAAATATTTTACCATCTGTTGTCGCATTTGACTTTGGCCAGATACCGTTACAGGTCCCATTATCAAAAGCGATTTATCAGAATAACCTACGAGCCAAGAATCTCTCAACACAGCAAAATTATAATCTCTGAAAGATTGTACTTTGCTACATACTCCTTGCTCGTTTAAATTGTCCAATGTTTTTAGAAAATCGTCCTTATCTCGCATTTTCATGCATGCCCCTAAATTCCCATCAGGCGATTCAAACAGCAGGATACGTTGTGAAAGGTCTATCCCCGTCTTGTCTAATTTCTTCAAGTGAAGAAGTGACTTTAAAACAATAACATTATCAATGCCACTCATCTTGGCAGGATTAATAGCTATTAAAGCTTTTGATTCTGCTGGAATAGGATTCAAATAGCTACTATCCGAACAAGATAATAGCAAATTCACTAATAATACTCCTATGATAATCCTAAAATGTTTCATACTTCTAAATTTCTTTTAGTCAATTGCGACATCATAACAGCATACAGTCCGGCCGTTTCCGTCCGTAGCCGACTATTCCCCAATGATATAGGACTATAACCATTGTCCATAGCAAACTTCACCTCGTCAATAGAGAAGTCGCCCTCTGGCCCTATCAATACTGTAATATCCTCATTCGCATCTGTTTGCTGTAAAATATTAAAGAAATCTTCTCTTTCTATTTCTGGGTAACAATGTGCTATAAATTTAAGCCCTTTGCGAGGAGAGGTTATAAACTCTTCAAACGAAGATAGTTCATTGATAGTAGGCATCATGGACTTCCTACTCTGCTTAACAGCCGAAACCATAATTTTTTCAAGCCTGTCTATACGCAAGACTTTACGCTCAGAAAACTTGCATTGTAAAAAAGAAAAATGGTCAATACCTACTTCGCAAGCTTTCTCAACCATCCACTCCATACGGTCAATATTCTTTGTTGGTGCAATGGCTAGATGTATACTTCCATACCAACCTTTAGGTTGAGAAATCATATCAAGTATTCGGAATAAACATCTTTTCGATGTTGTCAAAGTTACTTCTGCTTGATAGAAATTACCAACTCCGTCTAATAACCATAATTGGTCGCCTGTTTTAAGGCGCAATACGCGTATTGCGTGTTGGGCTTCATCTAATGGTAACTCTTCCGTTTCGGGAAGAGTCGATACATAAAAAAAATGAGATTCTTTCATTATTTATTTGAATCATCAGTTATATCGGTACGCCTTTTCAACTCTTCGCTAAGATTAGAGGCGAGTTTATAATCCTCATCGCGAATAGCACGCTCTAATGCTTCCTTAAGCATAGGAGTACTAATGACATTCACAGGGAGTGCCACTCCATTTCCATTGGGATTGTATGGCACCCTTTGGCGCTCCCAAAGATTAGTATCTATATTGATAGGAAGTCTAGCCATATAAGCCAAAAGGACTCCATCTGTAGCTCTTATAGCATATTGGTCTAATGTCTCCACATTATTCAATACGGTCATATACTGTCCATCCACAACATCTAATATTAACAATTCAAAGGCATTGGATTGATCGGAACTGATGATATTCCATAAAACGGCAGGCAACATACGCTCCGACATCTTGCCTTTTGTGAAATAAAGGTCGAAGAGTTGCATGTCATATCGTTCACATGTTATTGACAACAGATATTCTTCGGCCTTATCTACCAAGACAAGAAGTCCTTTATCTTTTGTTCCAATTATCTCCGATATGTTTTTAAAGATAATTTCAGTCTTATTCATGTACCTCCTTCGGCTGCGGTTTAAAAATCAAAGCAAAGCATACACCAACCAACAATGCATAGCCGGCAAAAATCAACCAACAAGATTGCCAATCACCGACAACAAATACTTCATCAAACTTCTTTAGTTCATGTGTAAAATGATCGACCACAGCCTGTGCCGATAAAGTTCCTATCGTAGCCCCAATTCCATTAGTCATGAGCATAAAAAGTCCTTGGGCGCTCGAACGGAGTGCCGGATCTGTAGACTTATCGACAAATAGCGAGCCCGAAATATTAAAGAAGTCGAAAGCCACTCCATAAACTATCATGGACAAAACAAACATCCATACACCATTGCCGGGATTTCCATACGCAAAAAGACCAAAGCGCAAAACCCAAGCAAACATGGCTATAAGCATAACATTTTTGATTCCATACTTCTTCATGAAGAACGGAATGAGAAGAATACAGCATGTTTCGCTAATCTGTGAAAGAGAAATAAGCATATTAGCATGGCTTACCCCGAAAGTATCTGCATATAAATCCATCGGTTTAAAGCTGTGGATAAAAGGATTGGCAAAGCCGTTGGTTATCTGCAAACTTACACCAAGCAACATTGAGAAGATAAAGAAGATAGCCATCTTACGCTGCTTGAACAAAGTAAATGCACGTAATCCAAAGGCATCGACCAAGCTTTTCTTATCATCACCTTTACTAACAGGGCAAGCAGGCAATGAAAATGTATATAGGAATAAGATTAGACTAAATACGCCCGATGTTACAAATTGGTACTGATTGGATTGGAACCCCATTAAATCTACCAACCACATCGTACAAATAAATCCGATAGTTCCAAAGATACGTATGGGAGGGAAAGCTTTTACAGTATCCATATTTGCCTGCGTTAAGGCAGAATATGCAACAGAATTGCTTAATGCCAAGGTTGGCATGTAAAACGCAACACTCAAGGAATATAATAAAAAAACATGATTTTGTGTGGTAGCAACACTCAACATCAAAGCTCCGGCAATCAAGTGACAAAATCCTAATAAGCGTTGGGCAGATATCCATCTATCAGCAATAATACCTATCAATGCAGGCATAAATATAGAAACAACACCTTGTATTGCATAAAACCACCCTATGCTTTGAGCCATCCCAATATTTACGAGATAGGTTCCCATGGAAGTCAGATAAGCCCCCCACACTGCGAACTCCAAAAAGTTCATCAGTGCCAAACGTATTTTTAAATTCATCTGTGTTATTGATTTACTTTGTTGCAAAGATAAGGTAAATCAACCAATTACAATAAGAATAAAACAAAAAAAATTGATTGTCTCACGACAACCAATCTTTATTAACCTTAATAATCTAATACCATGAAAAACACAGTGCAAATATAGACTATATCTTTTAATATATCAAAGTATAGTGCAGTTATATGTATGTTTTATAACATAACTTAATAAACTTAGACAGTCTATTAAACTTCGTTGACAAGAACATGCGTTTCTAACAATATGTACCTATTTTATATACGATATCTAGTAACCGATAAGAAGTTCACATCAGCAGTAACCATCACTTTAGTAAAACATTCATTATAATTTGGTCAAACTCTGCCTGATTATGTGCCCCTACTATCATTTGTGGTTGTCCGGTTTTAGGTATCATGAGAAAAGTCGGTATCGACTGTATACCAAACTGTGTAGCAAGCTCTTGCTCTTTATCTATATCAATCTGATAAACATTGATACGTCCTTTATATTTGGTTGCAAGCTGTTCCAAAATGGGAGACATCATTTTGCAAGGCCCGCACCATGTCGCATAAAAATCTATAATTGCTGGCTTGTCACCTTTAAACTTCCATTGTTTATCGTTCTCATAATCCATGACTTTATTCTTGAATTCTTGAGCGGTTAGACTTTGTACAGCTTTCTCAGAATTCTCTTTCGACTCTACTTGCTGTGCTACATTTTTTACTGAACGAGGGGAGGTATTACAACCAACAAATGTAAACGCTACAGCCATTATTATTAATACAATTTTTGTTTTCATTTATTTGAATCCTTTCATTTAGATTGATAATTCTTTAAATTCATAAAGGCAAAGATAGCTGTAATTCTATTTAGAATTAGGAAGTTAATCCTTTTTAAATAGGATTTTATAAAGAATTGAATAATAAGAAGGTTATCTGTTTGCGGAAACAGCAAAAATGTAATGTAGAGATTACAAATTTGAGACTCTATTCTTTGTACATTTATATTTTTACGCTATATTTGCAAAAGAATTACATGAGAGTGCAAACTTGACGCGTTTGACCTTATAATATAAAACGAATAATAAAAACAATAATTAAATAACTCCATTTTAACATGACTAAAAAAAGAGTTTACACTTTTGGTAATGGAAAAGCTGAAGGTAAGGCGGACATGAGGAACCTGCTTGGTGGTAAAGGTGCCAACTTGGCAGAAATGAACTTAATTGGTATTCCTGTCCCTCCCGGATTCACAATTACCACTGATGTTTGTAATGAATACTTTGAAAAAGGCCGAGAAGCTGTTGTTGAACTACTAAAAGCAGAAGTAGAACAATCTGTTCATCACATAGAATCATTGATGAACTCTAAATTTGGTGATCCTCAAAATCCTTTATTGGTCAGTGTCCGTTCTGGTGCTCGTGCATCTATGCCCGGCATGATGGATACGATCTTGAATTTGGGACTCAATGACGAAGTGGTTGAAGGGCTTGCCAAGAAAACTCAAAATGAACGTTTTGCATACGACAGCTATCGTCGCTTTGTCCAAATGTATGGTGATGTTGTATTAGGCATGAAGCCTGTAAACAAGGAAGACATCGACCCATTCGAAGCTATTATCATGGATGTAAAACGTCAACGTGGTATCACGCTGGATAATGAATTAACCGTTGAAGAGCTGAAGCAATTGGTAGAATTGTTTAAATTTGCCATCAAACAGCGTACTGGCAAAGATTTCCCAACAGATCCAATGGCTCAATTATGGGGTGCTATCTGTGCTGTATTTGATAGTTGGATGAATGAAAGAGCAATTCTTTACCGTAAGATGGAGGGAATTCCTCAAGAATGGGGTACGGCCGTTTCTGTTATGGCTATGGTGTTCGGAAACATGGGCGATACTAGTGCCACCGGTGTATGTTTTAGCCGTGATGCAGCTACAGGAGAGAATGTATTCAATGGAGAATATCTAGTAAATGCACAAGGAGAAGATGTGGTTGCAGGTATCAGAACTCCTCAACAGATTACTTTGGCGGGTTCTAAAAATTGGGCAAAACTTCAGGAAATTGATGAAGAGACTAGAGCCACGAAGTATCCTTCGATGGAAGAGACAATGCCTGAAATCTATGCTCAGCTAAATACCATCCAAGAGAAGTTGGAAAAACATTACCATGACATGCAAGATATGGAATTTACTGTTCAAGAAGGTAAATTATGGTTCTTGCAAACAAGAAATGGCAAACGTACAGGTATGGCAATGGTTAAAATAGCCATGGATCTTTTGAAAGAGGGTGAGATTGATGAGAAAACAGCTTTGCAGCGCTGTGAGCCCATTAAGCTGGACGAACTCTTACATCCGGTCTTCGACAAGTTGTCTCTAGCTCAAGCCAAGGTGTTAACACGAGGATTACCAGCGTCTCCGGGTGCTGCCTGTGGACAAATTGTATTCTTTGCAGACGATGCTGCTAGATGGAGCGCAGAGGGACATAAGATTATTATGGTTAGAATAGAGACCAGCCCCGAAGATTTAGCAGGAATGAGTGCTGCAGAAGGAATTCTCACTGCTCGCGGAGGTATGACAAGCCATGCTGCCGTCGTAGCTCGCGGAATGGGTAAATGTTGTGTATCTGGTGCCGGTGGCATCAATATCGATTATAAAGAGCGCACATTAGAGATTGATGGTATCACTTTGCGCGAAGGTGATTACATTTCACTAAACGGAAGTACAGGTGAGGTATATTTAGGTGAAGTTCAGACAAAGCCTGCAGAAATCACAGGTGATTTTGCGAATTTGATGGCGTTGTGCAATAAATATACGAAATTGGTTGTTCGTACCAATGCCGACACCCCACATGATGCTGAGATTGCTAGACAGTTTGGTGCAGTAGGTATTGGTCTGTGCCGTACAGAGCACATGTTCTTCGAGAATGAAAAGATCAAAGCTATGCGTGAGATGATTTTGGCTGAGAACACTGAAGGACGTGAGAAAGCACTTGAAAAACTTCTTCCTTTCCAAAAACAAGATTTCTATGGCATCTTAAAAGCTATGGATGGTTGTCCGGTTAATATCCGCTTACTTGATCCTCCATTGCACGAATTCGTACCTCACGATATTGAAGGACAAAAGATTATGGCCGAAGAGATGGGAGTTTCTGTACAGACGATACAACAACGTGTCAACTCCCTCAGCGAACATAATCCTATGTTAGGACATCGTGGTTGTCGCCTTGGAAACACTTATCCTGAAATTACAGCGATGCAGACTCGTGCTATCCTTGGTGCTGCAATCCAACTAAAACGAGAAGGCTTGGATCCTCATCCAGAAATTATGGTTCCCTTGATCGGTATAGTAAATGAATTCGATGAGCAAGAAAGGGTTATTCGTAAAGTGGCTAAGGAGTTATTTGAGCAAGAGAATGTAGAAGTTCCATTCAAAGTTGGAACTATGATTGAGATTCCGCGAGCAGCTTTAACAGCTGAAACCATCGCAACGAAGGCTGAATACTTTAGCTTTGGTACGAACGACTTGACACAAATGACATTCGGTTATAGCCGTGATGACATCGCCACATTCTTACCGGTCTACTTAGATAAGAAAATATTGAAAGTAGATCCATTCCAAGTATTAGATCAAGTCGGTGTTGGCCAACTCATTGATATGGCAGTTCAAAAGGGACGCAATACCCGTCCTGAACTGAAATGTGGTATTTGTGGTGAACATGGTGGTGAACCATCCTCTGTTAAATTCTGCCATCGCGTAGGACTCGATTATGTTAGCTGTTCTCCCTATAGAGTGCCTATTGCAAGACTTTCGGCGGCGCAGGCAGCAGTGGAAGAAGCATAAAGAAAGAAAGAACTAAATAAAAGTTGAGCGGAAACCTTTTGAACTTAAAAGGAATCTCCGCCCAACTTTATATACACCATCCAAACCCGCAATGCAGAGAAAAAATCTACAGAAAAAGCAAACAAATCTTTGGCTATATCAAAAAAATACTCTATCTTTGCATCCGCAATTAACAAGGTACCTTGGCCGATCGGTTAGGTAACGGTCTGCAAAACCGTGTAGAGCAGTTCGACTCTGCTAGGTACCTCTACAAAGAGTGAAGAATTATCTTCACTCTTTGTATTTTTATTGGTTAATACACATACAAAAAAGACTCAGCAAGATTCTATCTTTTGAGCCTAAATATTATCTATGAAATGCTTTTTCCCCTATTGTACCAATGCTTCACATAATTTACGCTGCAACACACGCGCATCTAACACTGACATATCTGTATCCATAATAGCAAAAGCAAGAAGATGCCCATTACTACCAATACAATATCCTGCAAGCGAACTGATACCATAAGGATGAGAAAGAGTTCCAGTTTTGGCCCTCACCTTTCCTCTTAATTTAGAACTGGACATTTCTCTACGCAGTGTACCATCAACACCTGCAATAGACAATTGATTGTATAACATACGGAAAATAGATTTGTGTTGATAACCATAGCGTAATATTGCTGTGAGAGCGACTGGTGAAAGATGATTATGAGTACATAATCCACAACCATCGTGAACAACTAATGTCGAATCATGTAGTTGTAATGTATCTTTTAAAAAGGTCTTTAAATATTGTACACCTGCGGTAGTTGGTTCTATATCAGGATTCACACGATGTCCAATAGTGTAGAGCATAGATGTAGCTTGCGTGTTAGAACTATTCTTCCACATGCGTCGCGTCACTCTGTCTATTGAACGATAAAAGCGAAAAATACAATGAAATTTCTTGGAAATCTTTGCTATAACAAATTGATTATCGGCCACTTGGATTCCATATAAACGAAGTGAAGACTTAAAGTCACGTATAACACGTGGTGCTCCTTTGTAAAGAATACTATAGTGTGAAAAACTTAAATCCCAAGGATACCAATGCTTCTCACTCTGTACTGGCTTATGAAGTAATAAATCCAAACGAATTTTACCACTGATTTTTTTAATACCACGCCGTTTTAGCTCTTTAGCGAACATTGTGAAATCAGTTCCTTGCAACTGTGGATCTAAATCCGCTCGAAAACCTAAATCACCGTGTAGTATTCCATCACTTACAGTTCCACATGTGTACAAAGATGTTGTATATAGATATTTAGTACCCAGCAATTGCAACCCGGCAACCCCACTAAGTAGCTTCAAGCATGAAGCTGAAGATTGTGCTACATTCTCATTCACTCCGTAGACAGGCTTATCTGCTGTAAGATCATAAACAAAAAAGCCAAAATTTCCTTTTGCCCGCGGCTTCGCTGCAAATTCTACGAGTCGCTCATACAGAGCATTATCAATTTCGACATTCTCTGATACTAGGCTTTGTCTTTTTTCTTTCGTTCTGTTATCATTTCCACATGCATAGAATAAAAATATTACAACCAATACTACAATTACATGCAAGGGAGAATATAACCTATTATCAATAATCCTTCTACTCATTTAACCTTCTACAACTTAATTTTTTTCTTTACCCCTTTACTCTCATTGCTCATGCGATCTAAAGACGTTACAACATAGACGTATTTCTCCATACCTTTGTCATAGGGCAATTTATAAAAGGTGTTATCGGTTATCGTTACAATACAATTAGGATTCTCTATGTCTATTTTCTCATCTTTTTTAAAACGATAGATAACATATTTGGTCACAACATCATACCATTTCTTCGCTTTAGGCGCTTTCCAAAATAGAATATAACCATCGCTCGTCCACACCGGCTTCACCTTTTTAGGTTTCTTTGGTGCTTTATCATCAATAAATGTCATTTGAGGTTGGAGTGCAGGATTTCTCCAATAATGTTCACGCAACATTGTACCATAGTTACCCATATTATCTGTAACAGCTTTAGCATACCACAAGACAGTTCCTTTTACATTCTGCATTTGTTTATGGAGTTCAAACTTTGCGGTTTGCTGATTTTTTTGTGGATCAGTTAAATCCGGAGTACTAACAGAGCGCTCTACACTCTCGCCGATATAAAGAGGCCTATGAGAAGCATGTCGATTCCACCAGCGAATAAGAGTAGCATAATCTGCTGTAGGATGACCAATCTGCCAGTATAACTGTGGAACAGAATAATCTACCCAGCCATTATTAACCCATAAAAGGACATCAGCATACAAATCATCATAGTTCTGTAATCCCCTAGTCTCACTTCCTATCAGTGGAGCATTTGCCTTATTTCTATATATACCAAACGGTGAGACTCCAAACTTGACCCAAGGTTTTACAGAATGAATAGAATCAGACAACTGCTTAATAAATAGATTCACATTATATCTTCGCCAGTCATCACGATTGTTAATACCATTTCTACTTTCGGCATATTCTTTATCATCAGGAATCATAGAACCAGCTACAGGATACGGATAGAAATAATCATCAATATGGAAGCCATCAATATCATAACGTTTTACAATATCGGTAGCTATGCGGCATATAAATTCTCTATTCACGGCTTGTCCGGGATTCAATATAAATTGACCATCATATGAGAAGACACGCTCTGGGTGTAAAATAGCAATATGATTTGAAGCCAACGTTGATGTAGATTTTGTCTTCGCCCTAAAAGGGTTTATCCATGCATGTAATTCCATTCCACGCTTATGACATTCTTTTACCATCCATTCTAACGGGTCCCAAAAGGGCTGTGGCGCCAATCCTTGTTGGCCAGTCAAGAACCTACTCCAAGGTTCGTATGGGCTAGCATAAAGAGCATCGCATTCAGCCCTTACTTGAAAGATAATAGCATTAACCCCATCCCGTTGTAGTTCATTTAATTGGCTAGTTAGCATTTGTTTTATCCTTTGACTGCCTAGCCCCTGAAATTGGCCATTGACACACTGAATCCATGCTCCACGAAACTCACGTTTATTTTGAGCTTGACCAAAACATGGAATCAATAAAAGAAAAATCAAAAATAGAAATATTAAGCGTTTCATATTAAATAAGTGTAATGTACATATTTGGCTGAACAGTAAAATAACTGGTAGACAGATGGCAAAGTTAATAAAAAAACACCATTATTTTTTGTATTCGATTGCTTTTTATTAACTTTGGCCTAAATACAATTTGATGAAAACGCAATGGCTCTATATAATCTTACTGGCACTGTCATCTGCCAATGTATTTGCAAAAGCGCATTCTGATACGCTCTTGCTACACCGAGTTTTCTCATTTGCAGCAACTGTTGACACTACGAATATCAAGCCAAATACATCCTATACTTATACCAAATACTCATTAAATGTAAAACAACGTAACTTTATTTTATTAGCGGTTCCTACGATGTATGCTGTAGCACATGGAGAGAGCCGAAAGTATATAGGTGAGACCTTAGAACAAATTACTTCACAAAATATTGAGAGATACTCAACCCGCAATCTGCTAGATGTAACTACAGTACCCCATCATAAAAAGAGCATGTCTAACGTGCTGAAATATCTTACACCTCGACTTTATGCAGAGACAATGATTGGTGACAACCTATTATCTCCTTTTAATTATTATAATCGACGATATTATAAATATTCCATTGCATTTATGAAAAATGGAATAGCAAACCTACACTTCAAGCCACGACTGAAGAACACACAACTGATAAAAGGTCAAGCACTTATAGATATTGAAACCGGCAGCATTATTAAAACGCTAATAAATGGTGAATACGATATGGTCAAATTCACCCTGAATTTAAATATGAATAGAAATGGAGCGTATGCATTAGTTCCAAAAGAAGCTATACTGACCTGTAATTTCTCTTTCTTGGGCAATAAAACCGATGGACACTTTCAAGCTGTATATGGCTTAACTCCACATTTTACGGATAGCATTGGTGATTCCCATGATTACCAGCTCATGGAAAAATTGCGCCCTATTCCTCTCTCTGCAGAAGAGCAAAATACGTATACAGAGTATTTCAACAAAATCAAAACAAGGACAATTCAACCCAAAACTACAAGTCCACTAAAAAAAATATTATGGGATATAATTGGTGACAATATTTTAAACCGAATTAGATCTAACTATGGAAAAGCAAACCAAGGATATTTTAGGATGGATCCCATCTTTAATCCTCTTTATATGGGATATGACGATAGACGCGGATTCATCTACAAACTTGATTTAAGAACAAACTATGATTTTGATTCCAATAGAGAGTTTTATATTCGCTTAAAATCGAGCTATTCATTTAAAAGACATCAATTCTATTTCAAACTTCCAACCGTATTTTATTATAATAAGCAAAAAAATGCTTATATAGAAATGCAGCTAGAAAACGGGAACTGGATTAGAAATGAACTTATAGAAAGTGAACTAGATAAAAAGAGAGTTAAATCTACCTATAGTGATTATAGCCGAAGTAAATATTTCAAGGACATGCATGTAAAAATCAAGAATAATCTTGATATTAATAAATACATAAGCTTTCAAGTTGGAATCTCTGCTCATAAGCGCTCAGCCATGGAACACGAAAGATATGAAGCCGCAGGATTACCATCTAACTATGTATCCGTAGCTCCAATGGCCGAAATTCAATGGCGTCCAAGAACTTGGAACGGGCCTTTGATAGCATTAGATTATGAACGCGGTATAAAGAATTTTCTTGGTGGAGATATTAATTATGAACGCTGGGAGTTAGATATGCAATGGATTAAACGTCTGACACGTCTCCAATCTCTACAAATGAGAATTGGTACCGGTTTATATACCAAGAAAGGTGAGTCCGCTTATTTCCTTGATTTTGAGAATTTTAGAGAGAACAATCTTCCCGGAGGTTGGAACGACGACTGGAGTGGCGAATTTGAATTACTAAACTCTAACATATATAATGCCTCTAAATGGTACGCAAGAACGAATTTTACATACGAAAGCCCATTACTATTTATTTCAAGACTTCCATTGGTTGGTCACTTTATAGAAATGGAACGTTTCTATCTTAGTGGTTTATGTGTGAAAACAATTCATCCATACATAGAAATGGGATATGGGTTTACAACAAGATTATTCTCCATCGGTATGTTCGTCAATAATGAAAATGGACGATTCAGAGATTTCGGATGTAAATTGGGTTTCGAATTATTTAGACACTGGTAGATTATGACTCAACATCAAAATAATACTTTAACAGTATATCGGGCTAGCGCAGGTTCGGGAAAGACATTCACGCTTACTATAGAATATATCAAATTACTAATTGATGAAAATGTCAACTATAAATCAATTTTAGCTGTTACCTTCACAAATAAAGCTACCGAAGAGATGAAACTACGTATTCTTGGGCAGCTTTATGGGATTTGGAAAAACCAACTAGCTAGCAAGCCTTATTTAGACAAGATTGCAGCCGAAACAAAACTACCAATAAAAATCATAATGAATCGCTGTGGTCAAGCCCTCCATAACCTTCTACACAACTATAACTATTTTAAGGTAGAGACCATTGATGCCTTTTTCCAAACCATTTTGAGAAATCTTGCTAGAGAACTAGAGCTCTCGGCAATACTTAACGTAGGGCTCAATGATATTCAAATCGAACATCAGGCAACTGACGAACTAATAGACCAATTAGAAAAAGGCAATAAAATCATCTATTGGATTCTTGACTATATTCAAGAAAATATGGATGATGGCAAATCTTGGAATGTCATTGGAAAAATCAAGTCGTTTGGGGAGAGTATCTTTAAAGAGTACTATAAGCAACATAGTGAAAAGCTCCGTGCCACCATTGGTGATGATAAGTTTTTCTATCAATATACGAAGGAGATTAAAAAGATTCAGCAAGAAGCTAAAGATAAAATGGCTGCTCAAGCACAAATATTCTTTGATATAGTAGAAAAGCATGGATTTAATATTAATGATTTTAGTAAGGGAGACAGAGGGGCATGCGGCTATTTTCTAAAATTAAAATCTGGAGAGTTTTGGGAAGATGAAAAGATCTACAATAAATCAGCTCAAAACGCATCAGAAAACCCTGATGCATGGGTAACTAAAAAGTTCTGTAAAGATGGAGAGCCTATTTATGAATTAGCAAAAACTCAACTTTCTCCCCTCCTCCACGCAACAGAATCAATAAGAGTAGTAGAAGCACGTAATTATAAAAGTGCCACACTTACCCTTCGACACATGTACCAATTGAGACTATTAAATAGTATAGAAAACAAGGTTCATGAAATCAACCAACTATCAAATAGGTTTTTGTTAAGTGATACCCAAACATTGCTCTCACAGATGATACAAGGGAACGATGCACCATTTATTTACGAGAAGATAGGTTCGCAGCTAGAACATATTATGATAGATGAGTTTCAAGATACCAGTACTGTCCAATGGCAAAACTTCAAAACACTTTTACTAGAATGCATGAGTCACGGATATAGCCCAAACCTTATTGTCGGAGATGTAAAACAAAGTATTTATCGATGGCGCTCTGGAGATTGGAGACTCTTAAATAATATTACCCAGCAGTTTGAGGATACAGAAACAGTAGCATGCCATTCACTAAGTACTAATTATCGTTCCAACAGAAATATTATAGAATTTAATAATCGCTTCTTCACTCAAGTTGTTGAGGCTGAGTACGACAAACTCACAGAACTAAAAAGTAAAGAAGCCGAAGAGTTGAAAAGGGCATATTCAGATGTTGTCCAAGAAATTCCTGCAGAGAAAGAACCTAAGGGTCTCATTAAAATAGAGCTACTTAATTCTAACGATTTGTATCAAGAGGCCATGCTTCAAAGCGTTGCAGACACGATTCACACTCTTCTGGTAAATGGCGCTCAAATACATGACATTGCTATTCTTGTAAGAGACAACAAAGGCATACAAACCATCAGTGAATACTTTACAGCTACATGGCCCGACATCCCAATCGTTTCAGACGAAGCCTTTCGGTTAGATTCATCTATAGCTGTAAATATTCTCATAAATGCCATGAAAGTTATCGCGCGACCGGATGACCTTATTGCTAGAGCTTTTTTATCCAAGGCATATAATACTTATATAAAGAATGTAACTAGCAATGTAGTAATTGAGAAATCAGAACATATCAACGACATATTGCCAAAACAATTTTCAGAACATATCGAAGAGCTACAACACATGCCGATAATAGATATGGTCGAAAAGATATATAGCATTTTCCATATCGAGACCATACAGTCACAAAATACATATATCTGTGCATTCTATGATATTTTAGAAAGATATATGCAAGACAATATTCCTGATATTGGCTCCTTTTTAGAGGAATGGGATGACAACTTACATCAAAATACAATACAGACAACCGAAACTGACGGTATTCGACTTATAACAATACATAAAAGTAAAGGATTGGAATTTGACCATGTCATCATTCCGTTTTGTGACTGGAAGTTAGACAGAACCGACAGGCAGATTTGGTGTTCCCCAAAAGAATACCCATACAATCTCCTACCTATCGTCCCTGTTGATTACTCTTCCAAATGGATGGTTGGTTCCATCTATGAAGAAGATTATTATCATGAATATCTACAGAATGTAGTTGATAATATCAATTTATTGTATGTAGCTTTTACAAGAGCCAAAAGAAATTTGTTTGTATATGGCAAACAAGACGATAAAGAATCTGGTCGTTCCAAAGTTATTCAAGACTTTATAGAAGGTTACTCATTTGAAGAAGGTGAACTTGATATTGAGTCTACGGAAAAAAGCCACAAACAAGATGAAGCCAATGTATTTACTCCAAACTATCTTAAGATGGATTTACAAATACAAAATCGCCCTACCATCAATCTTACATTTAGGCAAAGCAATAGTAGCAACGATTTCATTAACAACATGGATAAAGAAATCTCTCTGACGGAGAGAACTAACTATATTCTCCATGGCAATATTTTACACAAAATATTCTCTTCCATCAACACTTCAAAAGATATACCTCAAATTCTTAGCAAACTAGAAATGGAGGGAATATTTGATGACAATGATAGCTCTTTTACTTATGATAGAATATCCAATCTAATTAATAAGCGATTTGAGCATCCTATTATTAAAGAATGGTTTTCTGGCAACTGGCAACTTTTCAACGAATGTAACATCTTACGTTACAATCAGTTGTCCAATATTGTTGAAGTTAGACGTCCCGATCGTGTCATGGTTAACGACAGACAGGTTATTGTAATTGATTTTAAGTTTGGCATTTATCATCCAGAATACGAACAACAGGTAAGGGAATATATAACAATTTTGACTGATATGGGATATACCTATGTTAAAGGTTATCTTTGGTTTGTGTACTCTAATCAAATTAAAGAAGTTAAATAAGAATCATGGCAACATCTTTTTTACATCATGTAGCAGAAAATATCATTCAGAAATTTGGTAACAACCTCTCCCATATTGCAGTGGTTTTTCCAAATAAGAGAGCGTCTTTATTCTTGAATGAAGAAGTAGCTAGAATGGTTGATAGTCCCATTTGGAGTCCTAACTACATTACTATTAGCGATTTATTTTGTAAACATTCCACATTAAAGATTGCCGATTCTATTAAGCTAGTCTGTGATTTACATAAAGTATTCGTATCATGTACCCAATCAATAGAAACATTAGATCAGTTTTATAGTTGGGGACAAATATTATTAAACGATTTTGATGACATTGATAAAAACATGGCATCAGCCCAAACACTTTTCACCAATCTCAAAGATATACACAGGCTGGACGATTCATCTTATTTAAATGAAGAACAGATACAAACTTTAAAGAAGTTTTTTTCCAATTTCCCTGCAGATCACCAATCTCTCTTAAAGCAGAGATTTGAAAACCTATGGAATCATCTTGATACCATTTATAATCAATTTAGAGATACTCTTCGGTCGCAAGGGTTAGCCTATGAAGGACAATTATATAGAGAGGTGGCTGAAGATAATAATATAGTTTTTCAATACGATTATTATCTTTTTGTTGGATTCAACATGATGCAAAAGGTTGAATTACAACTCTGCGACAGGCTAAAAAAAGAAGGAAAAGCATTCTTCTATTGGGATTTTGACAATAGCTATATCTCTCATCAAAATGAAGCAGGATACTATATTGCTCAGCATCTTATGCGTTACCCAAATGAGTTGGATACTATTTCTGCCGAAATATATAATAATATGTCTAGCCCAAAGGACTTTTCATTTATAGCTTCCCCTACAGAGAATATGCAAGCTAGATATGTTGGTCAATGGTTACGCGATAGCAATCGTATAAAAGCTGGCAAGAAGAGTGCTATTGTTTTATGTAATGAGAATCTATTACCAACTATTATTCATAGCATACCAGCAGAAGCAGAGCAGATAAATATTACTACAGGTTATCCTTTGCAACTTACTCCCATAGCCTCCTTAATACGATTACTCGTAGTACTCCAACTACAAGGATACAGAAGAGATACACAAAAATTTCGAACACATTGGATAGAGAAAGTCTTACGACATCCTCATGCAAGATTAATCACATCATATACAAGGGAATTATTAGATCACATACATCAAAAAAGACAATTCTATTTTTCTACTGATGAGTTGTCAATAACCGAAGATTTAAAGCACCTCTTTACATTCCATGATAACATTGGCGAAATAACAACTTGGCTAGTTCAAATTCTCAAACAAATAGGCATCAACTATGCTAGAGACAGCAAAGAGGGAGTCGAGGAAACTTCTCCTTTCTTTCAAGAATCGATTTTCAAAACTTATACCCTTGTAAATCGTTTGTTTGGACTTGTTATAAATGGTGATCTAGATGTTGACCTTACAACATTTCAAAAGCTGTTAAATCAACTTATACAGACCACTACCATTCCTTTCCATGGAGAACCTGCAGTAGGTATCCAAGTCATGGGAGTCCTCGAAACTAGAAATCTAGACTTTGACCACCTATTGATACTCTCATGCAACGAAGGTAATATGCCTAAGGGGATTCATGATACATCTTTCATACCTTATTCTATTAAAAAGGCTTTCAACCTTACTACAATAGATAATAAGGTGTCTATTTATGCATACTATTTCAATAGACTACTTCAGCGAGCTAAAGATATAACCATCACGTATAATAACTCTACGACAGACGGACAAACTGGAGAGATGAGTAGATTTATGCTCCAGCTCTTAGTAGAAAGCCCCCATAATATTAAGCGTTACATCATGAATTCTGATAAAGCTCCTAGTCCGGGGATAGCTAAACAGATTTCAAAAGAAGGAGAAGCTTATGATATACTAACAAATATAGAACGCTTATCACCCACGGCAATTAACACCTACATCAGATGCCAATTAAGGTTTTATTATAGATATATAGCCGGCATAGCAGAACCAGATAACGCCGATGATGAGGGAGTAGACAATCGCGTCTTTGGTAATATTTTTCATAAAGCAGCAGAATTATTTTATCAACCATTCTTGGAGCAACAGCGTTTAGTTACGAAATCAGATTTGGAGCAGGTTATTCAAGGAAAAGATCGTCTAAAATTAGAATACTATATAGATGAAGCCTTTAGAACCGAACTCTTTAAGACGTCGAATCAGGTAAAATTAGAATATAGCGGTTTACAGTTTATCAATCGTGAAGTACTATTGACCTATCTTAGACAATTGTTAAAATTGGATGTAAAGCATACTCCTTTTAGAATTTTGGGATTAGAAAAAAAAGTTGAGACTTCTATTGAACTTAATACAGAAAGAGGGAAAAAGAATTTGGTACTTTATGGGAGTATCGACCGCTTAGATCGTATTGAAGCTATAAATCAAGAGTCTTCTATCCGTGTCATAGATTACAAGACCGGTAGCAATGACAAGATGAGTGTTAAAGATGTAGAAAGCATTTTTGCCGGTACGAATTTAAAAAATCATACAGATTACTTTCTGCAGGCAATGCTTTATGCCATAATTGTTAGAAATGACAATAAGGAAAATCCTTCAAACTTGCCTGTATCCCCTTCCCTGTTATTCATCCAACATGCAATCAAAGAAGACTTTGAATCTACTCTAAAAATCAATGGTAATAGGATTTCGGACATACAAGACTATAGCCATATATATAGAGAATTATTGAAACAGAAGCTAGAAGAATTATTTAATTCGCACATACCATTTTCTCCTACTAGCGACAATAATCGGTGTATAAATTGTCCTTATCTGAAAATTTGCAAGTGTTGAATTATATACATTCAAATATTATGAGTACCTTTGCACATCAAATTTAAAATCAATGAAAGCATTAAAAGACAGAATTCTCAAAGATGGCCAATGTTTTCCGGGTGGAATTCTAAAAGTAGACAAGTTTATTAACCATCAGATGGATCCTAATCTGATGAAACAAATTTCAATAGAACTAATAAGAAGATATGCTTCTACTGAAATTAATAAAATTCTCACAGTTGAAGCTTCTGGTATAGCTCCGGCCATTATGATGGGCTTCCTATTGGATTTACCTGTAGTTTTTGCCAAGAAAAAGATGCCATCAACAATGAATAACATGCTTTCAACTACAGTTTTCTCTTTCACTAAACAGCGCGAATACCATGTTGTCATTTCTAAAGATTATCTCACAAAAGACGACAAGGTACTATTTGTCGACGACTTCCTTGCTTATGGCAATGCTGCCAAAGGAGTCATTGCTCTATGTAGACAAGCGGGATGCGAATTAGTGGGTATGGGATTTATAATCGAAAAAGCTTTCCAACATGGACGTGATGTCATTGAGGCCGAAGGTGTCAGATGCGAGTCCTTGGCTATTGTAGACTCTCTTGATAATTGTGAAATCAAATTAAGAGATGAATAAAAACATGGCTAACAACTATTCACCAAAAGAACTTATCTACGGTCTTAACGATCGTCCACCACTCAAAGAAACTCTTTTCGCAGCACTACAGCATCTACTGGCTATCTTCGTAGCAATCATTACCCCACCTTTGATTATTTCAAGTGCTCTAGGATTTGACCTTGGAACTACCGGTTTCCTCGTTTCCATGTCATTATTTGTATCAGGTATCGCTACATTTATACAATGCCATAAGCTAGGTCCTGTCGGTACAGGTTTACTATGTATTCAAGGTACTAGCTTCTCTTTTATTGGTCCTATTATCGGAGCAGGAGCTTTAGGCATGGTTTCTGGTAAACTAAACACGGAATTAGCCCTTAGCTACATCTTTGGAGCTTGTATGGTTGCTTCTGTTGTAGAAATGCTTATCAGCCGTTTACTGAAATATACACGTAAAATTATCACTCCTTTAGTATCTGGCATTGTAGTAACGCTCATCGGTATGAGTCTTATTAAAGCCGGTATTAATTCTTGCGGTGGTGGCGCTGCAGCCCAAGCTAATGGTACCTTTGGAAGCCTTACCAATCTTGCACTCGCCACATTGGTTCTTGTCTCTATTATACTATTCAACAGAAGTAGCAATAGATTTCTTCGTATGTCATCTATAGTTTTGGGACTATTGATAGGATGTGGAGTAGCTATTGGACTCAATATGATTAATTTTAGTGAGATAAGTTCATACAACCATTTTAACATTCCTATCCCATTTAAATATGGACTAAATTTTGATATTTCAGCAATCATTTCACTGGGACTTATTTACTTAATTACAGCCATCGAGGCTTATGGTGACATCACTGCCAACTCTATGATTTCCGGAGAACCGGTAGAAGGTCCTGTTTTTATAAAAAGAGCCTCCGGTGGTATCCTCGCCGATGGTTTTAATTCTTTCCTTGCAGCTATATTTAATTCTTTCCCTAACTCCATCTTTGCACAAAATAATGGTATGATTCAACTTACGGGTGTTGCATCAAGATATGTTGGATACTTTATTGCAGCCGCATTGGTTGTACTAGGCCTGTTCCCTATTGTAGGATTGATCTTCTCGTTAATTCCCGATCCGGTTCTTGGTGGTGCTACCCTCCTCATGTTCGGAACAGTAGCTGCCGCAGGTATTAAGATTATTGCGTCTACTAGGCTCAATAGAAAAGCTATATTAGTGATTGCACTTAGCTTTGCTATGGGACTCAGTGTTGAAATGGTGCCGGGAATACTTGACCAAATGCCTGAAACTATCAAGAATATATTCTCTTCTGGTATTACAACCGGTGGTCTTACTGCTATTCTTGCAAATGCTTTCATCCATATCAAAGAAGAACAGGAATAATAGATTTGTCGCGATGCAATAGATATTGTGATTGCACCGTAAAGACTCTGATAAAATCAGAGTAAAATGGCATATCTTCAAAAATTAAAAATAGGAATTTTGCTCATGTTAGTGGTAATAACGTCTGTAACTTCATGTAGCAATGACAATGATACAGAAGAAGCCGTTTTACATCAGAGCTACGTTCAAGGGAAACTCAACAATCAGAATATTGTGATGAACGATATCAATGCTAATATACTGATTGACAGATCTAATTTTGACTTCAGTTCTGGAAAGCAAACAGATATTCCCGCATGGTTTGATTGGGAAGTGAAGTTGATTGAGACAAAAGACTCGGTCATCACACTACATCTGCATGTTGAAGATGTAAAGAAGACCTACGATGTAATATATTCTCCAAACGATAAAGAACCTATTAAGACCAAAACTACTTGCTACGCTACGGTCAAAGATTTAAAGAATAATACGACATCTATCTACCATCCTACACATTCATCACCTATAAAAATTGTGTGGAAAACATTTATGATGACGGTCGATAAAGGCTATAAAAATTCAACAAAACAGTATGAATACAAATTGAATTTTACCGGGCATAGATGGGCCGGGTATCGAAGGTAACTTGGATGGTATGTTAACCAGTGTTGACGCATCCAAATCACCTTTGAAGATTAGTATAAAGTTTATATTGTACTAAGCATTATCCCTCTCAATAATAGAGTAAAGCTGAACTGTTGTGTTCAGCTTTACTCTATTATGAACTTTTCAATACACACAGCAATAAAAACTATTAATTATCAATTTTGTATTCTTCTGTCTTAGGAATTATTATTATCTTTGCGTCAAGATTGAAATTCTAAACTTATCAAAATAATTAAGGTAAAATGAAAATCGAACAATTCAACTTTGCCGGCAAAAAGGCAATCGTCCGTGTGGACTTCAATGTACCATTGGATGAGAATGGAAATGTAACTGACGACACACGTATCCGTGGTGCTCTTCCCACTTTGAAGAAAGTTTTGGCAGACGGTGGTGCGTTGATTATGATGAGCCACATGGGTAAGCCTAAAGGCAAGGTGAAGCCTGAACTGTCATTAGGTCAGATTGTTAAAAATGTATCTGCAGCTCTTGGTGTAGACGTTAAATTTGCAGAAGATTGTGGAAAAGCAGATGAAGCTGCCGCAGCTTTGAAACCAGGCGAGGCTCTTCTCCTTGAAAATCTGCGTTACTATCCTGAAGAGGAGGGTAAACCTGTAGGTGTAGAGAAAGGTACTCCAGAATTCGACGAAGCTAAGAAAGAAATGAAAGTTCGTCAGAAAGATTTTGCTAAGAAATTAGCTTCTTATGCAGATGTATATGTAAACGACGCATTCGGTACTGCACACCGTCGCCATGCTTCTACAGCTGTTATTGCCGACTTCTTCGATGCAGATGCTAAGATGCTCGGTTTCTTGATGGAAAAAGAAGTAACTGCTATTGACAACGTTCTGAAGAATGCTCAGCATCCTTTCACAGCAATCATTGGTGGTTCAAAAGTTAGTTCTAAACTTGGTGTCATCAAGAATCTGCTTGACAAGGTAGACAACCTCATCATCGGTGGTGGTATGGGTTACACATTCATCAAAGCTCAAGGTGGTAAGATTGGACAATCTCTACACGAGGATGATTTGATTCCAGAAGCATTAAACGTGATGGCTGCTGCCAAGGAAAAAGGCGTTACGCTTTCTCTTTCTACCCACACCGTATGTGGTAAAGAATTCTCTAACGATACAGAACGCCAGACATTCCCTATCAACGAGATTCCAGATGAGTGGGAAGGTATGGATGCTGCAGAACAAAGTTTGGAAGAGTGGAAGAAGATTATTCTTTCATCTAAGACTATTTTGTGGAATGGCCCTGTTGGTGTATTCGAGTTGGAGAACTTTGCACACGGTACTGGCGAAATCGCAAAATATGTTGCTCAAGCAACACAAGAGAATGGCGCTTTCTCACTTGTTGGTGGTGGCGACTCTGTAGCTGCTGTTAACAAGTTTGGCTTGGCTGACAAGGTTTCTTATGTTTCTACAGGTGGTGGTGCTATGCTTGAAGCTATTGAAGGCAAAGTACTTCCCGGTGTAGCAGCTATTAAGGGCGAATAATAAAATACGTTCTAAATATAAAAGGGAATGGAGTTCTACTCTATTCCCTTTCTTTGTATGTATATGTAAGGACATAGTCCGGTGTCATTCGATAATAAACCGTTAAATGCTCTTCTGTCTTTAAGTTGTCTACAATAACCATCCCAGATTTCTTAACCTCATAGGGAAGCAAACGTATAGCAAAGAAACCAAGATGCTGGGCGGAGTAATATTTATAGACTGTTTCTTTAGCACTCCAATTAATGAGTTTTTCATTAAGAGTATGCGACTGTTCGTCTGGACGAATAAACCTACTAAATATCCTTTCAACACGCCTACTAAAATACTCTATATCTATAGAGACTTCTCGCTCTTTAGACAAAATTAAAGCGGCATAACCTTTTGTATGACTTATACTTATCTTATATCCTTCATAAAAAGGCTTACCATCTTCGTTATATTGAATCAAAGAAAACGAAGTTGAGTATGTCATCTCGTCTAACAAGGAGTAAATAGCTAACTTCTCTATCTGGCGAGCAATACTCTTATGTAGACTTATTTGTTGCTCATAAATAGGATGTAGTTGGGGTTTTGCAGTCAAGAAGTCCTCAACACGCAACTCATCTATTTTCCACAAGCCCAGTAAAACGTCCGGAGCAAGTGTCTCCACACTCATCAAAGCCATAAGCCTATTTTATTTCTGTTGGCAGAATAACAACCTTTATCCTGCTGATTCTTCTATCTTCAATAGACAAAATTTCAAAAGAATAATTCCGATAGATTATCTTTTCATGAATACTAGGGAAATCTCCTTTGATTTCCAAGAGTAAACCTGCCAACGAATCAGCATCACCTTCAACTTCGGCAAATTCATCGTCGCTAATTTGAAGTATTTTGCAAAAATCGCTCAACAAAGTCTTACCCTCAAAGATGTAGGTGTTGTAATTCAATTTTGAATAGATAGATTGCTCTTCATCATATTCGTCATTGATTTCACCGACAATTTCTTCCAATATATCTTCCATTGTCACAAGACCGCTCGTACCACCAAATTCGTCGACGACAATGGCAATATGCACTTTATTTTCTTGGAAATCACGCAACAAATCATCTATCTTCTTCGTTTCAGGAACAAAATAAGGTGGTCGTATCAAGCTTTGCCAGCGAAAATTAGCAGGTTTCGACAAGTGAGGCAACAAATCCTTAATATAGAGTATACCTCGAATATTGTCTGTATTATCTTGATAAACAGGAATTCTACTATAGTTATTTTCTACGATGCTCTTTAATACATCTGTATAAGTACAACGAATATCCAAATCAACAATGTCTTGTCTACTCGTCATGATTTCTTTTGCCGTTTCATCGCCAAAACGAATAATACCTTGAAGCATACTCTTTTCATTCTTGATATCATTCTTATTCGTAAGTTCCAAAGCCTGCTCCAAATCATCGACACTCAGTACATGGTCATGACTTTGAATTATTTTCTCGGCTAACACACCACTACGTAGGAGTATCGATTCCAATGGCCAAAATAGCTTTCGGAAAAACAATATTCCATTTACACTAAATCGGCAAAAGCGCAAAGAGTTCTGACGACTATATACTTTAGGCATGATTTCTCCAAAAAGCAATAAGAGAAATGTCAAAATCACCGTGATGCAAACAAACTGTAACCAATATGCCTCAGGTCCAAAATGAAGTATAGCCCCAAAGACATAATTGCAAAGCATGATAATCGTTACATTGACAAAATTATTGGTAATAAGAATAGTTGCCAAAGTACGCTCACTGTCGTCACGCAATATTTGTATTAAACGGTCTCTATGGTTCTTCTCATCCAACTGAGAAAGTTCAGTCGGTGACAAACTGAAAAAAGCAATTTCTGATGAGCTGGCAAAACCAGAAAGCAACAAGAGCAAGAAAGCTAATCCGGCTGCAATCAGCACACCAAATGTTGGCGGGACAAAAGTTACCGCATGAAAGGAATCTAATATGAAAGATATATCCAATGTAATAAATAGCTAGTTAAAAGGGAAGTGGCTCGTGCGACTCCGTTTGTTCCGTCTTCGTTTTCTGCCCTGAAGCCGATTCAGTACTCGTTACAGATTGAGACTTTGGCGTAAGCAATTCCATATTTTCGGCCATAATCTCTGTTACATAACGACGTTGTCCCTTTTGGTCATCATAAGAACGATAGCGAATACGACCTTCTATATAGAGTTTATCTCCTTTATGTACATACTTCTCCGCAACTTTGGCAAGGCCTTTCCACATGATTATATTGTGCCAATCGGTATGATCAGGTACTTGAGTGCCATTCTGCAAGACATAGCCTTTCTCTGTTGTAGCTAGAGGAAATTGTGCTACAGCTTGATCAGAATCATAATATCTAACATCCGGCTCTTTACCGACATTACCAATAAGCATTACTTTATTCATATAGGATAGCCTCTTTACAATGAATGAATATTTATTTCCAAAGACCTAAATAACGAAAACGGAAGTTTTTCCCTTTAGCTGATGGGAATTGAGATCTCCCATCTACACGGGCACGAAGATGATCTATTATACGATTGTAACAATCTTGTCCGGAAACAGCTTTGCATTGAACCACAAAATGAGTATCACGATATTCATGTTTACCGGTAGTGGGTATCATCACAACGCGTTTAAAATCTAATTCTCCTTCATACCATCCTAGACGCTCTTCTGTCAAACGTGTCATTGCCGTAGCTGCTAAATCTCTCTTTTCAGCAACCGGGCCGGCAGGTATCGGACGTAAAGCTTTCTTCTGTTTGAAATCAGCCATCGTTGCCGCTGTAGTCTTAATGATAATGAAATAAACGCGTTGACGAACCTTATAACGTTTAGGATAGAAAACATCACTTGCTGCATAATCACGGATATCAGCCTCCAATTCCTCATTCATCCCTATTTCGCGGATGGAACTTAAAAAATCAATAGCCTCATCAACACTGGTAGCCAATAGTTCTTTATCGAAATATCTTAAATATAAATTCATTGTGGATTAGTATGTTTTCCTTAAAAACTGAGCGGAAAACGGGACTCGAACCCGCGACCCCGACCTTGGCAAGGTCGTGCTCTACCAACTGAGCTATTTCCGCGAAAAAAACTGGTGAAGAGGAGGAGACTCGAACTCCCACGATGCAATTATCACTACCCCCTCAAAGTAGCGCGTCTACCAATTCCGCCACCTCTCCAACATAAAAAGCATTCTAAACAAATAAGTGCCCAGAACAGGACTCGAACCTGCACGTCGTGAAACACACGCACCTGAAACGTGCGCGTCTACCAATTCCGCCACCTGGGCCTCTGAAACATTTGTTTCAATTGGATTTATTCAGAATGTTGAGCGGAAAACGGGACTCGAACCCGCGACCCCGACCTTGGCAAGGTCGTGCTCTACCAACTGAGCTATTTCCGCGTTAAGCACTTCTCTAAATGCGGTTGCAAAGGTAGTGCTTTTTTCCGAGCCAACAAATTTTTCGCTTATTTTTTTTCATTCTTACTTTCTTTTTGTACACCACCTATTATATATATTACTTTTCCAAGATTTCTAACGGCGTTTGAACGAATTTCGAGGCACCTTTCTCTAGAAGGAAATCCTTACTACGGAATCCCCATAACACACTGATACATGGCATTTGACAATTAAGAGCAGTTTGTACATCCACTTCACTATCACCTACATAGACAGCTTTACTTGCTTCTACATGCAGTTGGTGCAAAGCTTCGATGACAGTATCCGGAGCCGGTTTCTTACGAATATCTTCACGTTCACCGATAGCAACCTTGATATAATCGCCGAAAAAGTGCGCACAAAGTTCGCTTGTAGCCGCATAAAATTTATTACTGACAACCGCCATAGCAACACCTTCTGCTTGAAGCCGGTGCAATAGTTCTATGATACCGGGATAAGGACGGGTCGTGTCAAGGTTGTGTATGAGGTAATGTTCCCTGAAAGCCTGATAAGTTTCATTGAATTTTGGATTCTTATCTCCATTGGGAATAGCGCGTTCCATCAATTTCCGAACTCCATTTCCAACAAATTGGCGAACTTCCTCTATCGTTCGTTCAGGCATTCCATGTTTTCTCAACGCATAATTACAGCTGTTTGCCAAATCGGCCAAAGTGTCCAACAACGTACCATCTAAATCAAATATATATGCCTGATATTTTGCCATAATCTACATTTCCATTTCTAAACATTGCAAAAGTAGATATTTTTGACGACTTAAAAGTACGTCCGAACAAGAAATCATAAAATACTGCAAAGGCCAAGCAAAGTTATTGAACAGCCACAACAGCATTGCTGAAACAAGTTATCAGAAATGCTGTAATTTTTTTGCAGCAACAGATAAGGCACGAAAGTAATTTTTCAAATAGAAGAGCAAGAGTTTTTAGAACATAAATTTTGATTAGTAAGAGAATTTAGACTATCTTTGCACGTGAAAGCAGTGTCTCGGTACTGTCGCTGGCAATATATTGCAAGAGGAAAGTCCGGGCAGCACAGAGTATTCCACTTCTGAAACAGAAGCTATTGGTGACAGTAGGAATAAGTAGAAGAGAACAACCGCCACTTCGGTGGTAAGGGTGAGAAGGCAGGGTAAGAGCCTACCAGCTGTTGGGTGATCAACAGGCTGTACTTTCTGGAAGCTGCAAGTCCATGTAAACCGTAGTCAAAGAGTTACTCGCTCAATAGCATATGCTAACTACGGAGGGTAGGATGCTAGAGATGTAGGGCGACCTGCATAGTAGATAAATGACAGTAGCTGTTTTTACAGTTTAACAGAACCCGGCTTACAGGGATACTGCTTTCATTTTTTATCTAATGTATTAAAATCACAAACACATTGCTATATGGCTTTTCAATTAAACCAGCTGGACAAGGCTGTTGATGACATCCAGCAACAAGTTTCAAACAAAATAAAAGCACATCAAGGCGAAGCAGGCTTCCCCAAGCTGGAAGATTACCAACTCTGCGATGAACAATTAACCGACTATCTTTTCGACAAGCAAGCCATCTTGGACAGCCTAGGAAGCGAACGGACCAAACTGACAGTTTCGGGCTTTCTCATTGTTTTACCAATTTTGGCTATGTCGCTATATCCGCAAGATAGTTTACCTTGGGGGCGAAACTCCATCTTTGTAGGTATAGCTATAGGCTTCTGCCTGTACTTATTATACAAAGCTATATCCAAATTATATATTTATTACCGATTGAAGAAACTGAACAACCCAAAAATAGAGGAATACATAAGCCTAGTATTGTCCTATCAGAAGTAATTATTACACTCCTATAAAAATCAGACTATGGAATTATCAGACATTCTGCGTTATAAAGACAAATTCAGCCCTAAAGGCTTCTTAGACAAAATATCTCAAATAGCCAAACGAGCCGGTGCCAAATTGGTATATGCAGCCCTCCTACTCTACTACACCTTGGATAATGATAAGGTGAGCGTAAAAGACAAAGCCATCATCCTTGGCGCCTTGGGCTATCTTATCACCCCTTTGGACGTAGTTCCAGACGCAATCCCTATCGCCGGACTAGGTGATGACCTTGCTGTATTGTTCTTCGTCTTACACAAAGTTTGGAATGAGGTCTCCGATGAAATAAAGTTAAAGGCACAAAACAAGCTCTGTCAATGGTTTGATAAAGATGAGATTCCAAATATGGACGAGCTCTTCAAAGAAGACCCAACACAGTCTCCGGTTTAAGCAACTTACATCTAGACATTTATAAAACAAAGTAAATTTATCTCGTAACGGATTTAAGAGCCGTTAAAGTGTTAAATTCAACTGTTAAAATCGAATAAAGAACTGCGACATAATGGCAGTTTTCGATTTTTTGCGTCTATATTTGCAAGCATAAATTCAACAGCGAATATAGAATAAGTTTCAAAACAAATATAAATATGAAGAATTATTCAAAGTATGTATTAGGCACAATGTGCATAGTAGCCATTGGCCTTTCAGCAGGCTCATTCATCAAAGCAAATGCAACCAGTAGCACAAATGCAGCGATAGCAGGTCAGCCTATTGACCTTACTTACGCATCGGAGAAAGCTCTTCCAGCAGTTGTCCATATAAAATATGTCCAAAATTCAAAGACCCAAACAGTCGATGTACCAAGCGACCCATTTGGCGGATTCTTTGATCCCTTTGGTTTTTTCGGTAATCCAAACGATGGTAGCAACGGTGGTAGGCAGAGAAGAAAGATTCAAACTCCCAAAAAAGAAGCTACCGGAAGTGGAGTCATCATCAGTTCAGATGGTTACATTGTAACCAATAACCATGTGGTAGAAGGTGCAGACGAGTTAACCATTACACTGAATGATAACAGAGAATACTCTGCAAGAATCATTGGAACAGACAAAACAACAGATTTAGCTCTCATCAAAGTCAATGGCAAAAACCTCCCTACCCTGCCTATAGGAAACTCGGACGACCTGAAAGTAGGAGAATGGGTGATTGCCGTAGGTAATCCTTATGGCCTTAACAACACCGTTACGGCAGGTATCGTCAGTGCGAAAGCACGCTCATTGTATGCAAATGGTGTTGAGAGCTTTATTCAAACTGATGCTGCCATCAATCCCGGAAACTCTGGTGGTGCGCTTGTCAATGCTCGTGGTGAATTGGTAGGAATCAATGCGATGCTATATTCTCAGACAGGTTCATACAGTGGTTACGGCTTTGCCATACCTACAACTATTATGAATAAGGTAGTAGCCGATCTGAAACAATACGGGACAGTCCAAAGAGCTATTTTGGGTATCAAAGGACAAGATGTATTAAACTATATCAATGCACAGAAAGAACAAAATAAGGAAGTTGATTTAGGAACAAATGACGGTATCTATGTAGCAGAAGTTGAAGAAGGAGGTTCGGCAGCAACTGCAGGGCTTAAAGCCGGTGATGTAATCACGAATGTCGATGGTAAAGAGGTAACTAAGATGGCTGAGCTACAAGAAGTATTGGCCAAGAAGCGCCCCGGCGAGAAAGTTAGCATCACCTATTTACGCAACAAGGTTAAATCAACAAAGACTGTTACACTGAAAAATGCTCAGGGCAATACAAAAGTAATGAAGACTGCCGATCTTGATGTACTTGGTGCTAGCTTCCGACCTGTAGGCAACTCGACTAAAGAGCAACTTGACATCAACTTCGGACTTGAAGTTACTAAGGTCTCAAATGGTGCTATCAAAGAAGGTGGAATTACTCCGGGCTTCATCATACAATACGCTAATGACACTCCAATTAAATCGATTAGCGATTTACAAGATGCTGTCAAAGCAGCTTCAACAAGTAAAGACCCTGTACTCATTATCAAAGGTATATGGCCCACAGGAAAGAAAGATTATAAGGTAGTGAAGATTAATTAATAAACAACTCTACTACAAATAAAGGAAGGACTTGATTTTCATTTTCAAAGAAATCAAGTCCTTTTTTGTTTTAGTTTTATATGCTAATATCATACTATGCAAAAAAGAGTAAAACATTTGCACATTCTATAAGAAACACTTAACTTTGCATTTAGCTTAAAATTAACGGCTAATGCGACAACTGAAAATCACAAAATCTATTACCAATCGAGAGAGTGCTTCTCTAGATAAATATTTACAGGAGATTGGGCACGAAGACCTTATTTCGGTAGATGAGGAAATTGAATTGGCGCGACGCATCCGTAAGGGAGACAGACGTGCATTAGAACGCTTAACTAAAGCGAATCTAAGATTTGTCGTATCAGTAGCAAAACAATACCAAAATCAGGGACTAAGTCTACCAGACTTAATCAATGAAGGTAATGTAGGATTAATTAAAGCTGCAGAAAAGTTCGATGAGACTAGAGGATTTAAATTCATATCGTATGCCGTATGGTGGATTAGACAAAGTATTCTTCAAGCTATAGCCGAGCAAAGCAGAATAGTGAGACTACCACTTAACCAAGTTGGTTCGGTCAATAAGATTAATCAAATCTTAAACAAATTCGAACAAGAGCATGAGAGGCGTCCTAGCATCGAAGAGATTGCCGAGAAGATAGATATTCCGGAAGATAAGATTGCGGACGCCATGAAAGTCAATAACAGGCATTTATCAATGGATGCACCAATTGCTGAAGGAGAAGGCAACAGCTTGCTTGATGTATTAACTAATACTGATGCTCCTCAAGCTGATAGTCAACTCGTCCAAGAATCTTTGCAAGATGAAATCTCTCATGCTTTGCAATTGCTCAATGAACGTGAAAAAAACATCATTGTAGCATTCTTCGGTATAGGACAACCTGAGATGACACTTGAAGAAATAGGTAACAAATATGATCTGACTAGAGAACGGGTTAGACAAATAAAGGAAAAGGCTATAAGAAGATTACGTCATCATGGACAAAACAAACTTCTGAAGCCATATCTAGGTCAATAATATTAAATACAATAAGATAATAATGAAACTAAGATTTTTTGTCATGCTGCTTGCCGGTGTATTTTTTACATCACATGTATATGCCAGCAAGAAGAATAGTAATCAAGTATACATGTACGGGGTAGCAGCATCGTTCAATGATTCTACTGTATATTTCACAGATATTCAACAACTGAGTTCAGCTTGGATAGACCATGAAGGATTCTTATATAGTAGAGACAACTATTCCTACCAATTAAAAGACTATCTTGCCAAATTAGGATTCAGTCATGCTACTTGTATTACCACTTATAGTGATAATAGAAAAGATATAGAGAAGAAATATTTAAAGACTAAAAAGAAATATACCACAGTAAAAGGAAAGGGTAAAGATAAAAACCATTACACTGTCAAATACATTACATCTTCAGGCTTTGCCTACAAGCCAATTGTTCCAGATGAGCAAGAAATAGAAAAGGCAAATAAGAAAGCCAATAAGAAAAAAGCACGTAAGCAGAAACAAGGAGAATAAGCTTGATGTGCGGCAGACTCATGTAGCCACAAGCAAAATAATAATAACTCATTATTTTAAGCAAAAGATTTTTTCGTGACATACTATTTTGCAATCGCCGGATTCTACATTCGTATCATATTTGATAACAACAAATATGATATAATGGACTTGATACCCTCATTTACACCATTTAAGATTGAAAATACACCTACTAACGAAAGTTTTTTATTCACTCTTACTATTGACGAGGAACTATCCCCGATAGAAAAAACAAAGCTAAAGCTCATAAGAAAATTTGATACTGGTAATGGTGATACTGCTGTATTCCATATAGACAATGGAGGCTATCAATATATCATTGCCAATATCAATAAGGTGCAGTGTTGCTTACTACAAACCAATAAGGATTTTAGCAACTGTCATTGTGCCTTGAATGGGAGCTATATGAATTGGTGCTTTGGTCTGAATAATGCACTTATGCTCATTTTTGCTTTCGCTTCATGCAAGTATCAAACACTATTGATACATGCCTCTGTTGTGGGAAAAGATAATTATGCTTACGCTTTCATTGCAAAAAGTGGTACAGGAAAAAGTACGCAATCTAGTATGTGGCTACAAAGTATTTCTGGATGCGAACTTATCAATGATGATAACCCTATCGTTCGAATCATTGATAATACACCATATATATATGGCAGCCCTTGGAGTGGAAAGACAGCCTGCTATCGCAATATACGGATGAAATTAGGAGCAATTGTCAGAATAGATAGAGCAAGTGAAAATAGTATTGACAAATTGAAGCCAACAGAAGCATTTGCTTCCATACTTCCCTCTTGTTCTGCTATGAAATGGGATCATACATTATTTACTGATTTATGCAAAACGTTATCTCTTCTTATTGAAGCAAGAGTTAGCTATATTCTACATTGTCTACCCAATAAAGAATCTGCTTTATTATGTTACAAGACGGTCAAAAGCCAAACAGAATAGTACTTCCAAACTCTGTTTTGATTCCCAAAATCATTTCATTAATAGAGGAGGGGCACCACACTGTCACACTTCGTATGAGCGGTTGGAGTATGCAACCATTCTTGGATAATAACCGTGATATAGCCCTATTAGCCAAAGTCACGTCATTACATGTGGGCGATGCCGTCTTAGCAGAGATAAGTCCTAAGAAGTATGTATTTCATCGTATCATTAAAATTGACGGAGATGATGTAACTTTACAAGGAGATGGGAATATTAGTAAAGAATATTGTAAAGTAGAAAATATAAAGGCCATCGGTATTGGCTTCTATAGAAAAGGACGTAAAATACTAGACAGTACCGATGGTTATAAATGGAAAATCTATTCTTGGATATGGATGCATATTCCATTACGAAGATATCTACTTGCAGTATATCGTAGAATTTGGATTCCAATAACTAGAAAAAAATAATGATTATGAGAATAAAAGAAGGATTTACATTATTGAATGTTTGTGGAGAGAGTATCGTAGTTGCAGAAGGGGAAACAAATATTGACTTCAATAATATACTCAGTTTGAGCGAGAGTGCTTGTTTCCTATGGGAGAACATCAAAGATAAAGATTTCACCGTGGATACTTTAGCATCCTTGTTAACCAATGAATATGAGGTTACTTACGAAGTTGCAAAGAACGATGCCCAAGTGTTTATCAATCACTTACAAGACATGAAGATTATCATATAACACAACGTTACGTTCAATCATTTATCTCTATAACAGTTAAGGCTCGGCTACTAGTGAAAGTAGCCGAGCCTTAACTATGTATTATCTTTTACTTCAGATGGTCTTTAAACCAAGAAGTAATTTGCTTTAACAAGTGATTACGCGTCTCTCCGCCATATATGCTATGATTTCGATTTACGTAGAAATTCTCTTTAAAATCCTTCCCTGCTTGAATCAATGCCTCTGAGTATTCAAATGAATTTTGTATATGAACATTATCATCCGCAACACCATGGCAAATCAATAGATCTCCATTTAAAGCTTTTACCCGTGATATTGGATTTTCATTATATCCATTAGGATTCTCCTTAGGGGTACGCATATAGCGCTCAGTATATACGGTATCATAATACTTCCAACTTGTTGGAGGAGCAACAGCAACTCCGGCATAAAACACAGGACGTCCCTCGCTCATACTCATAAGTGTATTGAATCCTCCATAACTCCATCCCCATATTCCAATATGTTTCCCATCAACATAACTTTGTTTAGATAACCACAATGCAGTTTCAACTTGATCTTTAGCTTCCAAAGCTCCAAGATTCAAATAAGTACACTTCTCCCATTCCGATCCTCGGGCTCCAGTCCCACGTCCATCCACACAAACGACTATAAAACCTTGCTGTACCAAGAAGTAATCAAAGGCTCCTCCATTCCCCATAGAACCAATATTCCAAGAGTTAACTACTTGTTGACTGCCCGGTCCACTATACTGATATAAAATGACGGGGTATTTCTTTGATGGATTAAAATCAATAGGCTTAACCATCCAACCATCTAGTTTGACTCCCTCAGAGGTTGTAAACGTAAAGAACTCTTTAGCCGTAAACCCATAGTTAGAAATTTTATTTGCCAACTCAGCATTATCAATTGGAGTATCTAACACTTTCCCAGAACTAGTTCGTATAGTATACACATAAGGATGATTTGCATCACTCCAGGTATTCACAAAATACTTATAATCTCCAGAAAATATTGCAGAGTTCCAACCTGCTTGATTGGTTAATGATTCCATTTTACCATTTTGGTGAAAGATCAAAACCTGTCTATCGTGTGGATTTTGTAACGCTGCTTGGCAATAAATGTCTCCAGTACTCTCATCATATCCGTAAATATCGGTAATATCAAAGTCACCTGCACCTATCTTTCGCTTGAATTGACCAGACAGCGTATACAAATATAGCTTCATATACCCATCTCTATCACTAGGAAGTAGTATACTATTCTTTCCGATAATTACATTTTCCAATACTTCTTCTTTCACATATTTATCAGATTTCTCCTTGATAAGGAGTTGCGAAAGAGTTGTTCTAGGATTTACAGAATAAAGACATAACTCATCTTGATGTCTATTCATGGTAAACACAATCATACTGTTAGGCTCATTCCCAACCTTGAGACGTGGAATATAGCCATCTTGATCAACCGGAATTTGAAGCTGTTTGGTTTGATGAGATTTTATATCATAACTCCATACAGACACTACCGAGTTGTCATATCCGGCTTTAGGATATTTGTAGGAATAATGAGAAGGATAGTCCGAGTTCTCTTCTTTTACAGGTGTATCACCTTTAAACATCTGCAAATCATAGGTTTTAACCTTAGATTCATCATATTTTATCCAACATAACATAGAACCATCAGCATTAAAACTCAATGAACAATTCGTTGAGAATTCTTCTTCGTTTACCCAATCCGGAACTCCATTTATAATAAAATTCGGCTTTCCATCTTTCGTCACTTGCGACTCGGCATTATCGTACAACAGCTTTATAAGATAGATATTATTCTCTCTTACAAATGCCACTTGGTACCCATCGGGCGACCAAACGGGCATCTGCTGAGATCCACCATCCGATAATGGTACCAATTTCTTTGAAGCTATCGTATATATATAGTACACTGCACTATACGATCTTCTATAAATACGTTTTGTATTTGTTTGAATAAGGATGAATTTTCCATTGGGCGAAAACTGATATCCATCCACTTCAGTAATCTTATGACCAATCGTATTGAAAACATCAAACAGTATTTCTTGCCGTTTACCGGTCGCAAACGAATACTTCAATATTTGTTTCCTATCAGCACTGATACTAGCATAAGAGTCTGTTCCCGCTATCGGATTAAGGCCATTCAAGCGTTTGCCGGCAAACATGCCACTAGTTATATCAGGTATCGTAATCTCTTCTACCGCATAAAGACTAGTTGTTAACAATAGACTAGAAACGAGCATGGTTAGTAATTTTCTCATTTGAATAATGTTTCGGTTTAACTGCAAAATTACTGAAAAATCACTAATTTTGCAATCTATTACTCGTATTTATGGCTCAAGAACTACACTATAACGACTTTGGAAGCTGGATAAAGGCCAAGCTACCATTCAAAGTCCAAAAGATTTCTATCAATGCAGGTTTCACATGTCCAAACAGAGATGGTAGAATTAGTTATGGTGGATGTACTTTTTGTGACAATAGTACATTCAGTCCGGCATATTGTAGCAACAACAAATCTATTAAAGAACAACTGCAAGAAGGTAAGATGTTTTTCTCAAAAAAATATCCTGAAATGAAATATCTAGCCTACTTTCAAGCCTATACCAACACATACGAATCTGTAGATACACTCAAATTCAAATACGAACAAGCCCTTTCTGTAGAAGATGTCGTTGGTATTGTAATTGGAACTAGACCCGATTGTATCGATGAATCGCTATTACAATATCTCCAACAACTAGGCCGAGAGAGATTTGTGTTAATAGAATATGGAATTGAAAGTACCAATGAAACGACACTAAAGCGCATCAACCGTGGCCATACTTATCAATGTAGCAAAGATATTGTTCAACTGACTCATGATTATGGAATCCTCACAGGAGGACACGTCATTCTTGGACTCCCCGGCGAAGATAGAAATAGCATGCTCAAACAAGCTGATGACATTTCTAGACTTCCCTTAGACCTGCTAAAAATACATCAACTACAGATCATAACAGGAACAGAAATGGCACGAGAATACCAAGAACACCCTTTTCATCTGTTTAATGTTGAAGAATATATAGAATTGTTAGCAGAATATATCACCCGATTAAATCCCACAATTACACTGGATCGATTTGTCAGCCAATCGCCTGAAAACAAATTAATAGCTCCTAGATGGGGGCTTAAAAACTACCAATTTACGAACTTATTCAACAATTATTTGCAACAGAAAGGCATATATCAAGGACAAAAATATTGCTCCTTTGAGCATATTAATTCATAAATCCTCCATCTTCCAACTCCATCAATTGCTTGATAGGTAAGTTTTTATGCTTCTTCATAAATTGCTCTACCCTATCTACATAGGCTGTTTGAAAGATATGGCTATCAGTTAATTTATTGGCAGCCCACATCACTTTCCCCATGTGCACAGCTTTCAATCTAAGTGTTTCCTTCTCATTTTTCCCCATAGGTGCAGGATAATAACTGAGTAGATAGAAACTAATACAATCAGGAACAATATTTTCGCGTGTCATTGTAGCACGTTGCTGCTGATTATAGAACTTGGCATAAGGACCAAAATCATTACCCAAATATTTATCTAAGGAAATACCTATCATTCCATCGCCAACAACAATACTCTGATTGAATGCTCCTATTTGAGTATAAATTTCAGGAATAGGTATACTAGGAATTGCATGCCCAAGTCTCCTAAAAGCCTTATACATAAGTTTACTAATATCTGACATATCTACATATTGCGAATCAACAGCCAAAATAACATCTTGTAACAGAGCATCCTGAAAATAGTTCAACAACCTGCTATTAATGTCCGATTCATTCACATCGCCCAGATTCAACACATTCTCTATCAACGTACGTGTCTCTATTGGGTAGTCAGTATTCATTTGTTGAAGCGCAGAAAAATCCCCCGTAGTTAAATATCTACTTTCCAATCTGTCAAAACGATGTATAGCAATACTACGATGATCTTTCTCATCAGTATTGTTAAACTTAAACTCACACGCCGAACAAAGCCACATGAGTGGAAGTAATATGTAACACAAGTACCTCAAAAACAAATATAATATCTCTCTGCAAATATAGTGTTTTTTATGTTTTTCACAAAATTTTAAGCTAAAATAATTAAATTTGTGTTGAAAATTTAATTATTATGCGGACTATCCGCTAGTTCAAAGATTTGAAAAAAACTTCTTTTTGCAAAAATAGTACTTACACAATATAGATGGTAACACTTCAATATCTCGACTCGTTACTTTTCTTGTTGCTTGAATTTGCTCTCTATCAGACTTGAACTCACTGAGCATTCTCTTAAATGCCCACCGTGCCCGATAAATAGCTTTAAAGTCACCAACATTCCTGTTAACGAGCAGAGTTTGCCATGCTGCTAGATAATCCAAAAGCCATCTCCAACTCATCACCTTGCCTAATTCTTTATTCGGAAGATTCTTATAAAGCATTAAGAGATTATTTCTAAAATTGAGGAAAGTCTTTTGAGGATTCCCTTGAGGCAAGGTGGCACCACCAAAATGGTACACTACGCTTTGTGGAATCACAACTATCTTTCGGCCAAGATTTCGCAAACGCCAACAAAGATCAATTTCCTCGTTGTGGGCAAAGAAACGTTCATCAAATCCTTGGATATTCCAAAAATCCTTGGATCGGATAACCAAACAGGCCCCTGTAGCCCACATGATTTCACAAATATCATCGTATTGCCCTCTATCAGCCTCCACTACATCAAAGATACGACCTCTACAATAAGGATACCCTAAGCTATCTAAGAAACCACCAGAAGCCCCTGCATACTCAAACAGCCCCTTATCTAGAATGGAAAGTAATTTGGGTTGGCAAGCAGCTACATCCGGATGAGACTCCATATACTTTATTAATGGTGCAAGCCAACCATCCGTCACCTCCACATCAGAATTCAAGATGACATAATAATCTGCTGAAATTTCCTTCAATGCATTATTATATCCACCTGCAAAACCATAATTCTTATCTAGTTGTACAAGCCTCACCATTGGAAATTCGCTCTTCAAGAGTGCTAAGGAGGAATCCGTAGATGCATTATCAGCAACCCAAACATCAGCTCCGACAGAATATCTGATGACAGACGGAAGATACTCTTTCAGTAGGTTTACACCATTCCAATTTAATATAACGATAGCAATTTTCATTGAAGTATGGCTTTTAAAGCATTTCTTTTTAGGTTGAAATCGCCTAAAGTAACTTTCATGATTTGGTTGTCGTACTCTTCCTTAGACTGCGAGGGCGGCAATTCTACACGTATATAATTTTCTGTAAACCCGTTCATCGCCTTACCCTTTGATGCTTTCTCGAATAAAACGAGGGCTTCTTTGCCAATATATTCCTTATAGAAATGATGAGTCATAGAGTCCGATAATTCCAATAAGCGCTGCGAACGAACCTTCTTTTCTTTATCATCTACCACATAAGGTATAGAGAGTGCACTCGTTCCGGGACGTTCCGAATATGGAAAGACGTGCAGTTGCGCAATGGGTAAAGACGCAAGAAAATCATAACAATCTTCAAAATATTCCGGTTTTTCACCACGACATCCCACCATTACATCCACTCCTATAAAAGCATCAGGCATCTTTTCTCTAATCAACTGAATCTTATGAGCAAAAAGTTCTCTATTATATTGTCTATGCATCAATCTCAACACTTCATTGTTTCCACTCTGAAGAGGAATATGGAAATGAGGCATAAATGCTCGTGAAGAAGCACAATAGTCAATAAGTTCATCACTGCATAAATCCGGTTCGAGACTACTGATGCGAAAACGCTCTATTCCTTCTACCTGATCTAACGCTTTTACCAAATCTAAGAATGATTCATTGGTAGTCCTTCCGAAATCTCCAATATTCACTCCAGTCAATACAATTTCTTTTCCTCCCTCTTTCGCAGCATCTTCTACTTGCTTCACAAGCGAAGCAATTGATGGATTTCTGGAGAATCCTCTGGCATAAGGTATCGTACAATAGGTACAAAAGTAATTGCATCCATCTTGTACTTTCAGAAAATATCGGGTCCTATTACCACGCGAACAAGATGGTTGGAAAGTCTTTATATCCTTTGTCTTTACAGAGTGAAAACGATGTAAATGTTCTTTTTGTCCTTCGCCAACTGTATTCCATGCATCACTTAGATACTGTATCAAGTTAGCTTTTTCATTACTACCAAGTACTAAATCAACACCATCTATCTGGCTCACCTTTTCGGATTCCAATTGAGCATAACATCCTGTTACAATGACAAAAGCACTGGGATTATTACGTACTAGCTTATGAATTGCTTGACGACATTTATGGTCTGCGACTTCAGTTACAGAACAAGTATTCACCAAACAGATATCAGCATTCTCATTTTCTGCTGCCGGAACAATGCCCATCTCGCCCAACATACGTTCAAATGTTGAGGTCTCGGAATAATTGAGCTTGCAACCTAATGTATAATAAGCTGCTTTCTTACCCTGAAATGCAGAACTATCTATCATAGATACACTTTACTAATTTAAAAATAAAAAGGCCAATCAGCATTACACTAATCAGCCTCTTTTCAGACGAATATTTGGAAAGTGATTCCGTTGGGGTTCGAACCCAAGACCCACAGCTTAGAAGGCTGTTGCTCTAATCCAACTGAGCTACGGAACCTTTAACCAACAAGTTCCGTCTGAAACCGTCCGCAAAATTAGTAATTTAAAGTGAAACCACCAAATTTTACCCTCGCATTTTACGAGCATTCACTATCTTGTTTTACAATATTAATGCTGCTTCTAAACTCTTGATAAGTCCTCCATATCTACGAAAAACAAAGTGGATAACCCTCTCAGGATTATCCACTTGCTATGATTTGATTTTCTACATATTAGAATGTAACTCTTAAACCAATCTGTGCATGCCATCTACTATAGAAATCGCTGATAGTAGGAGCATTGCCTACATAGGTGTATTGTGCTACTTGATTGCCCTTCGCATCTTTTGAAGTACCAACTACTTGCAAGATATTCTCACTATATACATTAGCATAATATGTACCCCAATTATGATTGAGCATGTTTGCTACATTGATAACATCAAGTACTAACTCTACCTTGCTTCCTCTATCCTTCAAGTAGTAGAAGTCTTGTGAAAGGTGAAGATCAAAGTGATTCTCCCAAGGAGCAGAAGTTCCATTACGTCTAGCGTATTGTCCTCTGTGATTACGTGCATATTTGTTAGAAGCAATCCAGTTACCATAAGCTTCACGCCCTTGCTCTGCCGTAGTAATTACTTTTCCCTTACTGTCCTTAACATCAGCAAATGACATCACAGCCAATTCTTGTTCTGTTGGGATATACAACAGCGAATTTCCACTACGATAATCGCCATTGAAAGAAGCAGATGACTTATCAGACATAACAAAACTATAACGCTGTCCGCTATATCCATTGTATGTAAGAGATATATGGGTCTGCCAACGGCCGTTACCATAACGCTTCGAATTATAGTTAGCCATTGCCAATACACGGTGAGGTGTATCAAACATAGAATATTCAACTTCTTGTACATTGGGATCTGTACAATAGAAATATCCCCAGTTAGATGCCGCTACCGAGGAAGTACCATCATTTACGGAATAAGAGTGACCGAATGTGTAGCTAGCCATCAAATCTAAGCCAAACTTGAAACTCTTCTCTACTTTTGCACTCAAGCTATAGCTATAACCCTTATTCGTATTCTTCATATTAATAATTTGGTTATAACTACCTCTTACACTATTATAATATGTTGTAGCAGAATTCTCAAAGTCGCTATTAACCGCATAAACCTTACCATTTGGTTTCAATGCGAGATTTTCGAACCACACATTGTTCATATTCTTAGAGTACAATCCTTCCAAGGTCAACTTGAAATCATAAGGCAATACTTGCTCCCAAGCAAGATTGGTACGGAATACTTGTGGAAATTTAAAATGACGATCAACCGTATTGATATCCGGTTTATTGGCCTTTCCTTTTGCAGAGTTTGCAGCCTTTTCTGTATCTGTACCGTAAGTAGCAAAGCTAGGAACATTGGGACTATAGAAAGTTACACCTTTCATCTCTATACCTGTATTAGCCCACGCATTTTCAATCCAAACAAATGGAGCCCGACCATTGAAGATACCCAAACCACCACGAAGTTGTGATTTGTGACTCTCGTCTAAGAACCAGCGGAAGCCTGCACGTGGAGATACCATCACACTAGAACTGGGCTTACGACCAACTTTCACGCCATAAGTAGTTGCATATTCCGAAGCATTAAACTCTTCGTTTGTCGATGGAGAATTAAAGTACACCGGAATATCGAAACGAATACCATAAGTCAACTGCAGCAAAGTAGATATATCCCACTTGTCTTGTGCATAGAGGCCAAACTGTCCAGCCTTGAAAGGAGTTGCCCATCTTGTTGTACCAGTGATATCTTTATCAGAATACTTCCAAGCAAAACTCTTTGCTTTATCATTCATGAAGTCGGTAATAGTATTATACACATATTGCCCATTAGCCGCTTGAATAAAAGCATTCTCCATGTTATAAATCTCGTTATGAGTACCAAAGGTGAATGTATGGTTTCCTCTGTACCAAGAAAGATTGTCCTCTAAAGTCCAAATATCTTGATTCAAACGGTTTACACCTGAAGAATATTCTGTTCCCAAATATATAGAATATTTAGCAGAGCCTGTTTCTGCTCCGGTCTTAACATCGTAATTACCCGCACCGGAAATATAAATACTAGGACCAGAATAAGCTATACCACGCTTATCTCTGATAAAACTTACACCTGCACGCAACTCATTATATAGTGAAGCGCTCAAATGTGAGTTCAACTCTGCTACAAACGAATTAGTCTTATCCTTCATTCTATATCCGCTATTATTAAAGAAATAAGATTTTGAAGAAGTAGCATATACGTCTTTATAAGAATCGTTCATCTGGTATCTCAAGGCAAACTTGTTATTGGCATTGATGTTCCAGTCCAAACGACCAAGTACAGACCATGATTGAGTATCAATATTTCTTGGATTATAAGTATCTGTAAGTCCTGTTATTTTAGCATATCTGTCCAAGATAGCTGCTGCTGTAGCTTCTGAGATGAAGTAACCTTCTGCTCCGGGATAGTATGTTGCCGGATGTGAATCCTTCTTATATTCTACACTTCCAAAGAAGAATAATTTATCTTTGATGATAGGACCACCCACAGTAAAGCCCAAAGTCTTGGTGCTTTCATCAGTAAGTTTCTGTTTCTTACCATATTGTTGGCTCCAACTAGAATACATGTTTTGATCGGTATAATATCCGTATGCAGTAGCATGGAACACGTTGGTACCCGACTTGGTAATGGCATTGATAGCGCCACCGGTAAATCCACTCTGACGAACATCGAATGGAGATGCTACAACCTGAATCTGTTCTATGGCATCCATTGATATAGGATTAGCACCGGTCTGACCTCCGTTTGTACCGCTAGAAGCAAGACCAAACACGTCATTGCTTACTACACCGTCTATCTGGAACGAATTGTAACGATTATTGCTACCCGCAATCGTGATACCACCAAACTTATTTGAATTTACCAGTGGAGACAATTTTGCTACATCATACACATTTCGATTAATCGTAGGCGCATTATCAATATTCTGTTGTGAGAAATTTGAAGAAGCACCCATACCACCTCTTCCTGCAACTCCGGTAACTGTTACTTCACCCAATACCTGCGCATCTTCTTTCAAATCGGCATTAATAGCAGTAGCTTCACCTAAAGTCAAACTAATGTTCTTTCTTACATCATCTTTATAACCTATATAGGAAATAGAGACTGTGTAAGGACCACCAACACGCATACCTTGGATTACATAACGTCCCTTGTCATTAGTAACAGCATTATACCGTGTACCAGACGGCACGTGTACGGCTGTAATTGTAGCACCGATAACATCTTGACCATCAGCCACGACTTTACCATTGATGCTAGATGTTGTTACTTGAGCCATTAAAGATGATGTTGTCAATAACAGGAGCATCATCAGAAAGAGCAATCTTTTCTGCATAACTTTGATTAATTAAATTTAATTTAGACCTATGAGGAATCCCCCTAAATAAATAATTCACTGCAAATTTAAATAATTTTATCCAAATGAGTGTTACAATAACGTTAAAATGACAAAGTAGTTCCACATTAAATCCGAGAAACACAAAATCATTCTAGAAAACAAGTTAATTTCAAACCACAAAAAATTTTATCTATAAGGAGATTCATAATATCGTTAATTACCATTCCACATAAATAATATCATCTCACCGAGTATCCGACATCAAATTGCTGCAAGCGCTTAACAGCAATCCTGCTTATATCAAACAGATTTGCTGACAGGCCTATTCAGCAACCTTGCCGAGGCGTTGCAACCAAACGAAACAAAAAATGGGGATATGCAAAAAACATATCCCCATCTGTATTTACAGTCTCTTTTATAAAGTCTTATTTAATAAGACCTAAGTCAACAAATATCTTCTTCAAGATTTGAACACCACGTTCTACCTGCTCTTCGGTATGAGTTGCCATCAGAGCAAAGCGTACCAAAGTATCTTGAGGAGCACAAGCTGGCGGTATAACCGGATTGATAAACACTCCGGCATCGAAAGCCATCTTGGTTACCAAGAATGTTTTATCAATATCACGTACATATAACGGAATGATAGGACTTTCGGTTTCACCAATCTCAAATCCCTCTTCGCGGAAACGCTTCAATGCAAAACGAGTCACAGCCCATAAATGGTCTAAACGCTCAGGTTCTGCTTGGAGTATATGAAGAGCTTCAAGTGCGGCCGCAGTAGCAGCCGGTGTATTAGATGCACTGAAGATATAAGTGCGACAAGTATGGCGCAAATAATTGATGGTATCAGCATCAGATGCAATAAATCCACCAATAGAAGCCAAACTCTTTGAGAACGTTCCCATTATCAAGTCAACTTCATCTGTCAATCCGAAATAGTCACAAACACCTCTACCCTGCTTACCGAAAACTCCTAAACCATGCGCCTCGTCAACCATGATAGAACAGTTGTATTTGTGTTTCAGCTCAACAATCTCAGGAAGTTTAGCCAAGTCACCCTCCATTGAGAACACACCATCAACGACAATCAACTTCACAGCCTCATACGGAAGCGCTTTCAGCACACGCTCCAAGTCTTCCATGTCATTATGCTTGTAATGCAACTGGCGAGCGAAAGAAAGGCGTCTACCATCCACAATACTAGCATGGTCGCGATCATCACAGATGATATAGTCGCCTTTTCCAACGACCATAGCCAACACACCTTGGTTTACAGAGAAGCCAGTAGAAAAGCAAAGAGTTTCGTCTTTGCCCATAAAGGTTGCCAATTCTTTTTCCAGTTGGATGTGAATGTCCAGAGTCCCATTAAGGAAACGGCTTCCTGCACAGCCCGAACCATAACGATCAAGTGCAGCCTTTGCCGCATCTACTACTCGTTGGTCACCTGTCAAGCCTGTATATGCATTAGATCCAAACATCAAGACCTTATGGCCACCCATTTCAACTTCTGTTCCTTGTTTGCTCGTTATCGCACGGAAATAGGGATACACTCCTGCCTCCATAAACTTTTGAGGCTCACGATAATTTCTGTATCTTTCTTGTAACTGTCCCATTTTAATAATAGGTGTAGAGAACTACATTATTTTTTATAGGCTGCAAAGATACGAAAAAGATGTTATATATCATTCTTTTTTACCGGAAATATGTCTTTTATGTAATTTTATCATAGGAACAAATCAGTATATAAGCGTTTTTTTACTACTTTTGCAAAGAATTTATAATAACACTATCAGAGAGGAAATGGGCAAGAAAAAAATTGTTTTCATCATGAATCCTATTTCAGGAACGACCAACAAAGCAGGCATTCCTGAACTGATAGACAAATGTCTAGACAAAGAACTCTTTGACTATGACATCAAAACAACAGAACATGCCGGTCATGCAGCAGAACTAGCCAACAAAGCTAAAAATGATGGTGTACACATTGTTGTAGCTATCGGGGGCGATGGAACGGTTAACGAAGTAGCCCGTTCCATCGTACATTCCAACACTGCTTTAGGAATAATACCTTGCGGTTCAGGCAACGGATTGGCTCGACATCTCATGCTTCCGATGAATCTCAAGAAAGCTATGGCTGTCATTAACAAGTGTGAGATTCGGGATTTAGACTATGGTATCATCAACGGTTATCCTTTCTTCTGTACTTGCGGCATGGGCTTTGACGCATTCGTCAGCCATAAATTTGCAGAATCGGGAAAACGAGGCCCTATCACTTATGTTGAGAATATATTGCTTGAAGGGCTCAGCTATCAACCGGAGACATACGAAATCAACATCAAGGGAAGTTCTGCTAAATACAAAGCATTTCTTATTTCGTGTGCCAATGCCTCTCAATATGGCAACAACGCCTATATCGCACCTCAGGCTTCTATGAGTGATGGACTGATGGATATTGTGATTATGGAACCATTCGACGTATTGGAAGCTCCTCAAATTAGTATCGATATGTTTAACAAAACACTTGATAAAAATTCCAAAATCAAGTCGTTTCGTTGCAAACAACTACAAATACATAGAAGTAAACCGGGATTCATACACTACGACGGAGACCCTGTCATGACTGGTGAAGACATAAATATATCGTTACAAGAGAAAGGCATAAAGATGCTTATCAATCCCGAGGCAAATCGAGATTTAAGAAAACCGAATGCATTACAAGCTGCTGCCGCAGAACTTTTTAACGAAATCAACGTCATTCGTAGTGATATTAGCAAACAAGGTAGGCGTGCCCAAGCCCTAAGCAAGGTTTTGCAACGCAAGCTTAACATCTAACAGCTACAAATAAAAATCCGCTGTCAAGTTGTTATACCATTCCGAACGACCTCCCATCCCATCCATCAGGGTTACCATAAACTTCTCTACTGTCTTTGGCTGACACAAAACGAACTCTAAAAGACAACGCTTTGGAGTTTTCCTCAGCACTGTTTTTATAGAGACTTCTCTAGAGACATAAAAGCCTGATAAAGAAGATATTGCAAGGAAATGCTCTATATTTTCCACAGGGATAATAACAGAAAACTTTCCATCTTCACACAAGAGCTTTCTTACACCGACAAACAAGTCTTCATAGGTCAATGTATCGGTATGGCGAGCCATATTGCGAGAAGGACTTGGAGCCTTTAAAGAATCGACAAAGAATGGAGGATTTGAAACTATAGCATTATACTTATATCTCGCTTGAAATTCCTGCAATGATGCATGAAATAACTTTATACGCTCACAAAAAGAACTTTCATCTACATTCTCCAAAGCTTGGGTATAGGCGCTTTCGTCTATTTCCACTCCATCAACAGTGCTTTCCGGAAACCGCTGTGCCATCATCAAAGCTATCAGTCCGGTACCCGTTCCGATATCTAAGATGCGTTTTCCACCAGCACTCCAAGCCCCCAAAAGGACTCCATCCGTACCAACTTTCATAGCACAACGCTCTTGACGTACGATAAACTGCTTAAATGTAAATTCTTCATGCTTCATACAACCTATGAAACGACAACTTTCTAAAATTATTGTATCACTCCATTATCTCCATATAATGGATTCGCATGTACTTTACTTATTTTATAGAGACAACGAAGAGTATGTCAATTTTAATTAGTACCTTTGCACTTCGAAAATTGCCCATAAGGGATTTTATTAAGACAGACAATGAACAATAAGAAACAAAACGCATCTATTCAGATGATAGCTGACTACGATGGAGATATTAGCAAACTATTCGAAACCGATGTTACTGGGCAAATTCCCATTCTAGCCACGCGCAATCTTGTACTCTTCCCCGGTGTTGTTACCCCTATTTTAATTGGTCGTGAAACGAGTCTACAACTCATAAATAGACTCAAAAAGAATCCCGATCAATTCTTTGGAGTATTCAGTCAGCAAGACCCGGACATTGACGAGCCATCAAAAGACGACTTATACGAGTATGGTGTATTTGCAAAATTACTACGCGTCTTAGAGATGCCGGGGCCGGGCAATAATCTTACTGCACTCGTACAGGGCTTTGGACGTTGTCAGTTACAAGCCGTAACCAAAAAGAAACCATACTATGCCGGCACCGTCATTCCTATGCCCGAACAACTTCCAGCAGACAATGATAAGGAGTTTAAAGCTGCCGTAGAAGACTTAAAGAAAAGCACAATAGAATACATTCAACTGAATGACGACATCGCAGATGAAACCCAATATGCGCTAAGTAACATTCAGAATGATACTATCGTAGTGGATTTCATTTGTTCCAATATGCCATTTGCAGTCTCTGACAAGATCAAAATGCTAGAGGCAAATAGCCTGATGGATCGCATATATATTGCATTGAAAGTATTGAATAGAGAAATTCAACTTCTTCAACTGAAGCAAAACATCCGTAGCAAAACTCGTGAAGACCTAGACGAACAGCAGAAAGAATACTTCCTCCAACAGCAAATCAAAAATATCAAAGAAGAACTAGGCAATGGTGATGGTTCTCCTGAGCGACATGAACTCGAAGAAAAGGCGAAGTCAAAGAAGTGGCCTGAAGAAGTAGCCGAGGTCTTCTATAAGGAATTGGACAAGTTGGATATGTACAATCCCCAAAGTCCAGAATACAGCGTTCAGGTGAATTATCTGCAAAATATGGTCAATTTGCCATGGGGAGAATATACAGAAGACGACCTTAGATTGACTCGTGCAGAGCGTATTTTGAACCATGACCACTATGGAATGGAAAAGGTTAAGGAGCGTATTCTCGAATACATATCCGTCTTACAACTACGTGGTGACTTGAAATCTCCAATCATTTGCCTTTATGGTCCTCCCGGAGTGGGCAAGACAAGTCTTGGTAAAAGCATCGCATCTGCCCTTAATCGCAAATATGTTAGAATGTCATTAGGTGGCTTACACGATGAAAGTGAGATTAGAGGACATCGTCGTACCTATGTCGGAGCAATGCCCGGACGCATCATCAAGAGTATTCAAAAGGCCGGTTCTAGCAATCCTGTCTTCATTCTTGATGAGATTGACAAAGTCACTCAAAACACTATCAATGGCGATCCGTCATCAGCTTTGCTCGAAGTTTTGGACCCAGAACAAAACAATGCATTCCATGACAACTATCTAGATGTTGACTATGACCTGTCTAAAGTTATGTTCATAGCCACTGCCAACGACTTAAATACGATTCCACGCCCACTACTCGACCGCATGGAAATCATAGAAGTGAGTGGTTATATCACAGAGGAAAAGATAGAAATAGCAAAGAGACACCTCATTCCAAAGGAACTAGAGAATACAGGATTGATAAACTATCACACTGCAATCAAGTTCAACAAACCGTCTTTGGAGACCATTATTGAACAGTATACTCGTGAAAGTGGAGTACGCCAACTAGAGAAGCAAATCAACAAAGCCTTAAGAAAAATGGCTTATGAGAAGGCTGTTCATGGCAGTATTATCTCCCCTAATGTCACTCCAACAATAGCTAAAGACTTGTTAGGGAATCCTCCTTTCTATCGCGATATATACCAAGGTAACGATTATGCCGGAGTTGTTACGGGATTGGCATGGACTAGTGTAGGAGGCGAAATACTCTTCATCGAGACCTCATTGAGCAAAGGTAAGGCCGGAAAACTAACATTAACAGGAAACCTTGGCGATGTAATGAAAGAGAGTGCTGTCATTGCTTTGGAGTACGTAAAGGCCCACGTAGACAGTCTTGGAGTAGATTACAGAATCTTTGACCAGTGGAATATTCACATCCATGTACCGGAAGGAGCCACGCCAAAAGACGGTCCTTCAGCCGGAATTACCATTGCTACATCTATTGCTTCAGCTCTCACCCAGCGTAAGGTCAGAAAAAATGCAGCCATGACTGGCGAGATTACCCTCCGTGGAAAGGTTCTTCCTGTTGGTGGTATCAAAGAAAAAATCCTTGCAGCTAAGCGTGCCGGCATCACAGACATCGTCATGTGCAAAGACAATCGAAAGGATATAGAAGAGATACCGGAGAAGTATAGAACAGGAGTAGAGTTCCACTATGTGGAGAATGTACAAGATGTATGGGATTTTGCATTGACAGATGAGATGGTTAAGAACCCAATAGACCTGACTGTCAAAGACATAGAAACAACGATAGACAAGTAAGATGAAGTTTGAACTACAACACACCGACAACGCCAGCAACGCAAGAACCGGACTTATCACAACTGCACATGGGCAAATAAAGACTCCTATCTTTATGCCCGTGGGTACTTGTGGCTCTGTCAAGGGAGTACATTTCTCCGAATTAATAGAGCAAGTTCAAGCTCAAATCATATTAGGTAACACCTATCATCTCTACCTACGACCGGGCTTAGAGATTCTTAAAGCAGCCGGCGGATTGCATGGTTTCAACGGTTGGCAACGCCCTATCCTCACCGATTCCGGTGGCTTTCAAGTATTTTCATTGACCGGAATACGCAAGCTAACAGAAGAAGGCTGCGAGTTTCGCTCACACATTGACGGCTCGAAACATATCTTCACGCCTGAGAGTGTCATGGATACCGAGCGTATTATTGGTGCAGACATCATGATGGCTTTCGATGAATGTCCACCCGGGCAAAGCGATTATTCTTACGCAAAAAAGAGTCTTGAAATGACACAACGATGGCTTGACCGTTGTATCAAACGCTTCAATGAGACCCAACCTATATATGGTTACGAACAAACTCTGTTCCCTATCGTTCAAGGATGCACCTTCAGGGACTTACGAAGTGAAGCTGCTAAATATGTAGCTGATAAAGGTGCTGATGGCAATGCTATTGGTGGACTGGCCGTTGGTGAACCTACCGAAGTCATGTATGAGATGATAGAAGTGGTCAATGAGATTCTTCCAACCGACAAGCCACGCTACCTAATGGGAGTTGGAACCCCACAAAACATCCTCGAAGCCATAGAACGTGGAGTAGATATGTTCGACTGTGTCATGCCGACACGCAATGGGCGCAATGCCATGTTGTTCACTTACGAAGGCACTATCAATATCCGTAATAAGAAATGGGAAATGGATTTCTCCCCTATCGATGCCAGCGGATGCGAGGTAGATAAGATATATACCAAGGCATATCTTCACCATTTGTTTAAAGCTCAGGAATTGTTGGCCATGCAAATAGCTAGCATCCACAATCTAGCATTCTATCTTCGACTGGTAACCGATGCTAGATTCCACATAGAAAAAGGCGACTTTGTGGCTTGGAAGAACTCTATCATCGACCAACTAGGTCGCCGTGTATAAAGACAGAGTATCTATGGAATATTATAAACTCAGAAAACATCACCAGCGTTATCGCGTAGCACGATGGCTCAGCAAGCATCCGACATGGTTCCATAGGATGCTTAAATGGTGTTATGCTCATACTTCGCGACAGAGACAAGCCCTCCGATGGCTTGCCCATCAGTTGCAATGGCTGAGTGTCTTGAATGTTTTCAAATATATCAAACGCTTGGATTGGTATATCATCAAGAAGTTTATTGGTACCTATATATATTCCATTCTGCTGATTATATCCATCTCCATCGTCTTCGACGTCAATGAGAATTTGGCCAAATTTGCGGAATACCATGCCCCCCTACGTGCTATTGTTTTCGATTATTATCTGAACTTTGTGCCCTACTTCGCCAATTTGTTCAGTCCGCTGTTCGTTTTCATAGCCGTCATCTTCTTTACATCCAAGTTAGCCGGAAACTCCGAGATTATCTCTATGCTGGCCGCAGGTATCTCTTTCAAGCGTCTCATGCGTCCATATATGATTTCCTGTGTACTCATTTCAGCGCTTTCTTTCTATCTTACGGCATATGTCATTCCGCACGGAACCGTCATCCGTCAGAATTTCGAGTCAATGTACAAGAACAAAAAGAAGAATACCTCTGCCGATAATGTACAACTCCAAGTGGACAAAGGTACGATAGCCTACATTCAACATTACGACAACAATGCTAAACGTGGCTACGGCTTCTCGCTTGATAAGTTTGAAAACAAAAAACTAGTCAGCCACATGACAGCCGTAGAAATACAATACGACACCATCTCGGAGTCCAAATACCACTGGACAGTGTCCAATTGGAAAATTAGACAACTCAAAGGATTGCGTGAGCACATCACAAGTGGTACAGAAAAAGATACGCTCATCCAAATGGAACCCACCGATCTCGTCTACTCCAAAGGTCAGCAAGAAACGTTTACCAGTCCGGAATTAAAGGAGTACATATCCAAGCAAATCAACCGTGGATCGGGCAATGTAGTTCAATATCAGGTAGAATATCACAAGCGTATTGCCTCTAGTTTCGCCTCCTTTATCCTCACCATCATCGGTCTTTCGCTCTCTTCCAAGAAACGCAAAGGCGGTATGGGTATGTATTTAGGTATCGGACTGGCATTAAGTTTTATTTATATCATGCTGCAAACTGTCTCTGCGACATTTGCTATTCAGGCTAACACGCCCCCCATCATTGCAGCATGGATACCCAATGTTATATTTGCTGTCGTGGCATATTTCTGCTATCGACATGCACCGAATTAAATTAGAATATGAATTTCGACGAATTAAAATTAAATGAGAATGTATTGGATGCCTTATACGATATGCATTTCGACACATGTACACCCGTACAAGAAAACTGTATACCGGAAATATTAAAGGGTAACGATGTGCTAGGCGTAGCACAAACGGGAACCGGAAAGACGGCAGCCTACTTATTACCAATCCTTAGTAAACTTGATGATGGCGGTTATCCTAGCGATGCCATCAACTGTATCATAATGAGCCCGACCCGCGAACTCGCCCAACAGATAGACCAAGCCATGCAAGGTTTCGGGTATTATCTGCAAAGTGTAAGTAGCGTTGCAGTCTATGGTGGCAACGATGGTAACAGATATGATCAGGAACTCAAGAGTCTGCGACTAGGTGCCGATGTCGTTATCGCTACACCGGGACGCCTCATCTCTCACATCAGTCTAGGCAATGTAGACCTTAGCAAAGTATCATTCTTTGTGCTTGATGAAGCCGATAGAATGCTGGATATGGGATTTTCTGAAGATATTATGACCATAGCCAAAGGCCTACCCAAAACATGTCAGACCATTATGTTCTCGGCTACGATGCCTACAAAGATAGAAGAACTGGCCAAAACGCTGCTGAAGAATCCTACAGAAATCAAATTGGCGGTCAGCAAGCCTGCCGAGAAAATCAAGCAAAGTGCCTACATCTGTCACGAAACACAGAAGCTTGGTATCATCAAGAGCATCTTCAAGAGTGGCGACTTGAAGCGTGTCATCATTTTCTGTGGCAGCAAGATGAAGGTAAAGCAAGTCAACGGTGCGCTACAAGATAAGCACATCAACTCAGGAGAGATGCATTCCGACCTAGACCAAGCAGAACGCGACGACATCATGTTCAAATTCAAGAGCGGTCAGCTGGACGTACTCGTAGCCACAGACATTGTCTCTCGCGGTATCGACATCGACGATATTGCCATGGTCATCAACTATGATGTGCCCCATGATGCAGAAGACTATGTTCACCGTATTGGACGTACGGCACGTGCCGACCGAGATGGCCAAGCTATTACATTGGTCAATGATATGGATATATCTTACTTCCAGCAGATTGAGAAATTCTTAGAAAAAGAGATCGTCAAGAACGAATTGCCAAAGGAATTAGGCAATGGACCGGAATATAAAGCAGACTATCAAAATAGGCGTCAAGGCGATAAGGCGAAGAATAGGCGAAGAAAAGACCGTGAGGTTACGGCACACAAGCGGAAACCAAGTCGCAAAACTAACGATACCACACCTAATGTAGAGCAGGCAGAAAAGCGTTCTCATCATCCTAAAAGGAATCGTAACCGTCGCGACAACAACAATCCTACCCCTCAATCAGCCCCAAAACAAGGGCAAGGCGATGCTGCTAGTCAAAGCAAAGAATACCGTTCCAAGAAAGATAGACCCAATAAAGCAAGGAGAAATGACAGTGGTTCCGAATTCAAAGAACATAAAAAGAATTATCGTCAAAACAAAAAGCAACGTCCACAAAAGAAGCAAGTTACTGCCCAACAACCAGTAAAACAAGAGGGCGGACTGAAGAAATTCTTTAAACGTATCTTTGGTATCAAGAAATAATAGATTAATTTATCAAGGCAGAAATCCATACTATTGGCTTCTGCCTTTTTCATTTTTAATTTACTGCAACGCCTTTCCAGCATCGCTGCAAAGTTTCGCCAACAATCTAGCAAAGCCCCAGCAGCAATTTTGCAAAGCCTCAGCAGCAATCCAAGTACTTCGATATGCCATTTCCATCATAACTATATTAAATTTCTATCACGCACATTTTAAATAAAGGTAACAGTCTTTATATGCAATTGGAAAAAACAGAAATGTATATATAATAAGGTATATATGTAAATTGATATACGTTTTTGAGCACAGAACTATCTTTTTTCTACTTTTTCATAAAATATTCTTTCTTTTTGTTTTTTAATTTGATAGAAATGATTTATCTTTGCAATATCAATAGATAAGAGAATGTTTATGTAGGGCAATAAAAGCTCCATCATCATGCAGGATTCGTTTTACAATTAAATAAAAGACAAGAAGATGAAAGCAACAGAAGTATTAGAGACTCTAAAAAGGAGATTCCCGAATGAACCGGAGTACATTCAGGCTGTGCACGAAGTATTAGTAAGTATTGAGGATGAGTACAATAAACATCCTGAATACGAGAAAGCTAATCTGATAGAACGTCTTTGCATTCCAGATCGTTTGGTACAATTCCGCGTCACATGGGTAGACGATAAGGGCAACGTACAAACCAATATGGGATACCGTATTCAGCACAACAACGTAATTGGTCCGTACAAAGGTGGTCTTCGTTTCCATAAATCTGTAAACCTTTCTATTCTTAAATTCCTTGCTTTCGAGCAGACATTCAAAAACTCACTGACCACTCTTCCCATGGGTGGAGCCAAAGGTGGTTCTGATTTCTCGCCACGTGGCAAATCAAATGCCGAAGTAATGCGCTTCTGTCAAGCTTTTATGAGTGAACTGTACCGCCACATTGGCCCCGACGAAGACGTGCCTGCTGGCGACATTGGAGTTGGTGGACGCGAAGTAGGTTATATGTTTGGCATGTACAAGAAGCTCACCCATCAGTTCCAAGGCATCCTGACCGGTAAAGGTTTAGAATTCGGTGGCTCATTGATTCGCCCTGAAGCAACAGGATATGGAAATGTATACTTCTTGCAAAGCATGCTTGCTACACGCAATGAAAATTTAAAAAACAAAGTTGTATTGGTTTCCGGTTCCGGCAACGTAGCTCAATATACGGTGGAAAAATTGATTCAACTAGGTGCTAAGCCTGTTACACTCTCCGACTCAGATGGATATATTTATGATCCGGATGGAATCACAGCTGAGAAGTTAGCATATGTGATGGAACTGAAAAACGTTGAGCGTGGCCGCATCAAAGAGTACGCAGAGAAATATGGCTGTAAATATGTTGCAGGCGCAAAACCTTGGGCAGAGAAAGCCGACATCGCTACTCCATGCGCTACGCAAAACGAAATCAACGAGGAAGCTGCCAAAACTTTGGTTGCCAACGGAGTGATTGCAGTGAGCGAAGGAGCCAATATGCCCAGCACACCGGAGGCTATTCAGGTATTCCAAGATGCAAAAATTCTCTACTGTCCGGGTAAGGCATCTAACGCAGGAGGCGTAGCTGTATCAGGCCTTGAGATGTCTCAAAACTCTGAAAGAATCCATTGGACACGCGAAGAGGTTGATGCCAAACTCTTCAACATTATGAAAGACATTCATGAGAATTGTGTGAAGTATGGTACACAACCCGATGGTTACATCAATTATGTAAAGGGTGCAAACGTAGCAGGATTTATGAAAGTAGCGAAAGCTATGATGGCTCAAGGTATTGTATAAACGATATTGCGATTAAAATAAATGAGAAAGGGGAAGCTAGTTTTATTCTAGCTTCCCCTTTACTGTACAAAATTATTAGTAAGAATTATTTTGAGCATATTTGAATAATTCTTATATTTGTGTTCAAATCTATTAAACACAAACTTATACATCACCATGAAAACAAACCGATTGACTTATGCGTTTCTCCTAGTACTTGCCTGTTGCCTCTGCGCATGTGAACATGTTGACATGGAGAAATATGCAAGTGGAGATGGAGTCGACATCACCTTTAGAGTTGATAAACTAGAACAAATCCCCTTTGAAACGTCAAATATCACTTCAAGAGCGGTCAACGATCTATCAAAAGTATGCTCAAGAATTAATCTTGCTGTATTTGAAGGCGAAAACAAAGTTACTTCTTTTGACCAGACTTCGGATACTCCGGGCTTTGGGACTCTTAAAATCAAACTCCCCAAAGGCAACTATACAATAGTGATAGTCGCCCATAGTGGATTAGGTAATGCAACCTTATCCAGCCCTACAAAGGTTAGTTTCTACAAAAACAAAGTAACAGATACGTTTAATTATGTAGCTAACATAACGGTGGGTGACCAATCCTCTGACTACAATATTGAGTTAAAAAGAGCTGTTGCCAAGTTCCGGCTACGCATCAACGACGACCAAATACCGGCAGAAGTCAAACAGTTTAAATTCTATTATACCGGTGGAAGTAGCACATTGAACTGTGTCACAGGATTTGGAGAAGTCAACTCACGCCAAACGGAATATAGGGATATTCCGACTAAATCTTCTGATGGATACTATATCTTCGATGTCTATACCTTTCCACATGCAGATGGCAAAGAATTAAAAATGAAAATAGATGCAATAGACGTAGCAGGGAATAGCATTCAGGGAGCTGAATTTCCACTCGTACCTGTAACAACCAACCGAATTACACAATACACCGGACAGTTTTTTAGTGGCATTCAAGCCAACTCACCAGCAGGAATTAAAATTTCAATAGATGATAGTTGGGATTCAAGCTATTATAATGTAACTTTCTAAATACGAAATAATGAAAGCTTCAACAAATAACCCTTAAGTTGGAGCGGTGCGTACGAGACTCGAACTCGTGACCTCCTGCGTGACAGGCAGGCATTCTAACCAACTGAACTAACGCACCAAAGTGCTTTATCGAAGAGGTTTCAGGCGGTGCGTACGAGACTCGAACTCGTGACCTCCTGCGTGACAGGCAGGCATTCTAACCAACTGAACTAACGCACCTTATAGACCATCTTGTCAATTGCGAGTGCAAAGGTAACGATTATATTTTATTCCACCAAGAATCAAACAACTTTTTTATAGAAAAGTTTGCAATAATAATGCAGAATGAGCACATCCATCTTCCAAGAGCCAATCTTTAAGCTCTGAAGAGGCATGAAAGCCACACTTCTCCAACAGTTTGATTGATACTGTGTTCCGTTTATCGACAATTGCATATAATTGATGCATATTCAATGTCTTCTTACAATAGGCCATGACTTGCTTGATGGCAGCTCCGGCATAGCCCTTTCGACGATATTGACTCATAATAACAAAGCCTATCTCTGCTCGAAGATGCCGAGGACTGAAGTCAACTACATCAACTACCCCTACTCCATAACCATCTTCATTGAGTATCATCAGTCGAACTTGCTTATCAGTATAGATATCACAAGTAGAATTCGCAATATAATCATGTAGCAAATACTTAGAATAAGGCACACTAGTCGCCCCTACATTCCATACAGATTTATCGTTCTCTATCTTATAAAGTATATCCAAATCCTCCGGTTCTAAAGCCCTCAAAGTTACTTTACTCATCTGTCAGCACCTCCTTTGCTGTTATTAACCAATGATATTGTGGATAGAATAGTCCTAAATGAATATTATCTTTAGGATTCTCCGAAAGCGTATCTATGATAGTATCATATCTAAATCTATCGGTATCAAATACGATACATAACTCTCCTGTGAGATTTTCAGAACACAATTTATCAATATCAAGCTGCTCATTTTCATTTAACACCTTCGGATGAAGATCTAATCCATGCCCTTGTGCAAACTTCTCGAAAAGCAATATTTGTTCCTCATCACCCCAATAATAATATGTCATAGGCGCAACAATGCTCGGCAACAATCCCAACTTCTTTTTCAACTGTTCAATCAATAGCCCTACTAAAGCCTGCCCGGCTTTCAGTCCAATGGCTAATTGTATAGCCCAGAATACCAAAAAGCAAAGATTTTGGTTGTATTTTCGAAAGAAGATAAGCATTGCTTTGTAGAATACGTGGACATAACGAAAAGAAGATTTCTTCGTACTCTCACCTTTATAATGCAAGATAGACAATGGCAAATAATTGTTCTTCCAGCCATTCTGCAACAGTCGATAGGACAAATCAATGTCTTCACCATACATAAAGAAGGCTTCATCTAGCAAGTCTTTATCTTTGATGGCACCATTTCTTACCAAAAAGAAAGCCCCACTGACAATCTCTATTTCGCAAACTTCATCCCAAGAAAGATACCCCATGTAATAATGTCCGAACCGATGATGCGCCGGAAAACGACTACATAGTCCAATCAACTTATAGAACGCAGTCATGGGGGTAGGAATTCCACGTCGCGATTCTGGCGCCTTTTGTCCGGTTTCTGATACCATTCTGACACCAGCACCACCTATTTTCGGATCTTCGTCCATCTTCTTCAAGGCTTCACGAAGTACGTCCTCCCCTACGATTGTATCGGGATTGAGCAATAAGACATACTCTCCCACAGCTTGTCTAAAAGCTATATTATTGGCTCTGGAAAATCCTAAGTTATCACTATTCTGTATGATTTTAACCCAAGGAAAGTTTTTTTTCAGCAATGAAACAGTACCATCTGTAGAATGATTGTCCACCACAAACACCTCTGCCTCTATCTCTTGCAAAGCCTTAGACAATGATAGAAGGCACTGCGCAAGATAGTATTTGACTTGATAACTGACGATAATAACCGATAATTTCAAACTTCTTGGGTTTCAGAGAGACAACGCGACAAAGATGGATAAATAAAACAAGCACTCAATAAGAGGATGATTCCCATATATCCGAAAGCTACATTCATAAACATATAATATAAGAATGTATTAGCAACTAGCGGAATCATTAATAACAATAGGCGAAGGATAGCCAATCGCCTATAAGCGCCCGATGTCTCAGAAGAGCTAGAAATAATCTGCTTCTCTACTTTTGTGAAATGAAACAATCTCAATGCTAGTGGAATCACGCAGATGGTTAGCAACTCCATCACAACCGCCCAAAGAAATTCAGCACTCTTATCTGTAGTCCAATCACCCGGTAACAACAAGTCGCTCTCAAACAAAACAACCATCAGCAGAGACAGTACGATACTTCCCCAGAACAATCCTAATAATATATTACAGGTTCTTCTCATGCTATAAACTAACTTTTAAACGGTATACGATTCACGATAGAACGCCCCAATGTTACTTCGTCCGTATACTCCAATTCATTTCCTACCGAGATACCACGCGCAATAACAGAGATATGAATATCGAAAGGTGCGAGCTTCTTCGATATATAGAAATTGGTGGTATCGCCTTCCATGGTCGACCCCAAAGCCAAAATCACCTCCTCTACATCGCCTTGTTGTACCCTATCTACCAATGAATCAATCTCCAAATCGCTAGGACCGACACCATCCATGGGTGATATAACACCACCCAATACATGATATAACCCTCGATATTGTTGTGTATTCTCTATAGCCAACACATCTTGTACATTCTCAACGACGCAAACCATGGAGGCATCTCGTTTAGGATCTCCACATATAGAGCAAATATCCGTATCGCTGATATTATGGCATACGGTACAATATTTCACCTCATGACGCAGTCGATGAATCGCTTCAACAAAGCTATCCACCGACTGTGAAGATTGTCTAAGCTGATACAAAACCAGACGTAGAGCCGTTCTACGCCCTATGCCCGGCAACTTAGAGAACTCATCTACTGCTTTTTCAAGTAGCGAAGATGGGTATGATTCGTACATTACAGATAGACTCCTATACCGATTTTAAGACCAATCGTGGAATAATCACTGTGCTTCTTGAACGACTGGTCATAATAAATGGCAGGCTCAATTGTCACCGTACGACTTAAAAAGAAAGCGTATCCAACCTCTACACCCGGCATCAAATCATTGTAATGAGGTGCATGTTTATACTTACAATTTACTCCGAGGAAGATACCATTCTGCTCAATATAATAGCGACCACCTACACCCAAACTGTAGCTATCGCCTATCCCGTCATTACCAATGTGCGAATATCCGACCGTACCATAAGCCATCAAATCATCGACAATCATATATCCGGCCTGTGCCTGAAGGCCATAACTGAAATGACTCAAGCCATTATAACTCATATTCAAGCCTGTCAATGAACCTCCTATATACGTCTTGCCACCTTCAAACTGGGCATTTGCTGCTACCGTCATAAGCAAAGCAGCAATCATTAAAACTATTTTTTTTCTCATTACAAATTGATATTATTGATTAATATTATACTGTTTCCTATACCATACGAAGAACCATACCAACGAAGCAACCAATACTACAATGCTCCCTACATAAGATTTTGACTGGCTTAGTCCGAACGCTTGCTTTGAAACCAGCAAAAACGTCGAGCACACTACTGTCATAAAGACAGCCGGAACCAAACTAATGACAAAGGGTTTCTTACGTTGAACTAGATACACCGTCGTCGTCCAAAGAGCGAATACTGCCAGTGTTTGGTTTGCCCAGCCAAAATATTGCCAAATGACATTGAATCCATTAGGATTCTCCATCTGCCAAATGAGCAGCCCAAGAGCTAACACAAACATCGGCACAGCAATATACAGACGCTTATGCAGGGCCTTCTGTTCAAGCCCTAAAGACTCTGCTACGATAAGTCGAGCACTTCTAAAAGCCGTATCACCACTCGTAATCGGTGCAGCCACGACACCCAACAAAGCCAATATACCACCGGCAACACCCAGCCATCCTTCACAGATATACTTGACAACGGAAGGTGCATCGAAATATTGTACAAGCGTCTTACCACCTTCAAACTGGGCAATAAACTGATTGGCAACTTCCGGTGAAACCACCTCTTTCCATCCTCCATGATAGAAAAAGTAGATAGATACCGTAGCCCAAATCAATGCTACGATCCCCTCGGTTATCATTGCACCATAGAAGATTGGACGCCCTTGCTTCTCGCTCTTCATACAACGAGCCATCAATGGACTCTGAGTCGCATGGAATCCACTAATAGCTCCACATGCAATCGTTATAAATAAACAGGGGAATATAGGGTTGGTTTCGGCAAATTGAGATACGCCCAACCAAGCCGGGACAGCATTCAAATTGCTCGTAGGCAAGTCGCTCCATAGCTCTGGCAGTGTAGGCATCTTCAAAAACAGACCTATCAAGAGAGCTACAGCCATAAAAAGAAGCGAGAAAGCAAAAAGTGGATATATCTTACCTATAATCTTATCTATAGGCAACAACGTCGCTATGATATAATAAATGAAGATAAGCAGAATCCAAAGAAGTTTGCTACCCACAATATTAGACAGAACGATAGCCGGGCTATATACGAATACCACGCCCACCATCATCAATAGTAATACTGAGAAGACAAGCATGACCTTCTGCGTCCTTAATCCCAAATATCTTCCAACCAAGTCGGGCAAACCTGTACCATCATGCCGAACCGACAACATACCACAAAAATAATCATGCATAGCTCCGGCAAATATACATCCCAACACTATCCACAAATAGGCATAAGGACCATACCATGCTCCCATGATAGCACCGAAAATAGGACCGGTACCGGCAATATTTAAAAATTGAATCATGAATACCTTCCACCCCGGAAGCACCACATAGTCCACTCCATCGGCCTTTGCTACAGCAGGCGTCGGCCGATTATCCGGTCCGAAAACATGCTCTACAAAACGCCCATAAATGAGATAACCCACTATTAAAGCCAATAGACTAAGTGTAAAAGATATCATTATAATATGAATTTAAGCCTATTGCAAAAGTAAACATTAAATTTGAAAAGAGAAAAAATATAAGTACCTTTGTGACTAATTTGCAACAATAAACACCCAATAAATGAATAGAATAATAGCAATCATTATAACGCTGTTTCTCTTATGTTTCGACAGCACGATCGTGGCTCAAAAAAGTAAATACGAGGTTCGAGCCGTATGGCTTACCACCATTGGCGGTCTAGACTGGCCACATCGCTATGCTCGTTCATCTACCTCTATCGAAGCACAAAAACAAGAACTCATTCAAATCCTTGACAAGTTGCAAGAAGCAGGTATCAATACGGTATTGTTGCAAACTCGTATTCGCGGAACCGTCATCTATCCATCACGCTATGAGCCTTGGGATGGGTGCATGAGTGGCATTCCGGGGCGCTCTCCGGGCTACGATCCATTACAATTTGCCATCTCCGAATGCCATAAACGCGGCATGGAATTGCAAGCATGGGTCGTGACAATACCCATCGGGAAGTGGAATGGACTGGGTATCAAGAACCTTAAAAATCAAAGAGTAACGACACTCAAAAAGATAGGTGCCGATGGATACATGAGTCCTGAGGATGCCCGTACAGGCGAGTACCTGAGTCGGATATGTAGCGAGATAGTAGAGAACTACGATGTTGACGGTATCCACCTCGACTACATTCGCTATCCGGAGACATGGAATATCAAGATTCCCAAAGACCGTGCACGTCAATATATCACCGATATTGTAAGTCGCATACACGATGCCGTCAAAAGCCGAAAACCTTGGGTGAAACTCAGTTGTTCTCCTGTGGGAAAAGCCGACGACTTGACAAGATACTATAGCTACGACTGGAATGCTTATAATAAGGTATGTCAAAATGCACAAGGATGGCTACGCGACGGCCTGATGGACGAACTTTTCCCCATGATGTACTTCCGTGGAAACCAGTTCTACCCTTTTGCTATCGATTGGTCTGAACAAGCTAGTGGTCGAATAATTGTATCCGGACTAGGCATCTACTTCATGTCTCCGGCAGAAAAAAACTGGGATTCCAGCGTCATTGAACGTGAAATGCACATGTTACGCAGCTATAAATTGGGCTACGCCTTTTTCCGTAGCAAGTTTTTCACCGACAATCTGAAAGATATTTACGACTTCACAGCGAAATTCAACCGACATCCGGCTTTGGTTCCGCCAATGACATGGGCCTCCAAACAAACTCCCCCGGCACCTCAAAATCTCCGATTGGAGAAACAGATACTAAAATGGGAGAAAGCCGACGACACCTATTATAATATATATAGCAGTAGCACTTGGCCTATAGACATACAGAATGGAGACAATCTTTTAGCCGCAAAGATAGCCACCGACTACTTGGAAATAGAAGATACAAACATGTATTATGCTGTCACAGCAATGGATAGATACGGCATAGAGAGTCGGCCAAGTACCATAAGACAAGTTTCTCCCAAACAAGATATAAACGTTTCGCTACCATGCGATGGGCGGAAAGTGACCATTCCTGCACTCTATTTACAAGACTCCCCTAATCTCACCGTGGCAATTACAAGCCTCACTGGTGTCATCCTCTCAACTGCCACAGTGCGTACCAACAATGTTGATGTGCATCAACTCGCTAATGGTTCATACATCTTACGTACCCTTAGTGCCAACGGTCAAAGCCATCGTATCGGTTATTTTACGATTAATAGATAATCGGCAGATACATTTCTATCCTCCCAATCCCACAGATATGAGATAGCCTCTCACCTATTTATTTACCCATTTACCTGTTAACCTCAAAACTGCAATGGCCTGGCAACATCGCTGCCCCGACTCCGCAGTAATACTGAAAAGCACCAACAGCAATGTTGACAAGCTTTTGCAGCAAATGAAGGTTATAAGTTTATCTGTTTGTTTATGTCTCTAGACACCTAAGATTAAAATACTTAAATACTTTGACCGTTTTGTGATAGAAGTGCAAAGCATACATACCGATATAACCACAATACAGCATCCTACACTTCTCGGTAAAGAATAATCTAATCCTGCTGTTAACCTATGGACTACAATGAATAAATAACACTGAAAAATATAAATCCCTATTGAATTCTGTCCAAGAGTTGATATAACATGGGAAATATTCTTTCGAAAGTCCGTGGATAAGAAACATCTCCCAACCTTCCGCATAAAAGTAATAGGAGCGAATGTAATCGGCTGATTACAAAAGGAAAACATAATATAGAATAATAAAAGGTGAACGATTTGGAAACGAGCGAGTTTCTTTCCCTCTCTTTATTCTGCAATGCCTCAAAGACCACTTACCTAACATTGCAAAGGTAGTCTTTATTTTCGATGAAAACAAGAGAAATCCACACTTTTATCAGTCCGTTTCATTTTTCCGCACTTGAATTGCCGTTTTATGCCCAAAGCCCATCTCATCGTGAATTTGCTGTTAAAAACTTCCTTTTTATTGTCTTCATCATCCTTTTGTGTGTTAAAAATAAAATTTTTCTGTGCAATTCCTTGCAAATTAAAGAAGAATAACCTATATTAGCGCTTAGGAAAAAACAACTTAAACGTTCATGCTTATGAAGACAACGTTGATTTTACCAATTTCAGCCCCCTTGACATTGTCTTACCCTGAAAATAAGATACATAATACCAATAACTTAATAAAACTTCCACATGGTGCAGGCAGCATTCATGCAAAAGTTTCAGGGTATTATTCTTCTATCCAGCCATTTACTGGTGGTAAAACGGTACGCCAATGGCTAAGTACTCAAAGTTATGATGCTCAATATAAATTTGGAATTGAAACATTAAAGAAATTTGGATGGAATCCTTAAAAAAAATAGAAACGGCTTATAGGAAGTTTGAAGAAGCTGCAATAAAGCATGCTGAAGCAACAGAAACAGGTAATTACGCACAAGCAAACAAAAGCTATCAGGTAATAGCTAAAAGTGCTCGTTATTTAAAAGAGACAAATAGCCTAAAGCAATTGTCTAAACTTCTATATAGCGAATCTGTTGGTGCTCGCATGTGGGCTGCAACATATCTTTTGGCTATTTTTGAACGCAATGCTATGCAAATATTGCAAAGTATTGCAAGTAGTAATAATATTCACTCGCTAACAGCTAAAATGACTATAGATGAGTGGGAAAAAGGGACCCTAGTATTATAACCCAGTAATGCTCCAAATTGGGAGTTGTCAGAATAACTACTCGATAATCAATTTGGTTCTAAATAATTAGGTATAAAGGTAGGGATAAGATTCTCTGCCTTTTGCAATATTTGTAACCCAATACAAAGAAGAAATGACCTTACGAGAACGCTTCGGCACTTTATGCGCCAGATTGGGAGTCGAGTTCCTATGTCCGCATTGCAGTTCAACGGAAATTATCAAAAGTACGAAGAATAGCATGAACAAAAAAGATGAGAGCAATAAATCGGAAAGGATGACGTTAAATAGTTGATAACCATCAATATGGAGGTCTATGGATAAGTCGGAAATCACATCAATATCCTTGCCGGTATCGGCAAATATAAATAAACGCTTGCAAAGCAACTGTCAGGAAATGAAAGACAAATGACAATGGAATACAAGAGTTTTACATACAACATGGTACCGCCCCTTTTTGCAGTCTGCTTCATCGAAGGCTGTCCGCAGGCGCCCACCTGCCTAAGACATTTTGCAGGAACATTCATACCCAGTGTCATTCACACGGGTTCTGCCGTCTATCCCACAGCATTGAACACTGGAAAATGCGCCGAGTTCAAACCGTTGCGGATCATGCGCGGAGCATGGGGATTTGATACCATCTTTGCTGAAGTGAAACAAAAAGACAGCACGAGGCTGCGCAACGACATCAAGCAGTTCTTGGGCGGACATGGCACCTATTATCGCTACTACAATGGCAGCCGCCTGCTCACTCCCGAACAGCAGGAGTGGATTATCAGTCTTTTCCGCAACTATGGATATACGGACAATCTCACATTTGATCACTACGAGGATGTTTACGATTTCTCCTAACTATTTCCGAGATAGACTACCGCACCCTGGTACTGTCGATACCGTATTGTTATATTACCAGTACCACATTGCGGTAGTAACAGTACCGTATCTTGGTACTCATAATGACAGTATCGACCGTCTCGTCAAAGTAACCGACATAGCGAGTAACATGCTTGGCGTAAAGAACAATGCTCCACTCCCACAGAGCGGCAAGGCTGGCGGACAGATGAGCTACAGCTATACGTATGACCCATTGTATCGTTTGGCAAGCGCAACAGGTACTTATAAGGGAACGGACAATAAAGCCGCTTCTTATACGTTATCTATGGGCTACGACAATATGCACCGTATCACGAGCAAGAAGCAACATCTCTCACAGACAGGTGTGCAGTTCGAGGGCACGCTCAATGCAGGCTATGACCTGACCTATATCTACGGTAGCAGTGAGGGCAAGAAGTTCCAATTGGATAACGTGCGTGATCTGAACTACCGCACGGAAGCAACACCTACCGACAGTACGACCATCAACAACGGTCACAAGTACGAGTACGATGCCAACGGCAACCTCGTCTATATCAACACGAGCCGTGTGAAGAAGGACGGCAAGGAAGACGAAAAGGCCAGCGAACAGAAGTACCGCTGGGATGAAGAGAATCGTCTTCTTGCTACTGATGAGAACGGTTTTGTAGCTAACTATTGGTATGATGCAGATGGTGAGCGCACGGTGAAGTCAAGCGGTGAGAACGAAGAGATTTACGTGAACTCCGACTTCTCAGGCGGACGCACCAATACGGCAAAGTTCTCATTGTACGTCAGCCCTTACCTCGTTGCAGGACAGGGCGGCAAGTACACCAAGCACATCTACATCGGTAGTCAGCGTGTCGTTTCCAAGATTGGCGACTTCGACTCTTACGGCTCTGATCCACGCCGCATCCTGTATGCAGGTAGTGAGACTGATGGCCTGTCTGTTGATTATAAGGTTAAATATACTCAACAGTTGCAGGTTATCAAGGATAATTATGCAACCTTTGCAGTGCCGTACAATGGCGAGGACAACAACGACTATGTCGATGGCAAAGGCTTCTGCTGCAATGACGGCAGTTTGGAGGCGGCGCAGGCACGTGTTATGGCACGAGCAGCGAAGAACAACTTCCAAGAAGGCGATGCATACGAGAAGATGCAGTTCTACTACCACCCAGACCACTTGGGTAGCAGTAGTTACATTACCAACCTTGACGGTGAGGTGGTGCAGCATATAGAGTATGTTCCTTTCGGCGAGGTCTTCATCGAGGAGCGCAACAGTGTATGGAACACGCCCTATCTCTTCAATGCAAAAGAGTTTGATGAGGAAACAGGTCTGTACTACTACGGTGCTCGCTACTATGATCCACGTCTAAGCCTTTGGATGTCAACAGATCCGATGGAGTTGATATATTCTTGGATTTCGAGTTATTGTTACACAACAAATAATCCAATTCGTTACTCTGATCCAAATGGGAAGGAATATGATGAAGTAGTTGATGATAACTCTATCACCCTAAGAGCGGTAATTTTTGCCACAAAGGATTCATATAAAGAAGCGCAAGTTTCGGCTGGGATTCTCAATAACCAAAGTGGTAAGTGGACATATGATTTTACTGTAAAGAACGGATCTGTTAAAGAGGAGCATAGCCTTGATATTAAATTTGATGTTACTGTGGAATTAGTTGAGCCACAAGAGGGCTATCCTGCGAAAGCTGCGCTTCAAAGTGCATTGACAAGTTCGGATAGAACTTGCCTGAATGCATTCCAAGTAGTTTCCGATGATAAACTAAAAGAACTTGTCAATGGAAGTACTATGGGAGGAAATTATATAGAAGTAAAGGAATCCAGACAAGGGACTGAAACAGGTGCTCATGAAATAGGTCATGCTATGGGCCTTAAACACTCTTCAAAAGGTCTTATGACAGCAGAATCGTCTAATCCTTCACGAAGCAGAAATTTAGACAGAGGCAGTGTTAAGGATATGATTAGCTATCCCCTAAAAGGGAAGGTTAACAGTGAGTATGACCCACATAAAGGAGCAGATATCCCAACTGGTAAAGGTACTCTTATAAATAATTCCAAATTTACTGTCCAGCAGCTAAAAAAAGGAAAAGTTAATGAAAAAAAATAATATTATGCAAGGCTTCTCCAATGCACTTATTAATATGATGGCACTTTTCAGTGCCATCATATTAAACTCATGTGTATCTACTCAATACAACATCAATCAAAACATCCCACCCAAAGAAGCATGTGCTTTTGTTTTAGATACGATTCATATTAATAATCCAGTCATTATTGAATATAACAATATTCGATATGTTGTTGACACTCCAAACGTAGACTCTATACCTCAAAAGGATATATATGCCTATTTAGACTCTACCTTCCATTACTTGTTAGGAGATAATATATTTTATGATCTTCCAAACTTTCTATATGACAAAGTCATTAAGTTTTATAATGATGAAGTCTGTGAGTATGTCATTGATTCAAATAGAAAAAATTATAATATATTATATTTCAAGACGCATCCAAAACGCTTTATCTTAGTCGCCTTAAATATAGCTTATTATAACAAAAAACATTCTTCAATAGATGCACTGCAATTCATTCGATCTGATTCGCCATTAAATACGTATGTTTTAATTGCTTATCCCATTGTATGAACGATGATGAGGCAATAAACACGAGCCGTATGATGAACGACGGACATAGGGACAACAGCGTCGGTGAGCGCAAGCTCATCTGGGACGAGGAGAACCGCCTGCTTTCAGTGGACGACAACGGCTTCGTGTCCAACTATTGGTATGACGCCGACGGTGAGCGTACCGTAAAGACCTCCGGCGAAAGCGACCAGGTATATGTCAACGGAGTATTCTCCGGCGGCTCGACCAACACAGCCAAGTTCTCGCTCTACGTCAGTCCTTACCTTGTCGCAAATCAGGGTGGCCGCTATACCAAACATATCTACGCAGGTTCGCAGCGAATCGTGTCGAAAGTAGGCGATTTCGCCTCCTACGGTTCAGACCCGCGCCGCATAGAGTATGCCGGAAGCGAGACTGACGGACTGTCAGTTGACTACAAGTCCAAGTACGCCGCACAGCAATTGGTTATCAAAGACCACTACCAGTTCTTTGATGTTCCCTACAACGGATCGGACAATAACAACTATGCCGACGGTGAGGGATTCTGCTGCAACGACGGCACATTGGAGGCTGCACAGGCCAAGGCAATGAGGAAGGCCCAGAGCCGCGCGGTTGCCAAGTCCTTCAAAGACCCCGATAACTACGAGAACCTCCAGTTTTTCTATCATCCTGACCACTTAGGCAGTTCAAGCTTCATCACCAATCTTGACGGTGAGGTGGCTCAGCATATCGAATATGTGCCATTCGGCGAAATATTTATCGAAGAGCGCAACAACACTTGGAACACACCTTACCTCTTCAATGCCAAGGAGTTTGACGAGGAGACGGGAATGTACTATTATGGTGCAAGGTACTATGAGCCGAGGTTGAGTCTTTGGATAAGTGTGGATCCGATGGAAGAAAAATATCCCAATATTGGAGGATATGTATATTGTGTAAATAATCCTGTGAAATTTGTGGATTTGGATGGAAGAGACTGGATACTATCAGTAGGTAACAGAGTTTATTGGTATGGAGGAAAAGTTGGAAATAAAAAACATTTAATGTACACTTTTAAAGCCACATCTGGATATAAGGGGTTAGATACGAAAGGAACTTATTGGAATCTTCAAAAAGCCAAATATCAAAATGTTAGGAATGGGGGGCCTACAGCTGAAGGTACATATCACATAAACCTCAAACCAGATCCTAATCGAGTAGCAGAAACTGATACTAAGACTGGTGCATTAAAAAAGAATCCTAGTGGTGGCATAGAGAAAATTCCTGATTTTGTAGAAAATCCCAATAAACGTGGATATGGCTGGACATATGAAGAATGGGGAAAGAATAGAGCCTCGTTAACTCCAGACAAAGTAACAGGTGCTACAAATGAAGAAAGAGATAATAACTCATATTATTTTCATGATTCTCAAAAAGGATATTCGCATGGTTGTACAGAAGTAGAAACAGAGTTGTTTAATAAGCTTAATGATTATCGAAAAGCAGGACATGATAGAATTGATGTAATAGTGAAATACCTTGGTCCAAATCATTCAACAAATGGAGGAACAAAGAAAAATGAGAAAAACAAATAATTTATTGTTATTGTTATTATTATTGTTTAATTTCAATAGTTCTTATTCACAAGTAGATTTAGATAGTATAAAGATTAAACCTATCAACAAAGTTTATTCTATTTCAGACACTATTTCACTTTCCCTTTATAATAAGAGCAGTGAAAAAATTTATATGTTGATTTCTTTAGAGAAAAAAAGGGGAAGGGAGTGGAAGTTATATTTATCTGATATTTTTCAAAAAGATAGTATTTTTATGGTAAAGAATATTTTATATTTGAATAGCTTAGAGAAAAGAAATGAATATTGGAAAATTAAAAATAATATGTATCATAAGAAAAATAAAAATTTATATAGATTTTTATTTCATGTAGGAACTTCTCCAGATCGATTATCTCTTGTTAGATATTCAACAGTCTTTTATGTGGGTAATGCTCCAAAAAGGGAGTTGTAAAAATAATCACTTGATTTTCAAAAGATTTCTTTAATAATATGCATAAAGGCAGGGATAAAGTCTCTGCCTTTTGCTATCTTTACAAGAAAAAACAACGAAATCATGAACCAGCAAGAATGTTTTGGGACTTTATCAGGGTGCAGACAACAAGTCGGCTACCTACACGCTTGCCATGGGGTATGACAACATGCATCGTATCACTAGCAAGAAACAACAGGTGACGCAGAGTGCCATCCAGTTCGAGGGAACACTCCATGCAGGTTACGACTTGACCTATGCATATCAGAAGGAAGACGGTCACAAGTTCCAGCTTGACAATGTTCGTGATATGAACTACCGCACAGAGGAGACTCCTACGGACAGCACGACCATCAACAACGGTCATAAGTATGAGTATGATGCTAACGGTAATCTTGTCTACATCAATACCAGCCGTGTGAAAAAGGACGGCAAGGAAAATGACAAGGCAAGCGAGCAGAAGTACCGTTGGGACGAGGGAAACCGCTTGTTGGCAGCCGATGAGAACGGCTTTGTAAGCAACTATTGGTATGATGCTGATGGCGAGCGCACGGTGAAGACCTCGGGCGAAAACGAAGCTATCTTTGTCAATTATCGTGCAAGTCGAGCGCAATGACAAACTTGTTTAAACATTGCCGAGGCGCAGCCGATAATCAGAGTAACTAACTTCAGAATTCTCCGGTGGCAACACCGCTACCTCACGCTTCTCACTGTATGTCAGTCCATATCTTGTTGCAGGACAGGGTGGTAAGTATACCAAGCACATCTACATCGGTAGCCAGCGCATTGTATCTATGTTGGGTGACTTGTCATCTTACGGTGCCGACCCACGAAGAATTCCATACGCAGGTAATGAGGCTGACGGTCTAAAAGTTGATTATAAGACAAAATATGGTCAGCAATTGCAGGTTATTAAGGATAATTATCGTACCTTTGACATCGCCTACAACGGTCTGGATAATACCGACTATGTGAACGGGAAGGGATTCTGTTGTGATGACAATACCCCTGAGGCTGCACAGGCAAGGGCGATGGTCAGAACAAGAGCAAGTGAAGCTGGTGGCACTAACGAAAAGTTGCAGTTCTACTACCACCCTGACCACTTGGGTAGCTCAAGCTACATCACCAACTTGGACGGTGAGGTCATGCAGCACATTGAGTATGTACCGTTCGGCGAGGTGTTCATTGAGGAAAGAAACAACACTTGGAATACGCCCTATCTCTTCAATGCGAAAGAATTTGACGAGGAGACAGGTATGTACTACTATGGTGCGAGATACTATGAGCCGAGGCTTAGTTTGTGGATGGATACAGATCCGTTGCAAGAAAAATACCCGAGTATAAGCAGTTATTGTTATACCTCAAACAATCCAACTAAATATATTGATCCCAATGGGAAAAGTATGAAAGAATATGATACAGACGGAACTGTAATTAGTGATTTAGGGGGTAACAAAATTGATTTTATACATCAAAAAAAATGGAGATGTTAAAATAGTAAACAAAGAGAATGGGCATACAAATACTATAAGCAAAGGTAAAAAATTTATATACAATTATACACATCGTAACAATTCTATTTCATGGAAGGATATAACAAAGGAATTCGTTAAAGAAGAAGGACCGAAGAAGAGTCTTTTAAGTGACTTTTCTGAAAGTAAAGAAGGAGTATTTTCCTCTTTATCTAAATTCAATTCTGTATATGGCTTAGCAGCTCGTTCTGATGTGTTGAAATCGAATAAAAGCAAAAATTCAGTTGTGGTAACTAGTTTGTATGCTAATCCTCTTACAGCAGGGCTTGATATGTGGGAACAAATGATAGGCGAGGCAAATATTTCTTGGTACGATTTAGGAAATAAAGTTTTGTTTATGATGGTGGATTCAAAATCAAATATTTCACTATTTTACCATCTTCCATTCATTAATAATAAAGAAAGGGGGGAAAGCGGATTCGGTTATGGCAATACATATCAAACGTATATGTGGACGGAATCAAAAAGCAGCATTAAAAAAAATAATGATTTATATTGGGAATATCTACAAATAAAAATGAGTACAATGACTAGACCATAAATGAGAATGAGAAGATCTGTAGTAATCATATTGAGACCTCTGCAAAACCTTCATTTATAGA
>NZ_KQ960619.1 GCF_001553265.1 Prevotella sp. DNF00663 | reverse complement strand
ACACAGTACATTATCGGTCGCCACTTTGACAAAGAGCACCCTCATGTGCATATAGCTTTTAACCGAATAGATAACAACGGCAAGACCATTTCTGATCGTAACGACAGATTCAGAAGTGAGAAGATTTGCAAGGAACTGACCGCTAAATATAGCTTGTACTTCGCTGGTGGTAAGGAGAATGTCAAGGAACATCGCTTAAAAGAACCTGACAAGACCAAGTATGAAATCTATCAGACGTTGAAAGCAGAGATTGCTCAGTGCAGGAATTGGAAAGACCTTCTTGCTCACTTGAAAAAGCAAGATATTGATGTCCGCTTTAAGTTCAAAAGCAACTCACAGGAGGTGCAGGGTATCATCTTTGAAAAGAACGGTTATCGTTTCAACGGTTCAAAGGTGGATAGGGGTTTCAGTTATTCCAAGATAGACTTTGCCCTGCAACAAAATAACAGGGAACACGAACAGCAGATGCAAGGAACGATAAATCTTATATCTAATGTTGCAAGTGTTACGAGCGAAATTACCAACGACCTTATAGGAGGAGGATTGGATTTGTTTCAAACTCATGGTACTGTCCCTGCGGAGGTTTACAACACACTCGATAAAAAGAAGAAAAAGAAAAAACGTAAAATACATTTATAACTATGGCTGATAATAATACATTTGTCCTCTTTGAGGAAATCAAAAACAAACTGGAGGCAATTTACAGGGAACTAAAGGAACTGAAAGAAAAGGAGAATGGTTCTGTTTCCCTCCCTGTTCAATCTACACCAGCACAAATTGATGAGCAGAAGGAACAGGAATTGCTCAATCAGTATGAACAGCGAACAAAAGATGTGATTAACAAGTATATTGGAGTACAAGTGCGCATCAAAGACGAGGAGGCTAAATCCATGGACAAATTGGTGGCAAGCGTCATGACCATGTTGCACGAATGGCAGGAGCAGAAAGAGCATCCAATACTGCAGGAACATATTCACAGGCACAGTTTTGACCTCAAGTCCTCGAAAATTTTTACTTATATGGTAGCAGTATCTGTCCTTTGTTTTATTTCTTTGGTCGGTAATTACTTCTTGTGGCAAAGCAAACAGCAATACAAGGATGATGCCTTGAAATTCCGTATCATCAGAGTATGGAGAGGATGTAGCTCAAAGGAGATCCTATGGCTCAATGATGTGTTTGACATTCATCGCAATGATGCAATAATTAAAAAGATCAAAAAGCATACAGATGATTATAATGTGGGACTGAAAGCAAAAGCAGATAGTCTAATGCAGAATAATCTACAAAATAAGAAAGGCAAATAGAATTGTAGATATAAGACTTTTGAAGGAGGAGAAAATATCTCCTCTTTTTTATTTCTTATGCAAGAAAATTTACTATATTTGCAAATAATAATATAATATTTATGGAAAGTCCAACTAATAGAATTAAAGAGGTGCTTATCGAGAAAGGGATTAAGCAAACATGGCTTGCCGAGAAACTCGGCAAGAGTTTTACGATAGTGAACTCATATGTTTGCAACCGTCGACAGCCAAGCCTCGAATTGCTATTTCAGATAGCAGAGATCTTGCAGGTTAATCCAAAGGATTTAATAGTGTTTGTAGATAAGGAATTGGGTAAAGAGCAACTTAAATGAAAGATCTGAATTTACAGCCCAATAAATCATCTTGGGCTTCAAAACGTTTGGATGAAAAATCTGTTCGGCTACTACGGAAAATCTTAGAAGATAAAAGGGTTGACACTTCTAACATTGAAGAAGGTGGAACAGAAGCAAATACAGATGGGTATATTAGTATTTTGGATGTCGATGATACAATTATCGCAAAAGTTACAGTGCAGATAAAGCATTATAATAACAACGCTATCAGTGAGAAGGGCGTCTGTTATGACATCCCGACATCGCTTCTTGCGTATGCCCATAGAATGAAAGGAGAAGTTGTTTTGTTTATCACTTGTGATACTAACAACGATATCGTTTATTGGAAGTATATTGACAGAGCTTTTGTTGAGAGTCAAATTGCTAACTCGGAAAATATTCATCAGACTTACAGGTATTATTTTAAAGACAACGAAAATCTTACAGAAAATAATGTTGACTCGGTCATTGGTTTATGGGAAACATTATACCATGAGCAAATGTTATCATTAAAAGATGAAAAGTCAAAATTATTAGATTTTTTAGATGTAAACCTGAAATCTTTTGAAGGAATAACGACTACATTTTATGGATTAAAAGAATCTCATATAGCTAGAAAAGAAACAGATCAATTATTTGATTGGATACTAGGCGATTTGACATCTAAAGATTGTCAATTAAAACTTCTGGTTGGAAATGCAGGAGTCGGGAAAACTGTTATCATTAAGGATTTACTGGATAAACTTACCGCAGCAGGAATTAAGTGTCTGACGATTAAGGCAGATTATTACAACATTACAGAAAATGAAACTTCTGATTTTTCTTTGGAGAGATTACACGCTTCACTGGATTTATTAGTATCTGAGCATAAGAGAGTTGTTTTTATTATAGACCAAATAGATGCATTATCCCAATATTTATCTAACGATAGAGATAAGCTAAATATGCTCTTGAATGTAATTGCTGCATGGGAAAAGGAGTATAGCAAAGACATAAGAATAATAGTGTCTTGTAGGAAGTATGATTTAGAATATGACCCATCATTAAGTCAATTAAAAGAGCATAGCACTGCTATTGAGGTGAATAGATTGGATGATAAGGATGTTGAGTATGTTATTAACAAATTAGATTCTGGTCTTTATTGTAAATTAACATCTCAAACAATTACGATACTAAAAACTGCCCAATATCTAGATGTGTTTTGTAGGTTATATGGCTCTGGCAATGTTAGAGAATACAATTATCAAAACTACATGGAGTTATATGATGATTTGTGGTCGTCATTGATAAATTATGCAAATAAAAACATATCTTGTTGTAATTTGGAAGATGTTATGTTTGAAATTGCAAACTCTATTCATGAGGCAGAAACTTTAACCCCAACATGGTTAATAACGGCAAGAAACAATAAAGCAACAAGATATTTAGCGAGCGAGTGTATAGTAAAATATAACAACAAAAGGATCTCTTTCTTTCATCAAAGTTTCTACGATTATGTACTTGCAAGGTATTATGCATCAAAGAACAAGTCTCTTATTACTGAATTGAAAAATCAATTTCAAGGGTTAGAAGTACGTTCTTCAATTAAAATTTTCTTAGATTTTGAAAGGGAACATTGTGATTCATTGTATAAGAAGGATATTTATACAATAATATTTTCTAATGATATTCGTTTGCATCTGAAGCAACTGGCTCTTTCTATACTCTCATATAGTGATGCTGTATGTAAGTTCGAGATTGATATCATTAAGAAGTTACCCAAACTCAACCATCAATTATTTATTTATTTCCTTCCGACAACAGCGAATCCTTTTTGGTTCCCGACAATAAAGGACTTAATACAACCTTTAGTGGCTGACCTTACCACCGAAAATGATTATTTTGATCCTCTGCGAATTTTGTTTTCGAATTATGCCTCGACATTTCCCGACGACATTTATGACATGGTAGATACAATAAAGGACAGTTCTACTAAAGAGAATATAGCGATGTGGATTTTACGAAATCATAATGATTATTCCAATAAGAAAGTAAGAGAAAGTTACATTAACTTAAAAGTAAAACCCAATTTCGATTTAGCAAGTTGTGTCATGGATGCAATTGATACCAATTTGAATTTTGCTTTGGAAGAAACAAAAGAACTTCTCATTAATTATTTTCTAAATAACAAGAAAAGTGAATCGCATAACGATTATGATCTGTTTGAACAGATATGTGATAGGCTCTATAAGGAGTACCCAAAAGAGTTTTTAATGATAACATACGACTGCTTTTTACAGATAGTTTCCAAAACGAGAAAGCAAAGCTATCAATGGTATTCGATAAATGAGATTTTTAGTAAATATATGTCTGACTATGCAGAAAAGTTTTTTGAATGGTTAGGAAATCTCCTTACACAATATATTGGGGAACAAGATTTTGGCACCTCTATGGTGGAAAAATTATTGTCCCTTGAAGATGAATCTGCATTTATTTTATCTTTCAAGGTAATTGCAGCAAAACCAACTCTATTTGACACATATATCAAGAATTTAGTTTCAAATAACGAAGAATTAGATAAGTTTATTGAATTCGGTGACGTTAGGTATTATTTTTTAGAAGCCCTATCTAAGTGGTATCTTTCTCTATCGCATGAAGAACAAGTAGAGTATCAGAGGTATATTTTAAAATATCGATCAAAAGGAGACTATATACATAACAATGATAGAAGATACTCTGAACTTGTGCTACCTTATTTTGGTTGGAATAAGTGGCAATTATTATGTTGTACCATTTTAGAATCGACATTGACGATAAAAGCTAAGCGATGTAAGCAAGAACTTTGTCGGCGATTCCAAAGTGTATATGTCAATAAGAAACCTAACCACCATGTAACCGCCGCATCCATTTGTGGAGGTATAACAACACAAGAAGTTTATAATCATTTCTCTCCCGAGAATTGGCTATCCTCTTTTGGTAAATTAGATGAACGAAGGGCTTTTCGCAAAGGCAATTTTTCACCAATTAGTTTAAACGCGCACGCAAAAGCATTTACTAAATGTGTAGAGAATTCTCCAGAAAAGTATAAGAAATTTATCTACTCTTTACATGACAATCCAAACATCAAGTCCATGTACCAAGAAGCTGGATTATTAGGATTATTTTTAGGTGGGACTGAAAAAAAAGAGTTAGTCTCATTGTTCCAAAGGTATATGGATGTGGACTATATAAAAAATAATGCATATACTTTTGAACAACTTGCCACGAACTATACAAAGGAAGAAAATTGCGTGATAGATGATTTGATACCGATACTTATACAAGCAATAAAACAACCATTACTTTTAAAAAATGAGCAAGAAGATTTGCACTGTAAAAGCTTAGCAGATATTGTACAACACAAATTGGGTGTTGCTATCAATAGTTTTCAAGGTCATGCATTGAATATCCTTATATCTATTTGTGCGTTATCCACCCGTCGTGCCCAGATCTATAATCTTTTAAACCTATTATATAAGGACTTAGCAATAGAATTGCGCTTAGAGGTTTTATATTACATATACTATAAGGAATATTATGATGAAGTGCTAACTGACAAATTATTCTCTGTATATTTATCTGGTAGTGGAGCCTACGGACTAATGGTAAGACCAGATGTGATACAGTCTTATTATTATTTTAAAACAGATTCCGTGCGTGCATACATTGTAGAACTTATGAAAGATAATAGATGTCATGAGATATTAACTCAGATATTCTTTTATGGATTATACCATAAAAATATAAGGAATGTATGCAAGCAAAATCTTTATAAAATTTTATCGTTACATGATGAGAAAGTCATAGCGCTGATGGTAAGACTTTCTTTAAAAAATATTTCTGAACCTTGTTATAGGGAAACTGCAAACGATATTGTGCTATGCCACATTGCGGATAATAGAGAAGAGATTGTAAAATCATATGAATATCATATAGATGACCTATCTGTAGAAGATTTTGATCTATTTAAGGAGATTACAAAAAATTGGAATAATAAAACGCATAGGGAACGTTTTTCTCAGATTAAATACCTAGAAAAATGTGCTAATATGCTACCATTAGATTGCTACATGTATATAAAAGCACATGACTTCTTACATGCTAATGATTTTTATCTTAGAGAAAAAATTGTGAAACTTTTATTAGGTATATATAAGCAAATGAAAGAAGAGGAAAATTTGAACGCAATGAACAAAATAATGGACTTGTTTGATGAATACATTATTTTACATTCTTTTATCGTAAATGATGCAATAGAAAAGTTAGGTGTATAATTAACTTACTATCTTTAGTTTGATGAATGGTACATCCGTGGTAAAAATATTAAATGATATAAGAATTTGACATGACCGACTTTGAAGAATATATCCGACAGAGCGAACCGCATAAACGAGAGAAAGGTTATGCGTGGCAGACTGCTATTGGTTTGCAGGCTGTTGATGGGCTGAAGACTTCAGACTATCTGCGTCAAACAGCTCGTCAACATATTGAGGGCGATATTACGATTGAAGAGGTGAAGCGGCTTGTCAATAGCTATTATGAGTCGATGACAGCCCGTAAGGACGTAGAAGACAGAACAGAGGAAGCAGATAAAGTTTCGGCTCGTATCACCGAATTGCTGTCCGAGCAGAGTTTTACATTCTCGCCATTAGAATATATTTCTATTCATCGCCGATTGTTTGAATGCATCTACGAACACGCCGGTAAGATAAGAGATTACAATATTACTAAAAAAGAATGGGTACTGAATGGAGAAACTGTGCTGTATGCAGGTGCAGATAGTATTCGTGAGACGCTGGATTATGACTTTGCCCGTGAAAAGGAATACAATTATAGACACCATGACACAATGGAAGCCGTGAATCATATTACTCAATTTATTTCAGATCTTTGGCAAATTCACCCTTTCGGTGAGGGTAATACTCGTACAACGGCAGTCTTCACTATCAAGTATCTGCGCACATTTGGTTTTGACATCAGCAACGAAACCTTTGCTCACTATTCGTGGTACTTCCGCAATGCACTGGTTCGTGCCAACTATAACAATATGCCTAAAGGGATTTTTGCGACAACACAATATCTTGAAGCGTTCTTCCGTAACCTGATATTAGATGAACAGAATGAATTGAAGAATAGATACCTGCACGTGTCGGCAGAAAGTCAAAGTGCAACAGGTAATGACCCAAAGTGCAATATTTGCACTTTGAATTGCACTTTAGAAGAATTAGCAGTACTCAACTTTATTAAAGAGAAACCGAATGCAACGCAAAAAGAAATAGCTGTGCATATCGGAAAATCAGAACGAACGGTAAAGACGATGACCGTAAAATTATCTATACAAGGCATTCTTGAACGCAAGAACGGAAGGCGCAATGGCTATTGGGTTATAAAAAAATAGTAAAACGAACATCTAAATTCCCATCTATGGAAGCGCATAAAGAACAACATAAAAAATCTATTCGATTTTTCAACGACCGTGAAGTGAGAGCAATATGGGACGACAACCATAATAAGTGGTGGTTCTCAGTACTGGACATCATTGCTGCGATTAACGAGCAGGATGATTACCAAAAGACGAGAAACTATTGGAAGTATCTCAAAACAAAGTTGAAGAAAGAAAAGAACGAACTGGTTAGTGCCACTAACCAGTTGAAGCTGCAAGCTCCTGATGGGAAACAACGATTAACCGATATGTTAGATGGCGAAGGTGTTGTTTTGTTGGCAAAAGCAATACCCAATGTCAAGGCAATGGGATTTCTTGATTGGTTTACTTACAGCGATAATACCATTGATGGACAGAGCAAGAAGAAAGCCTACCAACTTTTTGAGAGTGGACTCTTGAAAACTGCAGAGCCTGGTAGTATCAAATCTCTGCAACAGATTCACGCTTATCTCTTTGGAGGATTGTATGACTTTGCAGGACAAATCCGTACCAAAAATATTTCAAAAGGTGGTTTTACCTTTGCTAATTGTATGCACTTCCCTGAAACCCTGCAAGCAATAGAACGAATGCCCGAAACAACCTTCGACGAGATAATAGACAAATATGTTGAAATGAATGTTGCGCATCCATTTATGGAAGGTAACGGTCGTAGCACTCGCATTTGGCTTGACCTCATGCTAAAGCGTTCTCTCAAGCGGTGTGTAGATTGGAGTCAGATAGATAAAAACGAATATCTATCAGCAATGCGTGAAAGTGTTTCTGATAGTACACACATCAAGGCTTTGGTACAGCCTGCACTCACCACCAAGATTGATGACCGAGAAATGTTCATGAAAGGTATTGATTATTCGTACTATTATGAGCAGAATGATTGAATAGAATACAAGAAAGGCTGTAACCATATCAAGAATCTTAAACTTTACTTTTTCTTATCACTAGCTCTATCCATAAGTTTTATAGCAAAGACATATTCTCAAAAATATTGAAATTGGTAAGATTATTATGAGAACTATGAAGTAACAAAGATATGAACGCGAGTTCGGGATAAGAAAAGCTTTAGAGA
>NZ_KQ960618.1 GCF_001553265.1 Prevotella sp. DNF00663 | reverse complement strand
CAGCGTGGGTCAAATTAGTGTGGCTTTTCCATGGGGAGATGGATGGGGAGAAATTAAGTTCTGGAAAAACTTCCCTGAAGGCCCTAGAAAGGCAGCCGTTTACAGTCCAAAGATTCGTATGAAAGACGGTAAATTGGTTGATTGGTGGGAAAAGAAGGATGGAAAACCTGTTGTAGCAGAGTATCATCCTATGTTTACAGTCTTTACACTCAATGCCGATGAGAAGGGGAAAGAGGTACGTGCACCTTACGACTACACCAAACCTCCTTACTTAGGAATGTGTACCGACACTCGTCACAAACTGATTCGCTATCCCGAAGTCATGTTATGGTACGCAGAATCAGCTGCTCGTAGCGGCAGTTCGGACTTGACACAGGCCAAAGAGTGCCTGAAAAAGGTACGTCAACGTGCTGTTAACGCTGCCGAAGCCGATAAGGTTGGAGGCGTAAGCATTGATGCGATGTCGGCAAATGAGCTTGCCGAGGCTGCATACATGGAACATGGATGGGAAGTTGCAGGCTATTGGGTAGCCATGGTAACCCGTCGTAGCGATGAGTTCCGTATGAATCGACTGAAAGAAAACTTCGAGTATAGAAAGGCAAACAAGCCTCTTGAAGTTGCAACAGGATTCACAGCACAAGAGAGTGTGTTGGTAACAGGTAGTTGGAGTGACAATCTGATCTATATGCCGTACCCGGATACGGAAGTAGAAAAAAAATGGTAATCTACATAGATAAACAAAAAAAGAGTGGCAATCAAAATTGATTGCCACTCTTTTTTATATGATATTCCTTAGAATTCTGCCGACTTCGGTGTACGTGGGAAAGGTATTACGTCACGAATATTCTGCATACCTGTAACGAAAAGGATAAGACGTTCAAAACCCAAACCGAAACCACCATGAGGGCATGTTCCGTATTTACGGGTATCGAGATACCACCACATATCCTTCATAGGGATGTGACGCTCTTCTATTTCGCCCATCAGTTTCTCGTAATTCTCCTCACGAACAGAGCCACCAATGATTTCTCCAATCTGTGGGAACAGCACGTCGGTGCCCTGAACAGTCTTTCCATCCTCGTTAATCTTCATATAGAAAGCCTTGATTTCCTTTGGATAGTCACTCATGATGACAGGCTTCTTGAAGTATTCTTCTACGAGATAACGCTCGTGTTCGCTCGCCAAATCCATGCCCCAAGATACAGGGAACTCGAATTTCTTGCCGTTCTTAACAGCCTCTTCAAGTATCTTCACACCCTCAGTGTAAGGCAAACGCACGAAGCTATCCTTCAAAATGCCCTGCAAACGCTCCAACAACGTCTTGTCAATCATCTTGTTGAGGAAAGCAAGATCGTCCTTACAATTGTCCAAAGCCCACTTCACGCAATACTTGATGAAATCCTCTTCCAAGTCCATCAAGTCGTTCATATCAATGAAAGCAACCTCCGGTTCAATCATCCAGAACTCTGCCAAGTGGCGAGGAGTATTACTATTCTCTGCACGGAACGTAGGACCAAAGGTATAAATCTGGCCTAGGGCTGTGGCTCCTAATTCACCTTCTAGCTGTCCACTCACGGTGAGTGAGGTCATCTTTCCGAAGAAATCATCCTCGTACTTAATCTTTCCATTCTCGTCTTTCTCCAAACGATAGAGGTTCTTCGTGGTCACTTGGAACATTTGTCCGGCTCCTTCTGCATCGCTAGCTGTAATCAGCGGCGTATTGAAATAGTAGAAGCCATGGTCGTGGAAATACTTATGAATGGCAATAGCCATATGATGGCGAATGCGCATCACAGCTCCAAAGGTATTCGTACGCAAACGTAGATGAGCATGTTGACGCATGTATTCGAATGATTGTCCTTTCTTTTGCATAGGATAATCGCTCGCACAGAGACCATAAACTTCAATCTCACGGCACTGAATCTCTACGGTCTGACCTTGTCCTTGGCTCTCTACCAAAGTACCTGTTACGCAAAGGCAAGCCCCGGTAGTGATACTTTTGAGCATGTCGGCATCCACAGTCGTAGGGTCTACTACCACCTGTATGTTGTTAATAGTAGAACCATCGTTCAGCGCGATGAAGTCTACGGCTTTGCTACTACGATGGGTACGCACCCATCCTTTCACGATAATGTCTCGTCCAAAGTCGGTACTTTGAAGGGCATCGACGACTTTAGTTCGTTTCATATTGTTATAATAGAATCTTTAAAATACAACTTATTCAAATGCACCCATGCGGAGCATCTCTACTTCTTTCTCTGTTAAGAAACGCCAATCGCCACGGCGAAGGTTCTTCTTTGTCAATCCTGCAAACTGTACACGGTCGAGTTTGATGACACGATATCCCAAGCTTTCAAAGATACGACGTACAATACGGTTCTTTCCACTGTGTATTTCAACACCTACCTGACTCTTGTCGCGCTCGTCAGCATACTCGATTGCGTCTGCATGTATCTCTCCGTCTTCCAACTCAATACCATCGGCAATCTGCTGAATATCATGTGCTGTGACGTTCTTATCAAGATAAACATGGTATACTTTCTTCTTTAAGAACTTCGGATGAGTCAACTTACTAGCCAAATCTCCATCATTGGTAAGAAGCAATACACCTGTAGTGTTACGATCCAAACGACCTACCGGATAGATACGTTCGGGACAAGCATCCTTCACAAGTTCCATAACGGTCTTGCGTTGTTGTGGATCATCGCTCGTCGTCACGCAATCCTTAGGTTTGTTGAGCAATACATATACCTTCTTTTCCAAGGATACATTCTGGTCGTGGAACTTCACTTCATCTGTACGAAGCACCTTTGTACCCAACTCGGTAACGACGTTTCCGTTCACCGTTACCACTCCAGCCTGAATAAATTCATCAGCCTCGCGACGGCTACAAACACCTGCATTGGCCAAGAACTTGTTCAAACGAATCGGTTCGTTCGGGTCTATGTGTTCCTCCTTATACTCAATACGCTTCTTCAAACTGTATTTTGCATTAGGATCATAGCCCGGTGTGTGTTGGCGATAGCCGCCTTGATTGCCATAACCACCGCGATTATTGTAACCGCCACGATTGTTGTTTCCATAGCCGCCACGGCTGTTATAGCCATAACCACCGCGATTATTACCATAGCCACCACGGTTATTGTTGTATCCGCCACGGCTGTTATAGCCACCTTGTTGACGAGGCTGGTATCCGCCTTCTTCACCATTGTTATTGTAACGGGGCTGATAACCACCCTGTTGACGCGGTTGATAGCCACCTTCACCATTATTATTGTAACGAGGACGATAACCACCTTGCTGCTGACGAGGCTGATATCCTCCCTCAACATTATTATTGTAACGAGGGCGATAGCCTCCCTGCTGACGAGGTTGGTAACCACCTTCACCATTATTATTGTAACGAGGACGATAGCCACCTTGTTGTTGACGAGGTTGATAGGGACGCTGTGGGGCGCCTTGAGCATTGCTCTGTAAACCTACGCCAAATCCTTCGGGGCGGAATCCACCCTCTGAATTACCTCCGTTCATGCTACCACGCTCGCTGCTGTAAGCACGTTGTGTATGGATACGGGGGCGTTGTGAACGTCCTGTTGAATGATAGTCTCTTGAATAGCTTCCTTGTGATGCATAGCCCTCACGGCCATTCTCGCTCTGTTCTGACGACAGATTCTGATTGTTGTTTTCGTTTTCAAACTCCATTTTAATTCTCTTTGTTAAGCCTCACGGCGGTTAATAAGTTGTTGAAATAAAATCTATAATGATAATTAATAAATAATTCGTCTCTCTATATATCGTTAAATTCCGGTATAATTCATCGGTGTAATGGCCATCAATTCGGCTTTCACACTATCGCTTACATTCAATCCGGCAATGAACTCATGAATCGTTTGCTCCGTCATCTTCTGATTTGTACGCGTCAAAGCTTTCAATGCTTCGTAAGGATGTGGATATGCTTCGCGACGAAGGATGGTCTGAATAGCCTCGGCTACCACCGCCCATGTATTATCCAAGTCTTCAGTTAGTTTCTCCTCATGGAGTATCAACTTGCGCAATCCCTTCAATGTACTCTGGATAGCTATTACTGTATGTCCTACAGGTACACCCACATTGCGAAGTACAGTAGAGTCGGTCAAATCACGCTGCAAGCGACTTACCGGCAGTTTCTGAGCCAAGAATTGCAACAAAGCATTCGCTATACCGAGATTACCTTCGCTGTTCTCGAAGTCAATGGGGTTCACCTTGTGCGGCATTGCACTCGACCCAACTTCACCGGCTTTAATCTTCTGCTTGAAATAATCCATGGAGATATACATCCAAAAATCGCGGTCAAGGTCGATGATGATTGTATTGATACGACGAATACCATCAAAGAGGGCACCCATATAATCGTAGTTGCTAATCTGAGTAGTGAATTGTTCACGATCCAGACCTAGTTTTTCTTTCACAAAACGATTACCAAAATCTTTCCAATCGTAAGCAGGATAAGCCACATGATGGGCATTATAATTACCTGTTGCCCCACCAAATTTAGCTGTAATCTTGCATGCCTTCACCATCTCCAACTGCTCCTTGAGTCGATAGGCAAACACCTCTATCTCTTTACCAAGTCGTGTGGGCGATGCAGGCTGACCATGAGTTTTGGCCAACATCGGCACATCTTTCCACTCTTCTGCATAAGTCTCCAATTGCGCAATGAGTTCTTCTATCTGCGGATAGAACACCTCTGTCAAAGCATCTTTGATAGATAGTGGCACACTTGTATTATTAATGTCTTGCGAGGTCAACCCGAAATGCACGAATTCCTTGTATTCATCCAGTCCACCAATCTTGTCAAACTCTTCCTTGATGAAGTATTCCACAGCTTTCACATCGTGGTTCGTCACCTTCTCGATGTCTTTCACGCGCTGGGCACAAGCCTCATCAAACAGGCGATAAATGTCGCGTAGACGTTCAAACAGCGCATGGTCGAAAGAAGCCAACTGTGGTAAAGGAAGCTCACAAAGTGAAATAAAATACTCTATCTCTACACGGACACGATAGCGTATCAAAGCATACTCTGAAAAATAATTCGCAAGTGGTTCTGTTTTCCCTCTATAACGGCCGTCTACCGGAGAAATCGCCGTCAACTGATCAAGACTCATACTAATACGTATTTTGGTAATATATATATTATGGTGCAAAGGTACTGTTTTGCCAGAAAATCAACAAAAGCAAACTGATAAAATAATCTAAAAAGAAAAGAGTCCTATAATCATTCCGACTATAGGACTCTATTGTGTGGGCGTTGACGGATTCGAACCGCCGACCCTCTGCTTGTAAGGCAGATGCTCTAAACCAGCTGAGCTAAACGCCCTTACTCCTGTAAAGCGGTTGCAAAGGTAAAAGACTTTTTTGATACTACCAAATTTTTCGATGATATTTTTCAAAAAACAGTCAAATATCAACCCAAACAGGGTCTCATATCCTTATTTTTCTTTCTTCTTCCTATTCATCAACCATCCTATCAAATATGCCATGATGAGGACAACAAGCTCGGAATACACGATAAAAGCAACAAGCACGACAACCTAGAACACTGTTATCCATTAGTTTTAAAGCATAATCTACCTAAAAAGCTAATAAATAAAGCAGCTATCAAATATAGTAATACATACCCAACGCATAACGTATAATCGCCCCAATCAGTCCACCCCGGAATAATGCAAACCAAATCTCCCACTGCATCTTCTTGATAACAAGTAGCAGCTGGTGGCAAAGATAGTGAGAATATGAATGTAGTTATCAACCATGTCAGCATAGTAACTAAGCATGCAAAGAAGCGAATTACATAAGTACGACAAAAGATATGAACCGCCAAATCGACAATAATACCAGTTATTCCGAGTATCAATAACAGGTAATAATACAAGACACCCGCCAAAGAATCTCCTTGTTCCGGAAGCAGATAGCAGCAGCCTAATACAAATAATAAGAATATCAAGCCCGCTATGTAACCAACAAATACCGCAAGATATTTACGTAAATGCTTTATATAAAATCTCACAAAATTACTCATAGGCCATAAATAAAAAAAATCCCTGCAACCTTAAACGGCTACAGAGACTATCTCTATGTGGGCGTTGACGGATTCGAACCGCCGACCCTCTGCTTGTAAGGCAGATGCTCTAAACCAGCTGAGCTAAACGCCCTTACTTTCGTAAAGCGATTGCAAAGGTAGAATACTTTTTGTACACTGCCAACTTTTTATGAAAGTTTTTTCATCTAAGCTCTTATTTTTTTCTTTTCAAGCCCCTCTCCTACATATATCGAGCCACTTATCTTATGTATTTCGCAGCGTTTCCCGATATTTCATGGGTGGCATTCCACAATGTTCTTTCACATATTTTCCAAAGAATGAGACGTTTTGGAAACCGGTCTTATGGGCAATTTCTTTGGCCGAGAGGTCGGTAGAGCGCAGATAATAATTAATATCTGCCAAAGTATACTCACGTATCCAATCGTTAGCTGTCTTGCCCGATTGCTTTTTACAAATAACAGTCAGGTATTTTGGACTGATAAACAGTTCTTGCGCATATTCCTCTACAGGCCGATGCTTCACCTCACTATTCTGCAATAAAGAGACAAAACGGGTAAAAATTCCGTCGCTGGCTTGATGGTCTTCAGGCACATTATTCATGCTATCGGTAAGCAAAGAACATAGTCCCAGCAACGCACACTTGATTAAAGTCTGCACCAACTCGCCCTTGAACGGTTTCCAAGCCGTTGATTGAGCACCTGCATCAATACAAAGCCCCAACAAACTATAAAACTGTTGGTAGAACAAAGTGTCTTGTTCGGTTAACTTCACCTTTGATATTCGATTCACATAAACAGCCTGCGTCCACACATTCATATTATTATGAAGGATGTTACGCAGCCCATTGGTCGTGATACACAGTACAGCGCATTCAAAATCGGGACTCACCATGACATTTTCTATCATGGCATTAGGAGCACATAAAATTGCCTCGCCCATACAAATCGTAACAGACACCCCATCCAATTGGCCTTGCATGCGTCCTCGTTTGCAAAAAGCTATCGCATTCATGTTTACTCGTATGGGATCAGGCTCAGACAGAGCACGAAGATTATCAATCAACATGATGTCCGAATCAGAATATCCTATTTCCACATGAGCACCTTCTTGAACATCTGCAACAACCTGTTGCCAATCTCTCACACGGCCTTTATGTTCCATTTTACTTCCTATACCATTTGATTTTGATACAAAAGTAACACTAAAACATCAAACAGACTATCCTTTTTAGATATTTTTATTGATCAGATACGATGATATTGTTGATCGAAAGGTAGGCGGAAACGGTCACCCCATACACCATCGGGTAGGCGCATACCACAGGTGATAACCATATTGATTTCGGTACCACAAGGCAAGTGTAGTGCTTTCTTGACAAGGGCACTATCAAAACCTTCGACCGGACAAGTGTCGTAACCAGCCTCACTCATAGCCAGCATGAAGGTTTGTACGGCAAGTGCACAACTCTTATGGACAACCACCCTAACATCTTGTTCGCTCACTTGGCGCACCATAGGACGGAACAATCCGATGGTTTGCGCCAACAGTTTACGGAACAATCCCAACATACCGAAACAGCGAGCATACTGGAACGGCATCAACTTACCATAGTACATCTCCCAGCGTTTCGTACGTTTCTCGTGCTTTTCTGCCGGACTATTGCGCTTCACATCTTCCACCAAGAATTCGAGGTTAGCCTTCGCATGCCCCTTATAGAGGTCTTGACGCGTCACAAACACCACCATCTGTTGAGCGGTAGAAGCCGTTAACTGGTCCAGACAAGCATGCGTCAACTGCTGCAACACCCCCTTATCGGTCACATGATAGGCTTCCCACAATTGCATATTAGAACTGGTAGGTGCCAATGTCGCCATTTCTATACATTGGCACACGCGCTCACTGTCGAGCGGTTGTGCCGGGTCGTAGTGGCGAACGGCCCTTCTGTGATTTAAAATTTCCTGTAAAGTCATAAGAATTATATTAACCTCCCCCGTCCCCTCCCAAGGAGGAGAGTGCCTACAGAGACTATATTACATTGATAGTTGATTAACCCCCCCCGTCCCCTCCCAAGGAGGGGAGTAACTAAGAGGATTATATTGAACAACCGATTCCTATTCTCCCCTCTCCTTAGGAGAGAGGATGAAGG
>NZ_KQ960617.1 GCF_001553265.1 Prevotella sp. DNF00663 | reverse complement strand
GGACGGGGCAAGACACTGCCGCGAAACGCAATAAGGACGTTCAAGGGTTTAGTTGCGGATTTGAGGGTATTCTCTTATGCTTTGTCACAGAACATAAAAAAAATACGATAAATTCATTTATAAACAGGTTCTTTAAATCACAAGATTTAGGTATTGTAGGCACTTATAATCTGTATTAACTTTGCAAGCGTTGAAAAAAATTTTATTAACCCTCTATTTTTTTTATAGAAATGAAGACAAAATTATTCGCAACTATTTGTTTAATGTTATGTGTTTTTACGTCATGCGATAAAAACGCCGGTGACACCGATCCAAAACCTAATACAACGGCCAAGCACTTCGAGGCTCCGGCAACTGGATTCGATTCGTGGCTGTATATTGACCTTGAGACAGGGAAGACCACCGTGCAGAAAGAACTCGGCGAGTGGACATACCGCAAATATGAGAAGAACGAGAAAGGTGAGGATTTATCCAAAGTCATCGATACGAAACCTGCCACAGGCACGGAGAAGGACAAGCCTCAGAAGTGGGACATCGCCTTCAACGTACACAATCCATGCGTGAAGGACGGCGAGGTGCTGATGACCGAAGAGACTGACATCATGAAATTTACCCAAATGCCTAGCGGAGAATACAAGGGCAACGTACCTGGTCTCATCACCGTGGATATTAGTCGAATGAGAGAGGGTATCATCGGTTATGCAAAGGCACAGATTAATAAAGAACTGCAGAAGTGGCTCAAGAGTACGGGCATGGGCCAGCCGAAGATTGTGAGCGACAAGGTGTTTGCCGTAAAGTTTAAGAATGGCAAGATGATGCTCTTAAAGTTTAAGGACTATGTTGATGCCACAGGCAAGAAGAAAATCGTGAGTTTCGACTATAGAGTTATGAATAAATAACTATAGTTTCACATTTCATGATGATAGATACAATTATGAAAAGACTACTTTCCATATTAGTATTGCTTACGGTGGCTTTTGCCACCGTTTGTGCCAATAACAATCCCCCACTTGAAAAGAAATATGCCATCACGGGAAAGGTTGTCGATGCCGGTGACGGGACGGCAATGCCTGGTGCGCGACTTACTGTGGAGGGAACGAATATTGTAGCTGGCACCGATGGCAAGGGTGCCTTTACCATTTACGTGCAGGACAACAAGGTGTATACCATTCATGTCAACTATATGGGCTATGTAGCCCGCACATTGCATGTACCCGCCACGGGTCATCCGTCGCTCACGGTCAAGATGACACAGTCGCACACCAAGCTCGACGAGGTGGTAGTCACAGGAGCGAGGACGGAGAAGCCACTAAAGGACGTGCCCGTCATCACGCGTGTTATCTCGCAGGAGGAAATAAGAATGGTCAACCCCGTTGATCTGAACACATTGCTGGAATATACCTTACCCGGAGTACAGTTCTACTATAACAGCATGAGCCAGACCACTACGCTCAACTATCAAGGCATGGACAGCAAGTCGGTGCTCTTCCTGCTCGACGGCGAGCGCATCAGTGGCGAGGGCTCCGACCATAATATAGACTTCTCGCGTATCAGCATCGACAATGTGGAGCGTATCGAGATAGTGCGTGGCGCAGCTTCGACACTGTACGACAGTCGGGCCATAGGTGGCGTGATTAACATCATCACGAAGAAGAGTATCAGACCGTTTGATGCTAGGGTCAATATGCGCTACGCAGGACACAACGGAGAGAGCTATGCCGTGTCATTGGGCATCAACAAGAACAGGTTCAGTTCGCAGTCGTCGTTCGGCTTCCGCCATCGCGACAATTATACGGTAAAAGACACGGAGGGTAAGCAGGTTGAGATGATCAAGCCCGACGGCAGTGTTAGCAAGTCGCAGAGCAAGCCCTCTTCCCTAATCATGTATGGCTACCGTATCATGGACTTCGGACAGCGATTCAAGTATCGTTTCAATGACCATCTCAGCACTGAAGCATACGGCACCTTCTATACCAACACACGTCCGACAATGAACGGCAAGCGGTGGCATCAGCGGTATGAAGACCTCGTAGCTGGCGCGAAGATGAAGTGGCAGGTAAACGACAACAACAGATTTGACCTTTCTTACACCTTCGACAACTATGTCAAGAAGGATGTGTTCGACCGTGTGGAGCTCGTTGAGAAGATTTATGGCAACATCAACCACAGCACGCGTCTCTACTACACGGGCAACTTCGGTCGCCATACTTTCAGTGCAGGTATAGAGGGCATACACGAAAGCCTGAAACACTATATGATGAAAGACACGGGTACGGTAGACATCTCCCAACTCTCGCTCTGTGCTCAGGAAGACTGGCGCATTACCGACAACCTCAACCTCGTGGTGGGCGTGCGTGGCGATAAAGGCTATCATTACCGCTTCCACCTCACTCCTAAGGTGTCGATGCTCTATCGTCCGTTCAAGCATGTCACATTGCGTGCCGGCTATTCACAGGGCTACCGCATTCCCACACTCAAAGAGCTCTATCAGGAATTCAACATGGGCGGAATGGGAATCATGATGTATGGCAATAAAGACCTTAAACCAGAAGAGGGTAGTCAGCTATCGGCTTCGGCAGAATATGACTATGGAGGCTTCAACCTTTCGGTGTCGGCCTACCACAACCGTTTCCGCAACAAGATTTCATACGAGTATACGGAGCCTGGTAAAAGCTATAATATGAGGTATGTCAATGCCGAGAACGTGAAGACCACGGGTATTGAGGCTACGGCCAACTACCGTATGGCATGCGGTCTCCAATTCAGGGGAGCCTACACCTACATCAACGACTACGATGTGCGCGACGGCTACAACCAGTCGTGGATACGTCCACACAGCGCAAAGTTCAACGCCATATACAAGCACAAGTTCGGCAAGACCACCGAGTCTATTGCATTCAACAGCCAGTGGATGTCGCGCATCACGCGCTACTCGTACAACAGCACAGCCAAAGCCTACACGCGCTACGTGTTTGAACCGCGTACGGTCTGCTCTATCAATCTCCGCTCGGAGCTACCGAGAGGCATCACCCTCGGACTGATGATGGACAACCTTTTCAACTTTCGGGACAAGGCTGCCGACTCAGCGGTACAGCTTCCGCTCAACGGTATCAGTTATGTGGCGACAGTCAGCATCAACATTGCCGACATGATAAGAAAGTAATCATGCCTTACACCCTTAAAACCAAATTATGAATAAACGAACATTATCAATCATAGCCGCCGTGGTAGCATTGCTACTCATGGGTATAGGCATATGGCACAAATGGCTATCCACTACAAGGATAGCCTTTGTGAATTATCAGACAATCACACTCGGACAGATAGCCCGTGCTAATGATAATCCGTTCATCAAGATAGAAAATCTTAGTGCCGACGACATCAAGAATGCAACCGACTACGACATGGTCTTCGTGCAGGCTATGGGACTGCGTCTCACCGAGGAGCAACGCGAAAAGTTGGAAAAGGCAATGCAGGGCGGAACACCCGTGGTGAGTACGATGATTACTAATCCCGACAACGATTTCTGCTCGGTAGACACCACCACAGCCAATCGTCTGAAAGCCTACATCGGCAACGGCGGACGCGAGAACTACTGCAATATGCTTTCTTATGTGCGCAGGCACATCGACCGGAAAATTATCTATGCTCCCGAACCAGGCGAGGTCGTAGAACGCATATACGGACTGCTTTACCATACCGACCCCGATCATGCTGACGGTGAAAACCTACAATTCAACTCCGTGTCGGAATACAAGAAATTCCTTATGGAAAAAGGTTTGTGGAAAGATAAGGCCCCTGCCATTGTCATCACAGGCTCGATGGGCGAACCAGAGGAACTTATTGCCGAATTGGAAAAGACGGGCAATGTGGTGTTCCCTGTCAACTCTATCCATAAATTCGTGGAGGAACACCATGCCGACAGCATCAACGTGTCGGCCATCATCAACATGGCGCACGGGCGTCTCGGCGATGGTTTCGTGGACTATTTGAAGCATGTCAACGTACCATTCTTTGCTCCGCTGAACGTGGGAAGGCAGGAAAAGAAATGGGAAGACGATAAGATGGGAATGAATGGTGGTTTCCTGTCGCAGAGCGTGGTAACGCCCGAAATAGACGGTGCATTGCGACCATTCGCCCTTTTCGCTCATTACGTTGGTAAAGACGACCTGGAATATGTGGCGGCGATGCCCGAACGCCTCAGCACGTTTGTGCAGACAGTGAACAACTACATTGGTTTAAAACACAAGCCAAACAGCAAAAAGCGTGTGGTCATCTACTATTATAAAGGTCCGGGGCAGAATGCCATGACCGCAGGTGGCATGGAGGTTGGACCTTCGCTCTACAACCTGTTGGTGCGCCTCAAGCAGGAGGGCTACAACGTGGCAGGACTGCCCGAATCGCCCGAAGGACTGGAGAAAGCCATTCATCGGCAGGGTGCAGTGTTCAGCCTTTATGCCAAAGGAGCTTTTGACGAGTTTATGAAAAACGGAAAACCTGCACTCGTCAGCAAGACCGAATACGACAGCTGGGTAAAAAAGACACTCCGCCCCGAAAAATACAAGGAGGTGGTGAAAGCCAACGGTGAATTTCCAGGTGAGTATATGGCAACACCCGACGGCAAGCTAGCCGTGGCTCGTGTGCAGTTTGGTAATATTGTGCTACTTCCTCAGAATGCCGCAGGCAAGGGCGACAACTCATTCCAGATAGTGCATGGCACCGAAGCTACCCCACCCTACACCTACATAGCTTCCTACCTATGGGCACAGCACGGTTTCAAAGCCGATGTGCTGATACATTTCGGCACACATGGTAGTCTTGAGTTTACACCGAAGAAGCAGGTGGCATTGAGTAATCTCGACTGGCCCGACCGACTGGTGGGCGCAATACCACACTTCTACTTATACACCATCGGCAACGTAGGCGAAGGTCTTATCGCCAAACGTCGCTCGTATGCAGGCTTGCAGTCGTATCTCACACCACCGTTCATGGAAAGCGGAATGCGTGGCAAATACGGCGAACTCTCTTCCAAACTGAAACTCTACACGCAGAACATCGGCAAGGATAAAGCATTGTTGCATCGCACCTCGCTCGACATCAAAAAACTCGTGGTGCGTTTGGGATTCCATCGTGATTTGGGATTGGATAGCATAATATCACGCCCTTACACAGAGGAAGACATTCTGCGCATCGACAACTTTGCCGAAGAGCTCTCGACCGAGAAGATTACTGGTCAGCTCTATACCCTTGGCGTTTCTTACGAGCCGGCTCGTATCAACAGTAGCCTACTCGAAATGTGTACCGACCCCGTGGCTTACTCGCTCTTTACGCTCGACAAGGTGAAAGGAAAAGCAAGCGAGGCAATGCTGAAACGTCGCTCCGAATTCAACAGTCGTTATCTTTATCCTGCCAAATCGCTGGTGCAGTCGGTCATCAATAGTCCGGCAACAGTCACCGACGCCTTCGTATGCAAAGTTGGACAACTCTCACCGTCCGACCTACAACGTGCACACAGTATCTATAAAGACCTCACAGCACCGTCGGATATGATGAAAATGATGATGGGCATGGGCGCAACGGGCAAGAAACCAAAGAGTGGCATGCCGAAAGGTATGGGCAACGCCATGCACGGAAAGCCGTCGACAGGTATGCCTCAAAAAGGAATGCCTTCAAAAGGAATGTCGGCTATGTCTGCGATGATGAAAAAAGAAAAGAAATCATATAGCAGGGAGGAGAAAGCTTTTGCCTTTGCCGTGCGAGAACTTGAGCGCACGCTGAAAAGCATCGACAAGTACAGGCAATATCTTGTGGAAAGTCCACGGTGCGAGCTGGAGAGCATGCTCAATGCTATGAACGGTGGCTACACAGCGCCATCGCCAGGTGGCGACCCGATTGTAAACCCGAATACCCTGCCAACGGGTAGAAACCTCTACGGTATCAATGCCGAGGCCACACCGAGCGAGGCAGCATGGGAGAAAGGAAAGCAACTGGCACAGAATACCATCGAGATGTACCAGCGTCGCCACAACGGCGAAATGCCACACAAGGTGAGCTATACGCTATGGAGTGGCGAGTTTATAGAGACCGAGGGTGCAACGATAGCGCAGGTGCTCTATATGCTGGGTGTTGAGCCTATCAGAGACTCGTTCGGCCGAGTGAGTGACCTACGCCTGATTCCCTCGAAAGAGTTGGGAAGAAAGCGTATCGATGTAGTGGTGCAGACCTCCGGACAGCTCCGCGACCTTGCAGCGTCACGCCTTTTCCTCATCAACAGAGCGGTGGAAATGGCAGCTAATGCCAAGGACGATGCCTTCGAGAACGAGGTATCCATTGGCATGAAGGAGGCCGAACGTTACCTCACAGAGAAAGGTGTGTCGCCCAAGGAGGCACGCAAACTGGCATCGCAACGCATCTTCGGAGGTATGAACGGCAACTACGGCACAGGCATACAGGGCATGGTGATGAGTGGCGACCGCTGGGAAAAGCGTGAAGAGATTGCCAACACCTACATCAACAATATGGGTGCTTTCTACGGCAGCGAGAAAGACTGGGAACAGTATAGCAAGCATGCTTTCGAGGCCGCCCTCACCCGCACCGACGTTGTGGTGCAGCCTCGCCAGAGCAACACATGGGGAGCACTGAGCCTCGACCATGTCTACGAGTTTATGGGCGGACTGAACCTTGCCGTACGACATGTGACGGGCAAAGACCCCGATGCCTATCTGAGCGACTACCGCAACCGCCACAACGTGCGCATGCAGGAGGTGAAAGAGGCAATAGGTGTGGAGAGTCGCACCACTATTCTAAATCCCGTATATATAAAGGAGAAGATGAAAGGTGGCGCGAGCGCAGCAGGAGGTTTTGCCGAAATCGTGGAAAACACCTACGGGTGGAACGTGATGAAGCCACAGGCGATAGACAAGGAACTTTGGGACGACATCTACGATGTGTACGTAAAAGACAAGTACAACCTTGGCACACAGGCATTCTTCGAGCAGAAAAATCCTGCAGCATTGCAGCAGATTACCGCTGTAATGCTCGAAACCGTGCGAAAGGGAATGTGGAATGCTACACCACAGCAGGTGGCCGACCTTGCCAAACTGCATGTCGATATGGTGAAGAAATACAAACCGTCAGGCTCTGGCTTCGTGGGCGACAATGCCAAACTGTGCAACTTCATCGCCTCAAAGGTAGATGCTGAGCGTGGCAAGGAATACCAGCAACAGATTGACCGACTGCGCAATGCGGCGACAAACACGGGCAAGGGCACGGTGATGAAGCACGAGGATATGTCGCAGACGGAAGAACATACACAGAAGATCAGCGAAGGCATGCTCGCTGGCGGTGCGATATTTATTCTCCTTGCTCTGCTGATGTTCGTCATCCGCATGCGCCGCAAAAACCGTACACGATAAGACGCTATGGAAACCTTAGTTGTCATACTCTTCATACTTGTCTGTTTCAGCTTCGTGCTGAAACAGACTTTTGTACGTCCGTTGCAGATGGGCATCACGGCGATGGCGGCATGGCTGTTTACTGGGCTGGCATGGCGTGGCGCGATATTGCAGTCGTCTACACAGATTGCAGGTTGGCTTACCGACACCGAACTGGTGCGCGACATCTCCGTGTTGCTCAATCTCGATGTATTGTTAGCCATGGCCTTCTGCCTGCTGGCGACCGACATGGAAATATCGGGGCAGGTGGGTCGTAGGGCACACTGGCTCCTCGTCTTTCTACGCTTCTTCCCCGGCATCATGGTCGTACCGGCAATGTTTGGGATTCTCGTCAAAGTCATCTTTGCATTTCCTGGCGAAGACTTCTCGCTCGTGGCATGGACGCTGGGTGGCGTATTCGCCGTAGCCATTCCGTTGCTCACACATACGCTGAAACGCCTGCTGCCCGAACCCTTCCTACGCCTCGAACTGCTCTTCCTCTGCAGTCTGCTCATCGCGCTAATGGGCATCGTGGCAACGGTTAACGGCAAGACAACCGTGACGGGAACCGACAGCGTCGACCTCGAATCCCTCGTCGGCACGCTGGTTCTTATAGCCACATCGATAGTGGCAGGTATGGCGTGGTATCGGTGGCGCACCAAACAACAAATAATTCAAATGAATAGAAAAAACAAACGGATATAAAACAATGAATTACATAACAGACATACTCTATTGGATTTCGTCGGGACTCCTCGTTCCCGTTATCCTCATTCTCATATTCTTCTTCCTCCGCTCGTTGCTATTGCTGGGTGGATTCTTCAATCAGTATCTCACCATGCGACAGAGCGGGGTCATGCTACACAGAGAGATGAAAACGCTCACGGCTGATAATCTTATGACGCTCCCCGAACGCCTACCGAAGGGAAGGCTACCCATAGTTACCTACATGGAGAAGATGGTGGAGCACCGAGGGAGCGCAGCCAAGATTAACCACCTAATCGACGAATACGAATGCATGGCGGAGCGTGAACTTGAAACCTCTAAGATGTTTGCCAAGATGGGGCCAATGACAGGACTCATGGGCACACTCATACCAATGGGGCCCGCACTGGTGGGACTATCATCGGGCGACATAGCCTCTATGGCATACAATATGCAGGTGGCGTTTGCCACTACCGTCATCGGACTATTTGCAGGAGGAGTAGGCTTCGTGGTCAAATCGGTAAGGCAACGCTGGTACAGACGCGACATGAGCGCGCTCAACTACATTGCCGATATGTTGAACGAAAACAGCGACAATCCATCATGAGAAGACGACCAATCAGAATTGGGCATGACGAGGACGACGACCCGATGAGCGTAGTGGGCAACCTCTTCGACGCAGCAATGGTCTTTGCTGTGGCACTAATGGTAGCACTCGTTACCCACTACAAGATGACCGAGATGTTCAGCACCGAGGATTTCACCGTGGTGAAAAATCCTGGGAAGGAGAATATGGAAATCATCTCTAAGAAAGGCAAGCAGATAGATCGCTACACACCGTCGGAAAATCAGAATGTCAAGGGCGACAAAGGCCGTCGCGTGGGTGTGGCATACCAACTGGAGAATGGCGAGATTATCTACATTCCCGAGGAATGAACAGTCCCTGTTTCGTTAATTCAAATCCAGCAGGTTTGCGTTGTAAGGTTATAGGTATATGATAGATGTTGCTTAAATGTTATTGCAATGTAGAAAAATAATGTGAGTTCGACGAATTTAAAATAGTGCAGGCTGTGTGTCAAATGTCCTTTGTACATTGACGCACGGCTTCTTTGGAAACAAACAATATGCAGCCAATGCTCCAAGCATATTGACGATAAAATTATCAAATTTATAAACTGAAAGAACTACCCTTGCATAGCTTCCTATGAAATTCTTTTCATCATAAAGGGAATATGCAACATCCGCAAACAAATGGGATTTATAGCTCGGAGGGCTAGCCTTGAATAGCCGGGAACTGTCGAGCTAAACGAAGATAGTCTCCGGTATGAGTATATACCGGAGATAAAGTCTGATAAGACTTCCCCCATCATCGAGCCTTATACAAGAAATTAAGCCATGGGAGACGAACGGTTCTCTCACATACATGGACAAAAAAATCCCCAAAAGCATTGCTGCCTTTGAGGATATATATCTATTTAAGAATTAATTCAATTTACTACTTACCAAGAGCTTGCTTAGCTGTTTCATTGTTAGGATCAATCTCTAACATCTTGTTCCAATAGCTATCTGCTGTACTCTTATCGCTCTTCAGCGTATAATAGTATCCTAGATACTGGTAAGCTTCCAACAGACGAGCATCGTCACGGTCGCCTTTCTCGGTATGACTCTTAATGATTTCAATCAACTTCTCATAATGAGGTTTAGCCGCACCGGTCTTTGTTTCAGGGTCGAGAGCATAACCGATATGAGCACGCTGATAGGTAGCGAAGTCAGCTGCACTTGGGAACTTCTCTGCCATCTCACCGAATACTCGGTCAGCATTAGCATAAGCTTCCTTCTGTTCAGCACCAGTGGTCTTGGTAGCCTGATTCATATACATGTTAGCCAACGCATTATAGTCGATAGCTGTAATCTGCTTCAAAGTCTTGAGATACTCGTCATAAGTCTTAGTAGCATTAGCAATATCGCCCATCTCTGAGTAAGCACTTGCAATATTCTTCAAAGCGTCAGACTTATCGGCATCATTATCTTTGTTATTTGCCAAAGACTGTCTAAACATATCAATAGCTTTCTGATACTCCTTGTTACCTTGATAAGCATAACCATAATAGAGATAGTCGCTCTCTGTAATCTTAGTAGAGTCGCTCTGATTGAACAAACGGTCAGCATAAGTAAGAGCCTCTGGGTAACGCTTCAAGTTGGTAAGGTTAAAGAACGAGATACGATTCAAAGCCGGATGACGTGGGAACTTGTTGTTACCGAACTGAGAAATAGATAAACTCTTCTCAAAGTCACCCTTAAGGAAGTTATCCAAAGAGTAACTTACCAAGTCGGTAGCTTCCATCTTGTTCTTATCTACCTTATCATAATACTCAATAGCCTTGCTCAAATTACCGGCCTTATCGTAAATCTGTGCAGAGACAATATCTACTGGATAATCGGGTAGGTTCTCATGAAGCTTATTCAACATTGCCACAGAAGAAGAAGGGCTAACCTTACTATTGATCTGTGCATACTTGCGATAACCTTCGGGATTCTTCGGATCTACGAATGTAGCCTGCTCATACCAAGAAGAAGCCGCACCACCATTGTCCTTGATAACCTGAATATCACCACTCAAAATGAAAGCTGGACCATATTTCATGTCACGTTTAAGAGCCATATCGGCATAGACCTGAGCATTGAGTGTATCTTGAATATCAAGATATGCACGACCAATACCAACAAGAACCTCCGGATTCTTCTTGTACATCTTCACAATGTCCTTCATCTGTTTTGCCTTATCAGGGCTGTTAGACTGAAGAATCTTATTCACTTGCTCAATGGCAGCTTTCTCATTCTGAGCCATCACAGGAGCACCAAATCCTATCATCAATGCTCCGACTAATAAGTATTTAATTGCTTTCATAATTTCTTCTTTTACTGTTATTAATTCAAGTATTGAATGCTAATTATTAGACGTATAACAATACTAAATGTAACATCCATCACATTATTATTCGCTTACATTAACATCTCGAATGGTAATATTCCCTTGTACAGGTAGCAAACCCGACTTGAGAATAATCATCTGGCCTTTAGGTGATGCCAAAAAATGAGCGAATCCCCATGGAAGTCCGTTAATAGGGTCGTTCAACAACGCATAAACAGTACGGATAAGGGGATAATTTCCATTATATATATAATATTGGTAAGGCTTCCAGCTATTCATAGGAGTAGCTTTATCTTTACGGCTTACCGACATTAAACGAATATTCTTATTAAAAGTAAGATTGGTAGTGTCTCGACTGTCATTCAGCCAATTACTTCCGATGATACCAATAGCACCGGGAGTCTTCTCTACATAGCTGATAACATCAGCAGTCTTCTGCGTAGCAAACACATTCGGACTGGCAATAGGTTTACCACCTAAGATGGAATCTTCGGCAAAATGCACGGCACTAGATTTACGATTATCAAAGACAACAGTAATCTGCCCACTCCTAGAACCAGCATGAATCTGATTCCATTGTGTCACTTTGCCACTTAAGATACGAGCTATGTCTTTCACAGTTATGCAGGTATCAGGATTTGCCTTGTTGACAATGAGAGCCAAACCATCATAGGCAATCTTGAGAGCCTTCGGCATAAAAGTGCGATCTCTTAAATTCTTTAATTCCGACTCTTTATAGTCACGAGCTGTAATCATCAAGCAAATCTTATTTTTCAGCAACATATTCATACCATCCGATTCGTTAGTATAAATGGGCTTTACCTTTGCTTGAGTATAAATAGTCTCAAATATCTGTCGCTCTTCCTCGATAATGGGACTAAAACTTTCGTCAGAGGCGAAACTAATCACCCCTGACGAATATGTGTCTGTTCTGCCACCTTTATGCTTCTTTTGTCCACAAGAAGCAAGAAGGCTGACAGACAGTAGTGTTAATCCTACGAATATGTAAGATACTCTTTTCTTCATTTACTTATCAGTTCTGCAACTTGAACGATACAGGAACATTGTATTTCACACGCACAGCTGAACCATTCTGCTTACCGGGGGTCCAACGAGGCATGCTACGTACGACACGCTGTGCTTCTTTATCAAGTGAGGGATCTACCGAACGTACGACACGAACATCTGTGATAGAACCGTCTCTCTCAACAACGAAAGATACAACGACACGTCCTTGTACACCATTTTCCTGTGCAACTACAGGATATTTCACGTTACTGCTAAGGTATTGAAGCAATGCGGTAGGTCCACCGGGGAACATAGGCATCTGCTCTACGACTTCAAAGACTTTTTCCTCTTCCTGCTTTGGAGGTTCAGGCTGAGCAATTACTTCCTTAGCCTTCAACACCTCTCCACCAGCTTCATCGTTACCTTTAACCTCGAACGAACCAATAGCTGTCTTGGTCTGCATCAACTGATCCTGTGTCTTTAATTCCTCTTCGGGCTTAACCTCAGAGTCTTTCTTGATTACAGGAGGAGTAAACTTAATAGAACTCTTTACACGTTCAACTACCTTTTCAGGTTCAACTTCAATTTTCTTCTTCTTTACCTCGGCCTGTTTTTTAGGCTGATTCAAAGCAGAAAGTTCGTTTACCTGTGTGGCAGCCACCTTACGAGCATTCTCATCTACGATATTCTTAATAGCTATAGCAGAGAAAGCAACGATGGCAAGAACGAAAACGGCAGCGATGGCGATAAGATTTCTCTTGGCAGTCCCCTTACGAAGCTTGTATGCACCGTAAGCTTGGTTTCTACCAGCGAAGACCAAATCGGTCCATTCACCAGATATTAAATCTATTTTTGACATTTTCTTTTTGTTTTAAATCATTTGCGTAAAAGACTTATTTCACACCCTTCTTGTCAAGCAATTCCTTGTCTTGAGGATTGATCTTGTCGATTACGTACTTACCAATACTGCAAATCTGCATTTCATCAAGAACATCTACCAAGTTCTTATAAGAAGCACCGTCTGTTGCGCGGATAATGATAGTCAAAGTAGGAATCTTCTCACCATCAACTTCACCAGCTTTCAACTTCGCAAGTTCCTTGTCGTAAACTTCCTGAGTATACTTATTAGGCTCGTTCAACTTTTTAGCGTCGAGTTTAGCCTTGGCACGCATAATAGCCTGAACAGGGATTGTTCCGTCTTCAGTCTCATGATTGATGAGCACACTACGAATACCCTTTGCACCCCATGTGGTTTCTTTCAACGTATTGGGATCGCTGTAGTTAGGCATACCCTCTACATAGTAGATTTTGTCGCCACTACCTACATAGATAGTAATCGTCTGTGAAGCCTTGGTAACCGACTTGTCTTCATCTTGAATGTTCTTATCGTTACTTGGCATACTCAACTCCATCGTCTGTGGTTTTGCCAAAGATGTACAGAGCATGAAGAATGTGATAAGAAGCATCATCATATCCACCATAGGCGTAAAGTCTACACGGATATTTATCTTCTTCTGTCTACTTTCTTTCTTTTTAGCCATGCCTTAGTCCTCCAACTTTTTATAAGAAGTGATGAGATAGTAACGGTTCTCACTCATATCCTGAAGTTCGGACATTACCTTCTTGATTACCTTATAAGGAGTCTTCTCATCGGCCTTGATAGCGAGTTTGATATCAGGATTAGCAGTACGAGCCTGCTCTACCCACATCTGGAACTCACTCTTCTTGCCCTCGATACTGTCTGTAGGAATACCAAACTTAGGAAGTTCTGCAGCCATCTGACTTGTTTCTAAGTTCAAATAAGCACCCAGTCTATCCATGGGAACACCCCACATTGCATCTTTCTGGAACTTTTTCTCCTGTTCACCATTCAATGACACACCAAACTGACCGGTCATACCAGCAAGTACATCCATCATTTGTGTTTGGTTGTCCATACTCATAAATATCTTACCGGTCTTATCAACCAAGATATTCAGAACGTTCTTCTCTGGAACTTTGATCTCTGATACCGAACCGGGGGTTACAACCTTTACTGGCTCATTCTTCACAAACGTTGATGTCAACATGAAGAAAGTCAGCAAGAGCACCATCACGTCCGACATAGGGGTCATGTCTATCCAAACGTCACTCTTCTTAATTTTTACTTTACCCATAGCGATAAAATTTTAAAGGGTTAGCAAAAATTAAGCCTCTTCTGTGTGGTTTGCTTCGTATGTCTGAGCGATAGAGTAACCTACTTCGTCGAGTGCGTATGTCAACTTATCAATCTTGTTTGTGAAGAAGTTATAAGAAACTACTGCAAACCAAGATGTCAAAATACCGAATGCGGTGTTGATCAAGGCCTCAGAAATACCAGTTGACAATGCAAGAGAGTCACCACCACCACCTGCTGCAAGAGCGGCGAACGACTTGATCATACCGGTTACAGTACCGAGAAGACCTGTCAATGTACCCAATGTTACGATAGTAGCAATCATCGGAAGGTTCATCTGAAGAGTAGGCATCTCCAACTGAGTTGCTTCCTCGTGAGCCTGCTGGATTTTAGCAACCTTCTGACCTTTCTTAATACCACTAGTAGCTTCCATTTCCTTGTAAGCATTCAAAGAAGCTGCAACAACATTAGCTACAGAACCTCTCTGCTTGTCGCAAACCTGCTGAGCCTTAGCGAAGTCACCAGCATTCAAAGCTGCCTTAATATTAGCAACGAATTTGGTCAAAGAACCCTTACCAAAAGCGGTACGAAGAGCCAACCAACGCTCTACAGAAAGAGCAAGAACGGTAAGCAACAAAGTGTGGATAATTGGAACGACCATACCACCCTTATAGATAGTACCCATCAAGTTACCATTAAGAACGGCACCTGAAGGATCGTTATTTACGAAGTTTGCAGGATTACCGAGAATAAAGTTAAAGATACAAATAGCAATAATGAAACATGCTACGATGATCCAGAATGCTGCTCTGATACCTTGGAAGCCCTGTCCCTTCTTAGGGGTGGCTGTTTTTTGTGTAGTTGCCATAATTTTTAAAAATTAATTTTTAGTTATTGAAAATTTATAATATTTGTTCGATTTAGTGTCAATGGTTAGCAAATGTAGGAAAACCACGTAGGAATACCCATTTTTTTGTATCGCAAAGATAATCATTTATGAATAACTACAAACCGAATTAAGAAGTTTTAACGAGATAGTATATTAAATGTCTCCCTTTATACAAAGCCGAAAGCAAATTGGTCTAAAACTCCACTTGAATAGCACATTATATATATAAAGAATAGAGCACGAATATTCTACGTTACAACATTTCTTAACAAGATTGCATTATTACTTCAACTTGCCTAATACGTTCTTTATTCTTTTCATGGCCTCACGAATATTCTCATCGCTAGTAGCATAGCTCATACGAAAACATTCTGAGTCACCAAAAGCATCACCACCTACTGTTGCGACATGTCCGACTTCAAGTAAGTACATAGCTAAATCTGTAGAATTCTGAATAGTACGCTCGCCATCCGTCTTACCATAGAAACTACTACACTTCGGGAACAGATAAAAAGCTCCTTGTGGAACATTCACCTCTAAACCCGGAATATCCTTTGCCAATGCTACAATCAAGTCACGGCGACGCTCAAATGCCTTGCGCATATCTTCCACGCAGCCCTGTTCTAACGTATAAGCAGCCTCAGCAGCTTTCTGACTCACCGAACATGGCCCCGATGTATACTGTCCCTGCAACTTATTGCAGCCTTTAACTATCCACTCCGGAGCAGCAATATATCCAATACGCCAACCAGTCATAGCATAAGCCTTAGACACCCCATTCACCACGATGGTACGCTCTTTCATACCATCTACCTTCGCTATGCTGGCATGTTCACCTATATAATTAATATGCTCATAGATTTCATCAGCCAACACAAACAAATCCTCATGTTCCTTTATGACAGTTGCCAAGGCTTCTAATTCTTCCTGAGAATACACGCTTCCCGTAGGATTACTGGGAGAGCATAGTATCAACATACGTGTCTTGGGGGTAATGGCAGCCTCCAGTTGCTCCGGAGTCATCTTAAAATTCTGATCAAAGCCGGCATTCACTATCACAGGATTACCTCCAGCCAACTTCACCATCTGCGGATAACTCACCCAATAAGGAGCAGGGATTATCACCTCATCACCATCATTGACCAATGCCATCAGCGTATTACAGACACTCTGCTTAGCACCATTGCTCACCAAGACTTCATTGACAGTATAATCCAATCTATTCTCATTCTTGAGTTTAGCAACGATAGCATTGCGTAAGTCAGCATATCCGGGAACAGGAGAATATCGAGAGTAGTTCTCATCAATAGCTTTCTTTGCAGCATCTTTAATATGATCAGGCGTATTGAAATCAGGTTCACCCACGCTCATATTGATTACATCAACACCCTGAGCCTTCATCTCACTACTCTTCTGCGACATGGCAAGCGTTGCCGATGGTGCCAGACGGTTCAATCGATTAGATAATTGTGCCATAATTTTATTCTACAGTTTATTCGTTAGGCTGCAAAAGTACGCATATTATCTGTTACAGCGAAGAATTCGTAACAGTTTTTACACTTTTATCTCGATTTTGTGTCATTTGTTATTTTATATGGAGTATATGTCCCATTCTGTCGCGTTTGGTTTTGAGATATTTCAAATCGTTTTCATTGGGTTCTATCTCGATAGGCACATTTTCCACTATTTCAAGCCCATAAGCTTCCAATCCAACACGTTTGGTAGGATTGTTTGTCATCAGTCTCATCTTATGGATGCCTAGATGACGCAGCATCTGAGCCCCACAACCATAATCGCGCTCATCGGGTTTAAAACCTAAGTGTATATTCGCGTCTACCGTATCATACCCTTCTTCCTGCAATTTATAGGCTGCAATCTTATTCATCAAACCGATACCGCGCCCCTCTTGCTGCATATAGACTATCACGCCTTTACCTTCTTTTTCTATCATCTCCATAGACTTGTGCAACTGTTCTCCACAATCACAGCGACGACTACCAAGAATATCACCGGTAGCACAAGAAGAGTGGACGCGCACCAATACCGGTTCGTCTTCCTTCCACTCTCCCTTAATCAAAGCCATATGCTCAAGTCCATTACTGGTTTGGCGGAACGGTATCAAACGGAAATGCCCATGAACAGTAGGCATATCAACCTCTTCACCCACCTCAATACTAGATTCTTTCTCTAGTCGATAAGCTATTAAATCCTTGATAGTAATGATCTTCATACCCCATTCTTTAGCTTTCTGCTGCAAACTGGGCATACGAGCCATAGTACCATCTTCTTCCATGATTTCCATCAACGCACCGGCAGGATACAGTCCGGCCAATCTACACAGATCTACAGCCGCCTCAGTGTGTCCACTACGACGCAACACCCCATTATCTTGCGCATATAAGGGGTTGATATGACCGGGGCGACCAAATGTTTGCGGTGCCGAATTCGGATCGGCCAAGGCTTTGATAGTTTCTGCTCTATCATGCGTCGATACGCCTGTACTGCATCCTTCCAGTTTATCTACGGTCACTGTAAAAGGCGTACCCAACACCGATGTATTATCTACAACCTGACGTGGCAAATCCAACTCGTCACAACGCTGTAACGTAATAGGCGCACAGAGCACACCACGCGCATTCTTCAACATGAAGTTTACCTTCTCAGGCGTTATCTTTTCAGCGGCTATTATCAAGTCGCCTTCATTTTCGCGATCTTCATCGTCAACAACAATGACAAACTTGCCATCCTTGAAATCTTGTACAGCATCTTTAATGCTACTCAGCTTGAAGTCTTCCATATTATATATATGTATATGTGATTCTACTTTTTCAAATCGTTAATTCTGCTTACCACCAGTTGATTCGTTCTCATAATCAATTTCAAATCGCGCAACAAACGCAGTCTGAAACGCCACATTCTCAGGTAAAGAACGATACCCACCGGGAATATAATGGCCGCAACCGCATTCATCCATTTTCTTGCAAAAGGCCGCGTATGTGCCCTTACTGAAAGAATCGGATAGCTACTAATAGCCCCTAAAATATGTTTATCTTTCGTATTCGACAAATCTTCTATCACCTCTTCTATTTCCCCACTGATACGTTCTATCTCATGATCAGACTGGTATTTGAAAAACACATTCACCACATGAGGAGCCGAACGCAAATTATGATTCAACGAATAACGCGATGCATCTCGGCTAATTTGGCGAAGTCGCTCTTTATCTTTTTCATAATCCGGGTCATTAATGATTACCTCTTTGGCAAACACATGCCGTTTCACACGCAAACCCAACAAGCGCCTGAAGAACTCTATGTATAAATCCAAGTTGAATACCATTGAGTCATTATTTGCCTTATATGTCACAAACACAGCCACAGGTGTCAAGACCGCGGGAGCCAATCCTTTACCAAACCACACAGCCCACATTCCACCACGAGCCATACGATAGCCCGAATTATCGAGGATATAGTAAATAATGAACACCAAAACCGATATGATGACCGGTATACCCAATCCTCCTTTTCGGATAATGGCACCAAGCGGTGCACCGATGAAGAAAAATATCAAACACGAAAGAGCCAACGTAAACTTATTGATAGCTTCTATTTCGTGCTGTCTGATGAAGTAATCACCATCACTTGTCACCAAACTTTTAAAGTTCAAATCGCTTACTTTGGATTGTACTTTGCTCAAAGCCATCGACACAGCCTGTTGTTTTCTGTCTAAAGACAGCTTGTTAAACACCGTGTCTATATCCACTTTATCTGTCGTCGCTAGTTTTACAGCCGCAAGCGAATCCTTCTTCGACAATGTTATCGCCGCATATTCTCCTTGCTTTTCATCTCGATAGTACATCCTACCGATACTGTCATATCTGGCGTTCAGCGAATCCATAGCATGATTGATCTCCAAAAGACTCTTACTACTCGCGTTATTAGAAAGGCTTGTAGCATCAGTCATATTGAAATCACCATTATAATCTATGACGATACGTTTCTGTATGAAACTCTCCCGACGATAAGGTATAGCTGCGGAGTTACCAAATTCATCCGACTGCATATTCTCAAACCATTCCCCACTCCACAGTGTCAACAGCAAATGTTTCTTCTCTGCCGTGGCCTGCAACATCCCGGAGTCGGCCAAGATGATAGCTTGATCTTCGTAACTTCCCGTCATACGATAAATCATAATGCCGTAAAGTTTACCGGTATCCATATTTTTCTTTTGCACAAAGAGATTACTATTAGGGATACCATCATAGAATACACCTTCGGGGATTTCCAGTTCCGGACTCTTCTGCTTCATGGAAATCAACAACTGCGCAATCTTCATATTAGCCGTTGGCCCCACATTATTCTGGAAATAGAATGAACCTATACAAATCAATACCGAAATAAAGATGAGCGAACGGAACGATTGCATCAGAGATATACCCGCAGCTTTGATAGCAGTCAACTCACTACTTTCTCCAAGATTACCAAAAGTTATTAACGAAGACAACAAAATGGCTAGCGGCAAAGCTTGCGGAACAAGCATCAAGCCCATGTACCAAAAGAATTGAGCCATCACTTCCATAGACAACCCCTTACCTATTAATTCATCGATATACCTCCAAAGGAACTGCATCATCAGCACAAATTGACTGATAAAGAAAGTACCCAGAAAAAGTATACCAAACTGCTTGGCAATGAATATATCTAATTTCTTGATGCGAAACATTACTGACTGTCCGTCGTGACCATATTGATTTGAATACAAAATTAGTATAAATTTGTTAGAATCTCCGTCTTTTTCATTTTTTTATGCCTCACGCCACATCTAAGCCCAAATCTCAATGCTTTCTGCAATTAAACTACTTACATCTCAAAAGTATGGAATAAATTTTGCATTTATGCACGTTTCCACTATCTTTGCATAAGATAATCTGCACTCGACAATTTGGAAACTAGTTTTCATTGTACTCATTTGCGTTATCTTTGCAAAAGACAATTATAAGTTATGGCTAATATTATAACAAGGAATATTCCGAATACGATAACCTGTTGCAACCTCATTTGTGGTTGCATCGCTACCGTATGTGCTTTAGACGGCCAGCCTACATGGACACTGGCATGGATAGTAATGGGAGCTGTCTTCGATTTCTTCGATGGTATGAGCGCTCGCCTACTGCATGTATCTTCTCCCATTGGTAAAGAGTTGGATTCACTGGCCGATGACATTACATTTGGGGTAGCTCCTGCTACAATGGTTTTCAATGAGCTCTACATTATGGACTATCCGGCAGGGTTAGAACCTTTAAGAGATTGGCTGCCTTATGCTGCCTATATCATGGCGGCTTTCTCGGCTCTACGATTAGCCAAGTTTAATTTGGATGAACGGCAAACCACCTCATTCATCGGACTACCCACGCCTGCCAACGCCCTCTTCTGGGGCTCTCTGATAGTAGGGGCGAGCAATTTCTTGGAGTCTACACAGTATATGCTATTCGTCGTTTTAGGCATGGTAGCTTTGAGCAGTTGGCTATTGATAGCAGAACTTCCAATGTTCGCACTCAAGTTCAAACAGTGGAAATACAAAGGTAACGAAGTAAAATACATCTTCCTTGCCACATGCCTACCCATCCTGATTATCTTCCGATTATCGGCCTTTGCCGTTATCATTGCGTGGTATGTAATCTTGTCGGCCATTATTAATGCTAAAAATAAGAAGTAGATGGTGATTCTCAAATTGATATTTTTCGTTTTTGTCGCAGGACTTTTTGCCCTCGTATTCATCGCTTATTCATTCTTTAGACGGCTCCGTGAGTCTGCCAAAAGAATGCAAGACCAAATGAACGGGCGATATACGAGTGGAACAAGAACGTCGTCATCTACACGCCAAACATATTCAAACAAAAAAGGCGAAACTGTTGTTGACCATCGCACTTCAGCCGAGGCCAACCATAAAATATTCTCTAAAGACGAGGGAGAATATGTAGATTTTAAGGAGGAATAGAGACCTCTCCATACCCCTCTCCAAAGAGAGTGAGCTTAAAACAGCCTGAAGAGATTCCCATTCATAACCGGGGACAATAGAACAAAAGAGAGTGTATACTTTTAATTTCTCATCTTTTCCCCCTAATCCCTTATCATGAAAAAAGACGCACCTTTATTCAAAGGTGCGTCTTTTTCGTTAATTATGTACCAACGTGCCGATAGGCTCGCCGTCCATCACCTTCTTCAAGTTTCCTACAACATCCATGTTGAACACATAGATAGGTAGATTGTTCTCCTTACACATCGTAGTTGCAGTGAGATCCATGACTTTAAGACCGCGTGTATAAATCTCGTCGTAGGTAATATCCGTAAACTTTGTGGCTGTAGGATCTTTCTCCGGATCTGACGTATAGATTCCGTCCACGCGCGTACCTTTTAACATCACGTCGGCCTCAATCTCGATACCACGCAACGAACTTCCTGTATCCGTGGTGAAATAAGGCGAGCCTGTACCGGCCGAGAATACACAAACATATCCTTGTTCCATTGATTCGATGGCTTTCCACTTACTATAAAACTCACCGATAGGTTCCATACGAATAGCCGTAAGCACTTTTGTCTTCACCCCGATAGCACCCAACGCTGAACTTAATGCAAGCGAGTTGATGACCGTAGCACACATTCCCATTTGGTCACCCTTTACTCGGTCAAAGCCTTTCTGACTGCCACTGAGACCACGGAAAATGTTACCGCCACCGATAACAATACCGATTTGTACACCCATCTCATGCACTTCTTTAATTTGGCGTGCATAATCTGCCAAACGTTCGGGGTCGATACCGAAACTTTGTGAGCCCATTAGACTCTCACCACTCAATTTGAGCAGTATTCTTTTAAACTTTGTCATAGTTCTATTTGTAGCAATCTCATCCCCTAAAAGAGACTTGATTTAATATCATTGTCGTATGTATAAATTATCTTACCTCGCAAATTTCACTTCCTTAAATGTATATTCCCTAAATCGTCCCTCCTTGTCTCGCAAGACGATAGTGCCATTATCTGCCACCTCTACGATGCTAGCTTCAAACTGTCCGTCGGCATCTTCGTAAGGATAGAAACCATCACGACGGTAAAGAGACATATAGTATTCTTCTGAAATATCGGCTGCTCCACCTCGTTCCAAAAGCTCATAGCGTTTCTCAAAGTTATCTAACAACCGTTGCAACACTTGCTCTCGATCCACTTCATGCCCTACGATACCGGCTAATGATACCGGATTGGGCGCGTCACTCACAAACATCAGTTGATTGACATTCAGTCCGATACCGTATATACACCCTTTCAAACGACCGCCACTCAGCGATGTTTCTATCAGCGTACCACTAATCTTACGGTCGTGCCAGTACACATCGTTCGGCCACTTCAACGTAATTCCGTCCGTATAAGCACCAAGCGTATCTTTCAATGCCAACGCTCCGGCCATGGACCAAAGAAACTGATAGGCTGTAGGGGTGTGCCAAGGATGCACGAGGATGCTTAATAGCAGGTTTTTCCCAGCCTCACTTTCCCACGTATTTGTAGCCTGCCCACGTCCCGAAGTCTGATAATCGGCCACAACAACCGTCATTTCTTCATCGCCCACAACCCCATGTTGACGTAAGTAATCGTTGGTGGAGCCCACCTCGTTCAGTCGTATGATTTCTCTTTTCATTTCCGTATTTTAAAGTAGCAATGGGTTGAACGCATCCTTGATATGTTCCATGCGTACCGTTTCCTCATCACATCCTACAATTGTAATCACATCAAATCGCAGTTCGTCCCACAGCTGATGCATCTTCACATAAGCATTGGCAGCATGTCCCAAATTCCGCATTTTCTGCCGATTCACCGCATCAGCCGGTTTGGTGATGGCATCCGAGCGACGCGTCTTCACCTCTACAAAGACCACAGTCGTACCATCCGGTGTCCGAGCAACAATGTCTATGTCCTTTCCACCCAACCGCCAATCGCGCTCAATAATATCATATCCCTCACGCACCAAGTAGTCGGCGGCATAGTCCTCGCCCCATTTACCAAGATCGTTGTGCGCAGCCATAGCCTACCAATTGAGTTCTTTTGTCGGCAATGGTTCTTCTTGCAACAGATTGTTAAGATATGAGTGCGAGAGCCGATGTGCATCGTAGAACATAATAAACGGTTCTGCCCCGGCCGTCTTGATACCTACTACCACCTGCATATCTCCGACCTTCCATTCAGCGTAAGGTACAACCGAACCGTAGACATTCGCCTGTACGAACTTCACCTTGAGTATCTGTTGGTCGCCCACTTCTTGTTTTGAGGGCATCTGCGGTATAGTGTATGTCTTTGTAGGCACCCCATACTTTCCTTGAAGAAAAACAGTGAGCGATTTACAAGCCTCCAAAACGTCGTTATGAGCCTTATAGTCACAGCACACCAACTCCGGTTCGGCATCTATCTTCAGCGGATTTCTACTTATAATATAAGATATGGTAGCATCTTGATTGCCATATCCGATGATGGTCACAGCGCTTAGTTTATTCTCGGAAAAGGTGGTAGAGCCACAGAAAAAGAGAGGTTCGTCACCTTGAAAAGACACCTTGTATAAATCGTTCAGTATCTTATCTGTCTCATACATATTTTCGCCAAGACTCTTCATATCCATCGATACTCCACCGATTGATACCGGATAAACACTTTCATAGCCATCCTTCTGTGCCACCTCATATTTCTCCAGCAACGCATGATATTGAGTTTGAAACACTTCTGGTGTCATTCCTAGCGTAAAGGCACCTAGAATTGGCTTTTTAGAATCATCGGTTGCATAGAGATGACCGACCATGATGAACAGAAAGAAAAATAAAACGTTAACCTTTTTCATGACCTCCTATCGGGTTTGATTAGTTGCAAAAATAATACAATTCTTCCATTCTTACAATAAAATACCTTATTTTTGCAGCCATGATAACAAAGGAAGAAGAACTAAAAAAGATAGATGAGCAATTCATGCTCAAAGCGCTAGACGAAGCACATCGGGCTTTAGACGAGGGCGAGATACCCATTGGTGCAGTCGTGGTATGCCGAGGTCGTATCATCAGCAGGGCGCACAACCTCACCGAAACGCTCAATGATGTCACAGCACATGCCGAGATGCAAGCCATCACTGCGGCTGCCAACACGCTCGGAGGGAAGTATTTACAAGATTGTACACTCTATGTCACCGTCGAACCCTGTGTAATGTGTGCCGGCGCCTTGGGATGGTCTCAAATGAGTCGTGTCGTCTATGGAGCGCCCGATGAAAAACGTGGATACACGGAATACGCTCCCCATGCCCTCCATCCCAAAGCAGCAATCGTTGGAGGGATACTGGAAGAGGAGTGCAAAGCCTTGATGCAAGAGTTCTTCAGAAGCAAAAGATAATTTCTATCCCCATCATTTCACACTCCCAACTCGTTAACTTGTCTACTCGTCAACTTATCTATCAGCGAAATGCAACGGCTTGCCAGCATTGCTGCCTAGGCTTGGCAGCATTACTGAAAGGGCGAAACAGCAATGTTGCCATACCCTTGCAGTAAATTAAGTTTGGCCGTTTTTAAGTTGACGAGTTATTGAGTTATAAGACAAGAGAGACTTCCAATATAGGGCAAATACTATCCGTCCCTACATCACAAGTCAAATTTACGGCATAAAAAAGTTGCTCCTCTTAGATAAAGAGAAGCAACTTATCGAATATAATAAATTGAATAATTTTCCGAGTTGGTTATTTCAACCGCGCAATAATAGTTTGGTCACCGGTTGTAGATTGTCCCATCTTGACACAAACTTCTGTACCTATAGGCAAGAATACATCTACACGGCTACCCAACTTGATGAAACCAAGATGCTCATCAATATAGCAATCTTCGCCCTCCTTGGCATAAGTAACAATGCGACGAGCCATGGCGCCGGCTATCTGACGGCACAATACGTCCACTCCATCGGGTGTAGTAATCATCACATCAGCATGTTCGTTCTCCGAACTAGCTTTAGGTAACCATGCCTTATGATAGTTTCCATCCTTATGGCATACGAATTTCACCTTACCGTCTACAGGGAACCAGTTGGCATGGACATTCCACAGACTCATGAAAATACTAATCATAAGACGTTTGTCGTGGAAATATTCGTTCTCTTCTACTTCCTCTATAACCACGATTCGGCCATCGGCAGGAGCTACAACCACCTTATCGGTATTGTCTTCGGCAGAGAAATAGCGAATGGGACAGCGGTAGAAGTTCAGTACGATACCATAGATTGTTGAAAAAACAACCAAAACCACCCAAAAAGGGATCTTGGTATCAAAGCCTCTCCATAATAATAATATAATGGAAGCCATTACGATAAAACCATAAAGAAGTGTATCGGTACCTTCTCTGTGTATGCGTATCTTTTTGAGTTTATTGATTCTTTTAATCATAGTAACTAAGGATATGCGAACATTTCAACAAGGCGTTAGCCGGTGCCAAAGGTTGTTCTGACTTATGCTCAATAATACTGGGAAGGCCTTTTACCTACCATTTGCAAAGTTAATGATTTTTTGTTAGCTCCACAAAAATTTACTATTTTTCTTTTGTTGTGTCGGGGATAAGCCGTAACTTTGAACTCCTAATTGTGTTTTTTTCATGGAAGATTTCGTTCATTTACACGTTCACACCTATTATTCTATTCTAGATGGCCAGTCCAAGATTTCAAACTTGGTCAATAAAGCCATTGGCAACGGCATGAAAGGCATGGCCATTACCGACCATGGCGTCATGTTTGGCATTAAGGAATTTTGGGATTATTGTAGCGAAGTCAACAAAAAACGAAAGGCAGATGGACTGGAACCTTTCAAACCCATATTGGGTTGCGAGATGTATGTGGCCCGCCATCGCAAGGAAGACAAGGTGAAAGAGAATGGTGACAATTCGGGTTATCACCTCATTGTACTTGCCAAGAACTATCAAGGATACAAGAATCTTATTAAATTGGTATCGCGTTCGTGGGTAGACGGTTACTACTACCGACCGAGAACTGACCGCGAAGACCTAGAGAAATACCACGAAGGACTTATCATTTGTACAGCTTGCTTGGCCGGAGAGGTACCTCGTAAGATTATGGCCGACGATCTTGACGGCGCACGCGAAGCATGTCTATGGTACAAGAATCTATTCGGTGACGACTTTTATTTGGAGTTACAACGCCATCAAGTTACCGACCCTACCCTGCTAGCCAATCGTACTGCCTATCCTTTACAGCAGAAAGTGAATGCTGTATTGGAAGACTTCAGCAAGGAATTGGGCATCAAACTCGTCTGTACCAACGACTGCCACTTCGAAGATAAAGAGACGGCCGAGGCGCACGACCACCTGCTTTGCCTAGCCACAGGAAAGGATTTGGACGATCCGAACCGCATGCGCTACAGCAAACAGGAGTGGTTTAAGACGCGCGAAGAGATGAACGAGGTGTTCCCCGACCATCCGGAAGCCATGCGAAATACGCTTGAGATTCTGGACAAAGTGGAATTCTACAGTATTGACCACGACCCGGTGATGCCTTTCTTCCCAATCCCGGAGAGCTTCGGAACAGAAGAACAGTGGCGTCAAAAATTCACAGAAGAAGACTTATATAAGGAATTTTGCAGCGACGAGAATGGCGAAAATCCCATGTCGGCCGAAGATGGAGAGAAGCGAATCAAACATCTTGGTGGTTACGACAAGATTTATCGAATCAAGTTTGAAGCCGACTATTTGGATGAATTGACATTCCAAGGAGCCAAAAGAATATATGGAGACCCGGTGCCAAAAGAGGTAGAAGAGCGCATCAGATTTGAACTTCACGTGATGAAGACAATGGGATTCCCCGGCTACTTCCTCATTGTACAAGACTTCATCAACTCTGCTCGCGAGCAGTTAGGAGTGATGGTAGGTCCCGGCCGTGGCTCTGCTGCGGGTTCGGTAGCTGCCTATTGTTTAGGAATCACGAAGATAGACCCGTTGAAATACGACTTGCTGTTTGAGCGTTTCCTCAACCCCGACCGTATTTCTCTCCCCGATATTGATACCGACTTCGACGATGACGGACGTGGACGCGTGCTCCAATGGGTGATGGATAAGTATGGTCACGAGAACTGTGCGCATATCATTACCTACGGAAGTATGGCTACGAAAAACTCCATCAAGGATGTGGCACGTGTAGAAAAACTCCCGTTGGAAAAAGCGAATGCACTCTGTAAAGCTATCCCCGACCGTCTGCCGAATGGTTTGAAGATGAATCTTACCAACGCTATCAAGAGCGTTGACATGCTACGCGAGGCGGAAGCTTCGATCGACCCACGCGAACGTAACACCATGAAGTATGCAAAGATGCTTGAAGGAACGGTACGCGGAACGGGTATCCATGCCTGCGGATTCATCATTTGTCGCGACCCTATCAGCGATTGGGTGCCTATCTCAACGGCCGACGATCCCGACTTTAAGGACTTAAAAGTGCCTGTGACGCAGTACGATGGGCACGTTATCGAGTCTACCGGACTCATTAAGATGGACTTCCTCGGACTCAAGACGCTCTCTGAGTTGAAAGAAGCTGTCAAGAATGTAAAGCTGACAACGGGCGTAGAAGTAGACCTTGACAACATACCTATTGACGATGAGCTTACCTATCAGCTCTATCAACAGGGACGAACGATTGGTACTTTCCAGTTTGAATCGCCCGGTATGCAAAAATATCTGCGCGAACTTCATCCCACGGTATTTGGCGATCTCATTGCCATGAACGCCCTCTACCGCCCCGGACCAATGGACAATATTCCGTCGTTCATTGCCCGTAAGCTCGGCAAAGAGCCTATCACCTACCCTATTCCTGAGATGGAAAAGTATCTAAAAGATACGTATGGCATCACCGTTTATCAAGAGCAAGTCATGCTTCTGAGCCGCTTATTGGCTGGCTTTACGCGTGGACAGAGCGACACATTGCGTAAAGCTATGGGTAAAAAGAAGATTGACCAGATGAACAAACTGGAGAAATTGTTCTACGAGGGAGGCGAAGCACGCGGGCATGACCACAAGACTTTGAATCATATCTGGGAAGAATGGAAGAAGTTTGCATCCTATGCTTTCAACAAGTCTCATGCAGCTTGCTATAGTTGGGTGGCTTTCCAGACGGCTTATATGAAAGCCCATTACCCGGCAGAGTTTATGGCTGCCATTATGACACGACGTAAAAGCGACATCAAAGAAATCACGAAACTCATGGATGAATGTAAGTCTATGGGTATTCCTACGCTGGAACCGAGTGTCAACGAGAGCTATGGTAACTTCGGTGTAAACCAAAAAGGCGAGATAAGATTTGGTTTGGCAGCCATCAAAGGAATGGGCGAACAGGCCGCAGAAGCTATCATCAACGAGCGAAATGAGAATGGGCCATACAAGGATATATTCGACTTTGCACAACGAGTAGATTTCTCTAACGTCAATAGGAAAGCCTTTGAATCGCTCGCCATGAGTGGCGGATTTGATTGTTTCGGGCTGAAACGCGAGCAATATTTCGGCAAGAATAATAAAGGTGACGCCTTCTTGGACACCTTGGTTCGCTATGGTCAGTTGTATCAAGCGGAACAGGCAGAGGCTCGTAACTCCTTGTTTGGAGGTTCAGACGCCGTAGAGATAGCCACTCCTCCCATTCCTCAAGTGGAAGAATGGAGCACAATAGAGAAATTAAATCATGAGCGCGACCTCGTAGGTATTTATCTGTCGGCTCATCCTCTCGATGAATTCAGCATCATCTTGAACTCTATGTGCAACACACATTGTGCCGAATTAGAGGACAAGGAAGCTCTCGTTGGCAAGCAAGAGATAACAATTGGCGGTATGGTAACGGCCGTAAAATCCGGTTTCACCAAATCAGGTAAGCCCTATGGAGTAGTCACTTTAGAAGACTTCGAAGGCAGTGGTGAACTCTTTATCATGGATGCCGAATGGGGCAGATGGAGCGGAATGTTTATTCAGGGAGCCATCATCTTCATGAAAGCGAACTGTAGCAAGAGATATCCCACAAGCACCTACGTCGACTTTAAGATTGCCGACATCCAGTATATGCAAACTATTCGCGACACACGCATCGAAAGATTCACCATCAGTATGGACATCAACGACATCAACGAGACCATAGTAAACGACATATCTACACTGGTATCAGACAGTCCGGGACACACAATGCTCTTCATACAAGTAGTTGATAAAGAGCATAATTCAAACTTAATACTGCGTTCAAGAGCTCATGAAATAGGCCTTACTCGCGACTTTGTAAACTATGTAGAGTCTAATCCAGTCATGAGTTACCACGTGAACTGACAAAAATGGCAATTACTATCGGTCGCGACTTTTGGCATACAGTTTGCTCATAACAATATTGTGACAAGAATAATAAAATACATATAGAATATTAAAGAACGAAAAGATGGAAGTTAAAATTACAAACGAGAACTTTGAGAGTTACAAAAATGGAGAGTTACCTTTGGTAGTTGACCTATGGGCAACATGGTGTGGACCTTGCCGTATGGTTGGTCCTATCATCTCAGAGTTGGCAAACGACTACGACGGCAAAATCGTTGTAGGCAAGTGCGATGTTGAGGAAAACAACGAAATCGCAATGGAGTATGGTGTTCGCAACATCCCAACTATCCTCTTCTTCAAGGGAGGTCAGCTGGTTGACAAGTTTGTTGGTGCTGCAAGCAAAGAACGTATTGAAGAGAAATTCAAGGTACTTCTGTAATCTACAGAATGTTTTAAACATACAAGTGCAATGACATGACAGAATGTCGTTGCACTTTTTTTATTCTCAAAGAATAGGAAATGTGACCTTATCTCTTCCCTTTTTGTGTAAAATCAAGTATCTTTGCATAAGATATTCAACTTATCCTGCTGTATGAAAGAACTCGCATTAAAGTACGGATGCAATCCGAACCAGAAGCCTTCACGTATTTATATCGAAGAAGGCGAACTACCTATCGAAGTCATTAACGGTCGCCCGGGCTACATTAACTTTATGGATGCCTTGAATAGTTGGCAACTTGTGAAAGAATTAAAGGAAGCAACAGGACTTCCGGCAGCCGCAAGTTTCAAGCACGTAAGCCCAGCCGGCGCTGCCGTAGGACTCCCCTTGAGCGATACACTCAAGAAAATCTACTTTGTAGACGACGTTAAACTTCCGCTTTCTCCGATCGCTTGTGCCTATGCTCGTGCCAGAGGAGCTGACCGAATGTGTTCGTATGGCGACTTCGTTGCATTGAGTGACACCTGTGACGCAGTCACCGCGACCCTCTTAAAACGTGAGGTTAGCGATGGAGTTATTGCTCCCGATTACACGCCGGAAGCCATCGAAATCCTGAAAGACAAGCGTAAAGGCACCTATAATGTCATCAAGATTGATCCAAACTATCGACCGAATCCCATCGAACATAAGCAAGTATTCGGCATCACATTTGAACAGGGACGCAATGAAATCAAGCTCGATGATCCTGCACTTTTCGAGAATATCCCCACTCAGAATAAGACTTTCACCGACGAAGCTCGTCGCGATCTCATCATCGCATTGATTACTTTAAAGTACACCCAAAGCAATTCCGTATGCTATGTCAAGGATGGTCAGGCCATAGGAATAGGGGCCGGACAACAAAGTCGCATCCATTGTACTCGCTTAGCTGGTAGCAAAGCCGACACATGGTGGTTGCGCCAATGTCCCAAGGTTATGAATCTTCCGTTCAAACCGGGTATCCGTCGCGCTGACAGAGACAACACCATAGACGTCTATATCAGCGAAGAGCACGATGATGTATTAGCAGATGGCGTATGGCAGCAGTTCTTTACCGAGAAGCCGGAGGTACTTACGATGGAAGAAAAGAAAGCTTGGATTGCCCAAAACACGAAAGTTGCTCTCGGTAGCGATGCTTTCTTCCCATTCGGAGACAACATCGAGCGTGCCCATAAGAGTGGCGTTGAATTCATCGCACAAGCCGGTGGAAGCATCCGCGATGACCATGTTATCGACACATGCGACAAATATGGCATTGCTATGGCATTCACTGGAGTGAGATTGTTCCATCACTAAGAGTTAAAGTTAACAAGTAAACGAGTTGACAAGCAGACTAGTTAGAAAACACAACCAACAACTTTTAATCTACTTGTAAACTCGTTCACTTGCCTACTTAATTATTTATTCAAAAATAGACTTGTTAACTTGTCTACTTGTTAACTCGTCAACTCAAACCACAATGAACGACATCAACGAGATAATAGAAACAGGAATGGTCTTTAAGGCCGCATCCAATAAGAGCGGGCAGAATGATGATAAAGTAAAGACCAAAGCTAAGAAGAAGAAATATATCACCGGAGCTCACGGCTCAGGCTCAGCTCGTCAGAAGGCTAAATACAGACAACAACGAGCTAAGCGGCACAAGTAATCATCATCTTACTTCTTCTCTGCGAAATAATTACGTTCGCTTTTGATATTCCCGTTCTTTGACAATACGAGCGTACATTGCTGCAAAGAACGGTTGGCATGGTCGAAGACAACAGCCGGATTCACCTTTCGACCTTGAAAATGCACCTCAAAATGTAAGTGCTCCGTGGTGGCGCGACCGGTTCGACCAGTCAATCCTATCACCTCTCCGGCTTTCACTCGCTGCCCAGCCTTAACTAGATTCTTTGATTGATGACTATAAAGTGTCTCCAAGCTATTGGCATGCTTAATAACGATACAGTTACCATAGCCTGAGAAACGCCCCGAACGAGTAACCACACCATCAAATGCTGCACGCACATTGTCGTTCGGTCTAGTCTTCAAATCAACACCCGAATGGTGACGTTTTCCGCCATACGGACTTATCACTTTACTTCCTAACAGTGGATAAGACCACTCCATCTTCGACAGATTAGACAAATTCAGCCTAATCGTATTGCCTCCTTCAAACGGATTCTTGTCCACATCTCCGCTCATACTATTGCTTGTTCCACCCTTATTAGCCATAGCCAAACTCTGTGAACCTGCATTCGATGGCTCCGGTTGCGATACCGTTACACTCACTCTTTGGCCTACACGTTTGCACAACAAAGTCTGTTTACGCAATCGATGTGACTTTATTTCCAGAATTGTTTCGGGATTAATACGCGCTCCATTCACCATAATGGAAAACAAGGTATAAGCTTGTGCACCGTCATACCCCACAATAGCGATTGTCTGTCCGGCCTGAACGTGCTGCCCCACCTGTACCAAATTCTGCGCATTATGACTGTACACAGTCTCCAATCCATTATTATGGCGAATGACAACCACATTTCCGAAGCGGTTCACCGAACGCGATAAACGGACTACTCCTTCAAACATAGCCTTTACAGCATCGCCCTGCGTGGTCGTTATCTTCACTTCTTGTTGATTCACCACCTCTGCCTTTCCCACCGGAAGTGGGAAAGAATAATCGCTATTCTTAAGTATACTGAAGTCTACACTGAAAGCATTGGAACGACTGAACAGCCCCGGTGTGCTGATACTGATTTGTTGTTGTTCCGACGCACTGAATGTATCTTTAGCAGGCATAAATCCCGTTGTAATACCAATAAGCGTCAGGCCCATGACAATCTGTCTGAGTCGTGTATTCATTTTGTTTAGGTTTTAATTGTTATATAGTCTCTGTCAAAAGTATCCCAGTGAATATTCGGCCGGATTCGACACCCAGTCGACGAGCCGAAAAGAATTCATCGGAATGAGCATACGTGCATATCCCACTCATGCGAATGCACTGTGAAGCCACGCCTGCCTGTAGTAGCTGGAGTCGATTACACTCCGGCAGGTCGATATGCCACTTATTTAACTTTCGCGTAATGGCAGACATGTCAAACGATGCTTGCTCAAATTCATCGTAAACTTCCTGTCCAACTTCGAAATGTTCCAGTGAAATGCCGGGACCAATGATTGCTAATAGGTCAGAAGGTTTGGTATCATAGGCTGCAACCATCTCGGCGACACTCTTCAATACAATGCGCTTTACAGTGCCACGCCAACCGGCATGAACAGCACAACCGGCACGATGCACAGGATCGTAAAGCAAAACCGGGATGCAATCGGCTGTCGACACACCGATACAAACACCCGGAATATCGGTCATGATGCTATCCGCACCATCGAGAATAATGCGACGTTCACCAGTGGGCAAGGTAAAGAAGTCGGCCGATACCACCCGATTCTCCGTACCATGTACCTGATGCGGCAACAACAACCTGTCGTCGTCAATACCTAATGTCGCACAAAACGCGGCTCTATTATCAGCCACCGCTTCCGCATCATCCCCACAATAGGGGTTGATATTAAACTCTCCATAATCGCCTTTACTCACTCCGCCATGCCGTGTCGTGCTAAAAGCCACAACACCTTCGGCCAGTTTATAAGTATGGAGTATAGGCTTTGTCATGGGCTTGTTATTATTCTATATCGTCTTCATCCTCATATTCGAAGTCATCCAACTCGTCGAAGTCTTCGATATCAGCATCTTCCAGTTCCTCAACATCCTCATCGGCACCTTCATCATGCATCTCGTCGGCAAAGCGTATCATGTCTTTGTCGCGATGTACGAGTGTATCTTCGGCCATGATTCCTTGCAGTTTGTTGCTCTCACTGTTCAGTTCGCGCCACAAAATATCCTTCAATTCCATGAGTCCTTGCCCTGTCACCGACGAGATAAACACCACCGGTAGGTCGTCGGGCAACGTCTCTTTCAGCATCTCCATCAACTCTTCGTCTAGTAAGTCACACTTCGTTACGGCCAATACACGATGCTTATCCAGCATATCAGGGTTGAAATTACCCAATTCGCGCAGCAAAATCTCATACTCTTTCTTGATGTCGTCTGTATCACCGGGCACCATAAAGAGCAACAATGAGTTTCGTTCTATATGGCGAAGGAATCTCAAACCGAGTCCTCTACCCTCACTTGCCCCTTCAATAATTCCCGGAATATCGGCCATGACAAACGATTGCATATCGCGATAGCCCACAATTCCAAGCGACGGTTCTAGCGTTGTGAAAGGATAGTTGGCTATTTTCGGGCGTGCACTCGACAACGATGAAAGCAACGTGGACTTACCCGCGTTGGGGAATCCCACCAATCCCACATCAGCCAAAAGTTTCAACTCCATCACTACGGTGAGCTCTTCCATCGGTTCTCCGGGCTGTGCGAAGCGTGGAGCCTGATTGGTTGCGGTGCGGAACTGAAAGTTTCCAAGTCCGCCACGACCACCTTTCAGCAGCATGACCACCTGTCCGTCTTCCATCACATCACAGATATACTTACCCGTTTCAGCATTATAGACCACCGTACCACACGGTACATCAATGTACACATCCTTAGCATCGGTACCATGACACTTGTCTCTTCCACCGTTTCCACCATGCTCTGCAAATATATGGCGCTGGTATTTCAAGTGCAATAGCGTCCAGTAATTGTGGTTACCACGCAGATAGATGTTACCACCACGCCCACCGTCACCACCATCGGGTCCACCGTTGGGCTGGTATTTCACGTGGCGTAAGTGCATAGAACCTCTTCCGCCCTTACCTGAGCGACAATGTATCTTTACGTAGTCTACGAAATTTGAATCGGCCATATATTGTTAGATTACACGTTGGGGAATTTGTTCAGATGTTTAGGAGTCAATTCTTTATGCCTTCTAAAAATCCATGGAGAGACCTCCATCTATTAAAAACGAACAAGAGTTAGTAGGATTCGAGTTCTCAGCAAAGTCATAAGCCCGTGGCTCACGCTTCCATCCACTCCCACTAACTCCTATACCTTACTCTGCTTTTACAAGTTGATATATAGATAGAAGTTAGTAGGAGGTAACGGGAGATAGCGGAAGATAACAGACATTTGTCCGATAGCTCCTGCTAACTCCCTTTAATTCCCGATAACTCCTAAGTTGAGCATACATGCGAAACTTAAACACCCTATATTATTATAGAGCGTCTACTACTGTTGCTATACGAGCAAAAATCTCGTCAACGGTGCCAAGTCCTTCGATATGATGATGGATACCTTCCTGCTCATACCAGTCGATAAGCGGAGCTGTCTGTGTGTTATATACATTCAAACGCTTCTTGATAGTCTCTTCATTATCATCGGAGCGGCCACTTTCCTTACCACGGTTGATGAGTCGAGCCATCAATTCGTCTTCCGGAACAGATAGTTCCAGCATGGCAGCCACCTTATGTCCACGCTCAGAGAGCATCTTCTTCAAAGCCTCAGCTTGTGGAGTTGTACGGGGAAACCCGTCAAAAATCACACCGGCATGGTCTTTTCCAAAGCCGTCGTATACGCTGGCGAGGATGTCAATCATCAATTCATCGGGTATCAACTGGCCGTTATCAATATATCCCTTCGCAGTCTTGCCAAGTTCTGTACCGTTCTTAATCTCGCTACGGAGCACATCACCAGTAGAGATATGACCTAATCCGTACTTTTCAATCAACTTATCGCTCTGTGTACCTTTACCAGCACCGGGAGCACCGAAAATTACAATATTCTTCATTTTTTATCTTATTATTTTCTTCTCTCTTATCAGCTGTCCAACGTGTAAATGTCTCTCAACTCGCGACCTTGCTGGTCGTAATCTAGTCCATAGCCCACAATAAAGTCGTTGGGAATCTCCATTGCAGCATACTCTATATTGAGTGGTACCTGCAACTTACCGGGTTTCAACAGCAACGTACAAATATGGATAGACGCAGGCTTACGCGTTCCAAGTTGTTCCACCATGCGCTTCATGGTCAATCCGGTATCCACAATATCTTCAACGATAACAACTGTGCGCCCCGTCAAATCTTCATTGACACCAAAAATCTCTGTGATTGTACCCGTAGAAGTCGTCCCTTGATAAGAAGCCAACTTCACAAATGAGATTTCACAAGGTATCGTGAGGTTGCGCATCAAATCAGCTGCAAAGATAAACGAGCCATTGAGCACAGCCAACAACAGTGGATTCTTGCCAGCCATATCACGATTGAGCCTTTCAGCCACTGCTTTCACACGTTCTAGAATCTTTGCTTCAGGGATAAACGTCCTAAACGTTTTGTCCTTAATAGTTACTTTATCCATTGCACTTGGAATAAAAAATTTGATTGCAAAAATACGAAAAAGAAATGAATAATAGTACATTTCCACATAGATATTACGTAGTCAACATCGTTAAATTGTCTCTTTCACCCCCACCAACTCATCACTTCTAACTCCTAACTCCTCACTTCTAGTTCCCCCTCTCGTCTACTTGTCTACTCGTCAATTTGTCAACTAGCCCACTGCAGCGTCTTGGCATTTTTGCTGTCTCCCCCTTGCAGCAATGCTGAATGGGCTTGGCAGCAGTACTGAGAAACTACTGCAACAAATTGAGTTCATCAGTTTTTGAGTAGATGAGTTATCGAGTGAACTTGTTAGTTCATGAGTTTTAAGCTGATAAGTTCTTTGTTCTCCCTCCCTTTTGGGAAACCATCGGTCATTGATAGAGTAGTTGCTGTCGGCTCAGCCACTTACACATGCCTTCAAAACGCCCTAACCAACTTCCCAAAACACCAAAAATAACATTGAAAAATGTATAAACTGAAAGTTTTATCAAGACAAATGTATAACTTTGCACCAATTATTTAAGTTTTTATTTTAATCAGGATTATAACTATATGGACAAGAAAATGATTTCAAGAATCTCGATGATTCTATTTTTAGCAGCAATTACTTTAGTATCAACAACTGTTTTCAGCTCGTGCAGCAAAGACGACGAGTTCGACAAGAATGTACTTTCCAAGATGCTCACATTTAAAGAAGCCAACGGTAAATACATCTTCAAATACAGCACATGAAAAGCTCCCGAAGCAGACATCACATTCACCGTACCCAGCAATATGGACGGTAAAGAGATTGATCTCAGCAAAAATGGAGACTGGACTGTAGATAGCAAAGACATCAAAGCCAATGGCAAAGACAATTTACTTGACCCTACAAGCTCCGTATTTGTAAAGAGGGTGGGCAAAGAAAATATAGAACTTCGTTTCAATTTGAAGCAGACTATTCGTGGCGGAGAACAGAAGCGAAAGGGCGAGTTTGCCGGTAAAGCCAACATACAATAACCAAATAAAAAGTAGGACAAACCACTCTCATATCCGCCATTTTTTTGTATTTTTGCAGGGATATGAAGATTTTTACCGGAGTTCAAATCAAAGAACTCGACAAATATACTATAGAGCACGAACCCATCGAGTCGATTGACTTGATGGAACGTGCTGCTAAAGCCATCACAAGAGCCATCACCGACCGGTGGACCAACCGTATGCAAGTGATGGTTTTTGCCGGCCCGGGTAACAACGGAGGCGATGCATTGGCCGTAGCACGCATGTTAGCCGAGCACGATTACCAAGTAAACGTGTACTTATTCAACGTACACAACTATCTATCCGAGGATTGTACCATCAACAAACAGCGACTGCTTGACTGTAAACGTGTCAAGGAGTTCAACGAAATATCCGTCAACTTTGATCCTCCCAAACTCACTAGCGACACCTTAGTGGTCGACGGACTTTTCGGTTCAGGCCTCAACAAGCCACTGGCGGGGGGCTTTGCCTCGCTCGTAAGATACATCAACCAGTCACCGGCCAAGGTGGTAAGCATCGACATGCCGTCGGGGTTGATGACCGAAGACAATACTTATAATGTTCGTATGAACATCATAAGAGCCAACGTCACCCTCACCTTACAGCAGAAAAAACTGTCGATGCTGTTGCCCGATAACCAACTATACCTCGGCGAAATACAGGTACTCGACATCCTATTGTCATCCGAATACATCGCAAAAACAGAAGCTTCCTACACACTTATTGATGAGACCGACGTAAGAAAACTGCTTAAACATCGTGGTGACTTCGTACACAAGGGCAACATGGGCAACGCTTTACTCATTGCCGGAAGCTACGGTATGTCGGGAGCAGCGATACTCGCTGCCAAAGCTTGTATGCGTTCGGGAGCAGGAAAGGTAACCATAAACACGCCAAAACGCAATTACGACATCATGCAAATCAGCGTCCCGGAAGCCGTGATGCAACTAGATAAAGACGAAACTTTCTTCTCCGAACCTGTTGATACTGCCGACTTCGATGTACTAGGTATAGGTCCCGGTATGGGGCTACAGGAGAGTACAGCCATCGCTATGATTGCCCAATTACGTCGTACTCAGTGCCCTATCGTGGCCGATGCCGACGCTTTGAACATGTTGGCCAACCACCGGGCATGGATGCAACAGTTGCCTAAGGGTATCATCATGACACCACATCCCAAAGAGTTCGACCGTCTATCGGGCGGAGCAAGTAACGGAGACTACGAACGATTGGCCAAAGCACGCGACTTAGCTGAGCATTTGGGGGCATACATCATCCTAAAAGGACACTACTCGGCACTCTGCTTGCCCGATGGTAACATCCTCTTCAACAGTACAGGAAATGCCGGTATGGCCACAGCGGGGAGCGGTGACGTACTCACAGGTATCATCACAGGTTTGTTAGCTCGTGGTTATCAGCAGCGCGAAGCATGCCTATTAGGCATGTATCTACATGGACTGGCCGGCGACATCGCTGTTCGCGACAAAGGCATGGAGAGCCTCATAGCCAGCGATTTGATAGAGTATCTGCCGCAAGCTTTTAAACGTTTAAACGACTGAAACTATGAATATCAAGAAAATCTTGCTACCGGCAGCCCTTATACTGACTGCCATGAATCTACAAGCTCAACAGCCTGTGGAAGGAACAACGTATTTCTTGCCTAAAACGGCCATCAAGTTCAACGTGCTCATAGAGAAGACTACCACCACTCCGGGGCAACTGGCGCTCTATGCCGACAAATATATGAGAATGCGCGACGTACCGCAAAAACCAACCACTACATACAGATTGGTAAGCGTAAGTACACGTTCGGTGGGTCTACCCGACTCTACCAAGCAGTTCACATTGCAACTGGACAAGAAGCATGTCATCTATAGTGTGAACAGAGATGAGAACGGCGTGCTGCTGGCTGTCAACGCCCAACCGAAGAAACAACGACCTTATAAGGCTTTCAAACCGGCTCGCAAACCGACTCCAATAGACGCCCACAACTATATGACTGAGGACATTTTGGCTGCCGGAAGTTCTGCGAAAATGGCCGAACTCATTGCACGTGAGATATACGACATACGCGATAGCCGCAACCAACTGTCGCGTGGAGAGGCCGACTTTATGCCCAAAGATGGAGAACAACTCAAATTGATGTTTGAAAACCTAGACAAACAGGAGCGTGCACTGATGCAGGTGTTCGAAGGAACAACGCAAAAAGACACCGTTGAGACAGAGATAACATTCGTTCCAGAAAAAGAGGTTGATAAACAACTACTATTCCGCTTCTCTCAAAAATTGGGCATGGTAGACATTGACGATCTTGCCGGCAGACCTTATCTTGTAAAGGTTGAGGACTTGCACGACATCGCTACGATTCAGCTGGGAACCGAGAAAGAGAAGAAATCCAAGGATGATATAGGCCTGAATGTCAATCTGCCGGGACGTATCCGCCTCACCTTATTCAAGGCAGATGAACAATGGGCGAGCTTTGAACTTTATGCAGCGCAGTTCGGACGCATGGAAACTATGAGCGGAGAATTATTTGGTAAGAAGTTCAATACAAATCTTATATTGAACGGTATCACAGGAAACGTGGAGAGTATCAATATGCAACCACAGTAAACTCGCGCACACGCGCGTACTATTATATAATATGTCATGCAGGACTTTGAACGAGTCGTGCATGGCATATCTTTTATATGGATTTCTAACAAGGACTATATTCTATTTCAATCATTTGGAAAAAGAAAATAAAAAAATATCTTAAGCGGATAGGGGGATTTTATTTTTTCTCGTCATATAGATGAATTAACGAGTAGAATCTCTCTCTACAAGACAGTAAAGTGATTGACAACCAAGGGAATAAAGACATTCCCGGCTAGCCATGAAATCTCAACTGGACATATATATGCATGAAACAGAAGGAGAGCAATATACTTTCATATAACGGACACACATTTAGACACTCAACTTTACGATGGCGGTAAACACGCCAACTCACACGATTTAAAGTCTCTCCTCTCTGTTCATGTTTTCTAAGAAAAAGATTTGATGGAATAAGAAATACGCAAACTTTTGCGTATTTTTGTAGAATGAAGTTCATTCATACCATATATATAACAATAGCACTTATTTGTTTTGTTTCGATGGAGAGTCTTGGAAAAGATCTAACCTCTATCAAACAACAAATGGCTCTCATTGAGAAAGATAGGCATGTACACTTCATTTATGACTCTTCACTACCCATCAATCAAGCTTACAATGGGGCTTCTATAAAAGGCTTGACACTCTCTGAAGCTTTAACACAACTCTTTGGCAATACCCATATAGCTTGGTCGATACAAGGACAATACGTAATACTGACAGCCAAAGAGTTACAAGTCGTCAAAAACCAGCCCAAACCACCTACCCTATATACAATTAGTGGATACGTACACGACGAACATGGAGAAGTGCTTATCAATGCAACCATCTACGATAAAGATACAGGTGCAGGCACCATGACCAATGAATACGGCTTCTATAGTCTCACACTGCCAAGTGGGCAACATACGATTCGCATTTCTTACATAGGGTTCTCTGATGAAATAAGAAGCTTTGAACTCAAGCGCAACCACAATTGTTCTATCATTCTCAAGGAGAATACACACCTCTCGGAGATTGTTGTCACGGGCGATTTGAACTCACCTTTGCTGACCACACAGACAGGTAAACGTTCGTTTGGACGCAAAGATCTACAGACAGAGTTCTCACTACTCAGTTCGCCCGATGTGGTAAAGACATTACAAAGACTCTCCGGTGTGGCCGAAGGTGTAGAGATTGCCTCCGGACTTTACGTACATGGTGGCAACAATGATGAGAATCTATTCCTGCTGGATAGCAGCCCACTCTACCATTCAAACCACACATTAGGTATCTTCTCGGCCTTCAATACAAACATAGTAAACAATGTAGACTTCTATAAAAGCGGCTTTCCGGCACGCTACGGTGGCCGACTGTCATCGGTTATCGACGTCCGTACCAACGAAGGAAATATGGAACAAATACACGGAGCTGCCTCTATCGGACTGATAGACGGACGGTTCCAACTCGAAGGACCTATCAAGAAAGGCAAGACTTCATTCAATATTGGCATCCGACGTTCATGGATAGACCTGCTCTCCAAGCCTATCTCTTCGATTATCAGTCATAGTAAAGAATTCAAAAAGACCACTGTCAACTATATCTTCCATGACGTCAATGCGAAGGTTACACATAAGTTTAACGACCGAAGCAAATTGGCATTGAGCCTCTATTCGGGGCGCGATATGCTACGATTAGACAACAATGTGGCTTCAGCCATATTGACCGAATGGGATCGGGAAATCAGTAAATCGAAATTAACATGGGGGAATTTCAACGCCACAGTGGCTTGGCGATACCAATTTTCGCACAAACTTTTCGCCAATTTCATTGGTATTTACTCTTATAACAGGTCGAACTACACCTATAGCGACGATGATAGAATATACTTCTTAGACCATACTACGGCCGATATTTCGCACACAGAGCATGGCTACAAATCTACTATCTACGACTTAGGATACCGTACTGAGTTCGATTACAGACCGAACCCAACCCACCATATACGCTTTGGTAACGACCTTACCTACCATACATTCCATCCCCAAACCTACAGACGACTGGATTACTATGGCTATAACGAGAACGAACTGGATAGCGTTAGAACCACTAGCCACAACCGTTTGCACGCTATGGAACGGAATGCTTACATCGAAGATGAGATGACTTTCAACAACCATCTAAGCCTCAATGCCGGCATACATTTAGACCTTTTCGGTATTGTGGGTAAGAATTACTTCAATATTGATCCTCGTTTAGCTATCAAATATCAGGTAAACAACCATCTCTCCATGAAACTTTCATGGACATCCATGACCCAATTCGTTCACAAACTTTCCAATACCTATCTTGACATGCCGACTGATTACTGGGTGCCGACAACTCGTTCGCTAAGACCAATGCGGTCGTATCAGGTTGCCACAGGAGTATATACGCAGCTTGGACATAACTGGACAGCCTCGCTTGAAGCATACTATAAGTCTTCGCACAATCTAGTACAATATGCTAATTGGATGGGACTGGAACCGCCGGCAGCTAGTTGGGACAAAGACATCATGCAAGGAAAAGGACGCTATTACGGCATCTCGGTCGACCTCGGATATAAGACCAAAGACCTCAAGATAGACGCAGCTTACACGCTTTCATGGAATAAACGCAAATTTAAAGAGTTCTATCCGGGATGGTATTACGACAAATTCGACAACCGACATAAATTCAATATCAGTGGCAGATACCATCTAGCACGCAACATCTATTGCTTTGCAGCTTGGACTTTACACAGTGGTAATCGCGTAAGTATCCCTACACAGTATGCTAATTTGCCGGAAGTGCCCGCAAATATTGACGACGGAATCGTGCAATACTATTTGAATCTGGGCGATAATATAGCTAGCTTTGGCTATATCTACGACCGTCCCCACAACCAATCGTTGCCACTCTACCATCGCTTGGATGTAGGATTCGACTTCCATAAACTTACCAAGAAGAAACACGAACGTATATGGAACGTCAGTCTTTATAATGTATATTGTCACCTAAACCCACTTTACGTACAAATCAAAGTGAACAAAGAAGGTAAGTTTACAGCTCAGGCAAAAGGCTTTATACCCATCATTCCATCAATAAGTTACACTTATAAGTTCTAAAAAATGAGACTAAGAAGATTCATACAACATACTTTCATCCTCTGTATCATATGCTTGTTGGCGTTCAGTACGGTGGCATGTCAAGATGATTTCAATATTGTTTCTACCGATACTAACAACAAATTAGTAGCCTATGTATTCCCTTCTACGGCCGACACCACCTATATACAACTATGGAAGAGCATTCCTGTAGGTACAAAACGGTCTATATCAGCCTCTGAGGTAAGGGAAGCCAACATACAATATAGTGTCAATGGCATGCCACGCAAAGTTTACAAGAAAGAGAATGGTATGTACTATACCACGGGGAAACAGCAAACCGGAGATCTCATCAACTTGAGTGTATCAACCGACAGTCTCCCTAACGTAGAATCGCAAGGTTCCATTCCACAAGCTATTCCGATTATATCCGACAATACTATATACGTCACACGCATCGGAGAAGATAACATCAAGGATACATACTACCAAATACAAGCCCACTTTACCGACCCCGAAGCTACTGCAGACTACTATGCCGTGCGCATTCTAGTAAAGGATATAGCACCCAAAAACGACTCGTATGAGAATCTACAAGATTTAGATTCCGCCTATTTCTGGGCTGACATCAATACCAAAGACGAAATTGTGCTCAACCATATATCCGATATTGACAACAGTTTGGGCTTCAACAACATGTTCTATCGTAACTTCTACATCTTCAACGACCACAATATCAACGGACTAACCCATACCCTACGCCTCAACGTGTTGAGTTATCAAACCGCCATGACAAGCCAAGTACCCATCAGTCGAAGCTTTAAGGTATTCCTCTACAAGCTTTCCCCGGAGTATTATAAATTCCTCAAATCAATCAATGAATTAGCCAATAACAAGCTTGCTCGCTATGGTTTATCGCAGATGAAACCCTCTTTTACCAACATCCGCGGGGGCTTTGGCGTCCTTGGTTGCTACGCTCTGAGCGAGAGCGATTGGATGAAAGTAGAACTAGAATATTGAGAAAAGTTTTTTTATTTGCATTTTGAATGGGGGGAAATAGACTTTCTTACGTCATATGAATGAAATAGTAATTTGATCATGGACAAAAAACAAGAAACTGCCTTTGTGCTGCATTATTATCAAGAAGGAAAGCTCGATACCCGAAAAGCTATCCATAGATTTCGTGCAAGCGTCGGTATAAAGCCGAAACATACAGCCTTACGAATCGTCAGTATGGTAGCATCATTCCTCATTTTGCTCTCTATTGGCAGCTACTTGATGCTGCGTCAGCCCACAACTACATTGGTTGCCCGGACAGAGACCCAAAGTTTTTGGCTGTCAGACAGCACACATGTGACCCTATCACCACACTCGACACTCTCTTACAAAGGCGATAACTGCCGACAAGTAACCATGACTGGCAAGATATACTTTGAAGTAAAGCATGACAATCAGCGCCCTTTTGATGTGGAAAGTAGCCAAGGCCATGTACGAGTATTGGGTACTAAGTTTGAGATAGCCGAAACGACAGCACATACAGAAGTATATGTCAATAGTGGGAAAGTGCTTTTCACTGCACTAGGTCAAGCCGATGGAATCATGCTAACCAAGGGTATGCGCGCCGTCATATCACAAAAAGATGAGCGCCCTGTACGCATTGCTGACGAAGACGAGAACCACGTTAGTTGGGCCACCCATCGCTTCCACTTCGATAACACCCCTATCAATGAGGTGGTGGAAGACCTGAATGCCCACTATGGAACTCATCTTATAGCTCCCAACACCAATAAACGTCTCACAGGAAACTTTGATGCCGGGAAGCTAGATGAGATTATTGAGATTATCAATAAGACACTTGATATAAACCTTTCATTATAATACACACGCGCTTAGTCCTCGGAATGGTAACAGTAGTTTAGCGACATAGTCGACTCAAACCTTCCAGCATCCTGCTCCGAGGACAAGCTATATTTATACGAATATAGCCTTCTCCGGCGACATCACCGTAATGTGTACCGGCATTGACGTACACTTTACGTTCTTTCAGCCACCATTCTTCCAATTCAGCGACAGGCTTTCCCATAGCCGAAACATCTACCCATACCACGTAAGTGCCCTCTTGTCGCATCACTGTCCATTCCGGTTTGTGTTCTACAATGAATGCCCTTAGTGCTTTGTAGTTATCTCTTAAGTAAACATTCAATTCATCAATCCACGGCTCACCCTCCCGATAAGCAGTTTCAAGAGCCACCACTCCAAACGGATTAACATCGCAAACTTCATTGATATTGATAGCTCTGTCGATACGACGACGTACCTCTGCATTCTCACAAATGATATTAGAAATCTGCAAACCTGCAATATTGAAAGCCTTAGAAGGCGCATTCAGCGTTACCACATTCTTTAAGCAAGCCTCCGATACAGTCGCAAACGGAGTATATTGATAGCCCGGCATCACGAATTCACAGTGTATTTCATCACACACCACACGCACCCCATGGCGCAAACAGATATCGTTCATGCGTTCTAATTCCTCTTTCCGCCATACACGTCCACCCGGATTATGAGGATTACAAAGCAAGAATACCGTCGTCTTCTCATCGGCACACTTCGCTTCAAAATCCTCAAAATCTATCTCATAGGTATCATCTCGGCGTACCAATCTATTCTCCAAGACATTACACCCGGCATTTTTGATACACGAGAAGAAGCAATTATATACCGGTGTTTGAACTAAAACATTTTCTCCCGGCATCGTCAATGCCTTGAGAACACAGGCAATTCCGGGTACTACTCCCGATGTATAGAGCATCCAGTCGCGCTCAATCGTAAATCCATGACGACGCGCAAACCACCCCTGCACAGCCTCATAATAGCTTTCGGGCACTAGTGTATAACCGAAAACGCCATGTTCTACACGCTTCATCAATGCTTCCTTGATACAAGGAGCAGCTTCAAAATCCATATCGGCCACCCACATTGGGATGACATCAGTGTCTTTCACTAAATCCCATTTAATACAATTGGAATTACGACGGTCTATTAGTTTATCAAAGTCAAACATGTTATTATAAATTTATCGTTTTACTATTTCGCAGTTATTTGGTGCTTTCACGAATTCGTCGTAAGTCACACTGCTAATCTCATCGGCCACAATACGACCGGTACGAGGGTTCTTGATGTTGGTTATCGTACCACGAATATCGGCTTGAATATCCGAGTCTTCAAAGGCACGGTCGCATGCTGCATCAAATGTACAGTTCTCCAACACGAGGTTTTCCACGTAACATAGCGGTTGTTCTCCACTAATATGGCAGTTTACCAAGCGCACATGATTGCTATGCCAAGCCAAGTACTCACCGTCAAGTTCACTATCATAGATGGTCACATGGTCACATTCCCAAAACGCATCCTTCGTGGTAATCTTAGCATGATGCACTTCTACATTCTCACAATATTGGAAAACATATTTTGCATCGCTCTCCAATCCATCCACATAGATATTCTTGCTGAACATGAAAGGATAAGTCCCCTCATGCAAAGATACATTTTTTATTGTCAAACCATCAACTTTCCAGAAAGTTTCATCAGCATCATTGATTTTCACATTCTCCAATGTAAGGTTCTTCATCTCACGAAAAAACTTCGGTCCATCAATCACACTATCTTTCATTACCATATCTGTGCTGTACCAAATAGCCGACCGGCTCTCCGGCGCAAAGTAGCAGTTGGTTATCAGACTGCCGTCTACATGCCACCAAGGATATTTGCCATAGAATGCAGAATGGTCACATTCCAAATTTCGACAGCATTTTATACCCGACTCACCGTCCGTTATTTCAATATTTTCCAAACGCACATCGTGTGCTCCAAAGAGAGGGCGCTCGCCCCCAAACTTTTTATCTTTTATTATTTCCATCTTCATCTTGTATCTTTTGCAAAGGTAAAGAGAATATCGTAAACGGCAATTAAACAATTTACAGATTTAACTATCAATATTACTTGACGCCACATCAAGAACATCATATCATCCCTCACACAAGAAATATTCATTGCTTTAAGATGGCACTCATGAAGTTTTTCATACCTTTGCAAACAAATAATAGAAACACTTAATAAGTTATTTGTTTTGTTATGAGATATGGGAAAAGATATTAAGATTATCTGGAAAGAAGTCCAAGCCAAGCTGAATGCAAGAGAAACGATACAAGTAGATTTCGAAAAACTATCGAAATATTTTTCCAAACATCACATACATCTGAAGTCAGCATCGCTCCGTAAGCTCTGGAAATACGTCAAGGGGATAGAGAAACCGTCTCCTGAAGTCCTTGACCGCCTTGCCTTGCTTGCGGGTTTTGACGATTGGAACACCCTACGTACAACATTTAAGGATGAGGAAGAAAACACTAATAACAAATAATTAGTCTATAAAGGCCAATTAGTACGACTACTCTCATCCCCCCAATAACCAAAAAGAGGTTCAGCACCGCAATGGGCTGAACCTCTTTTTTTACTATCCTTATCGGATGGAATGAATTATTCTGCTGTAGCAACAAGAGTTCTCTTCTCCTTGATACGAGCTTTCTTACCGGTAAGTGCACGCAGATAGTACAGTTTAGCACGACGTACTTTACCACGCTTGTTCACTTCGATGCTGTCTATAGCAGGCGACTCAATAGGGAAGATACGCTCTACTCCTATGGTACCAGACATCTTACGAACAGTGAAACGCTTCTTGTCACCATGGCCGGATATTTTGATTACCACACCACGATAGAGCTGAATACGCTCTTTTGTACCCTCGACGATTCTGTAAGCTACAGTGATTGTATCACCGGCTTTGAACGATGGGAACTGCTTACCGGTAGCAAATGCTTCCTCAGCAACCTTTATTAAATCCATTTTGTTGTATTAAAAAAATGTTTGTTGCTCCAACGCAACGTGCGCGACAACTCTTCTGTCACCAGCGGTTACGCCGAAAATCGGTGCAAAGTTACAGCTTTTTCCACGATATGCCAAATGTTATTACATAATTCTTGACGTCATTGGAATATCTCACTGTACTTTTTTGCCAACATTCCTTCCTATGGATTTAATCCCAATTGGGATTCTGTTTCAATACACCTTTGCCCAAATCGATTTCCTTCAGAGGGATTGCCCACAAGTAATCACGGTTTGGATTAAACTTGCGAACTTCTACTTGGAATGGCTTTCCACTATCATCCACGCCCATGACAGGCTTTGTCACTTCTTTCTCAGTAGTCTTATAGCTACGCGTATCGAAGAGATGGATACCTTCAAAGGCCAATTCCAGTCTGCGTTCCAGTCGAATGGCTGTACGCATTTGGTCTTTGTTAAGCCCTGCAGGCAATGCCGGTAGATTAACACTCGGACGCTGACGAACTTCATTCACGGCATCATATACCTGCTGATCGGGTGCTCCGAGACGTTCATTACGAGCCTCTGCAAAGGTAAGCAGCACTTCAGCATAACGTATATAGATAAAGTTGGTCCAGTCATAATTATTGATACCATCATTCTCCGGATTCATATATTTACGCATACAATATCCTGTACGGGTATGACTACCATCGCCCAATTGCTTAATATCATAGGCTTTACCTGCTATCTGTGCCCCTTTCCAAAGAATAGAGAAAGCCAATCGTGGGTCACGATTCTCAAAAGGCTTAGCCGGATTATAGAGTGGCGACTCCTTGATAGACTTTCCATCGGTACAAGGATAAGCATCTACCATATCTTGAGTGGGCGAAAGAGCTTCCCAACCACCCATCATGATAGGTGCAAAGAACAATCCTATCTTGCTACCTTCCTTAGAATTCTTCGGATTCTCGATATATTCGCGATCGAAGAGTATTTCATCGCAGGTCTCAGCTACCGGTTGAAAAAGGTCACCATAATTATCGTAGAGTTTGAATTGCTTTGAGGCCATCACCTTGGCAGCAGCTTCTTCCGCTACATCATACTTATGGGCATAGAAAGCCACACGCGCTTTTAAGGCATAACAAGCACCGGCGCTGGGTTTACCATGGTCTACAACAGCACGCTTCATAGGCAGATTGGGAGCAGCTTTGTCAAGTAATCCTACGATATAATCATAGGTCTCCTCAGCCGTCTTCCTTGCAGGCATCGTCTCATTGAGTGCCAAAGGATGATCCAAAACAGGCACACCACCCATATATTTTAATAAGGTAGAATAGAAGAATGCCTCCAAGAATTGCACTTCTGCTGTGAGTTGTGCTTTGTCTTTGTCGTTCATCTGGACATCGGTTATCTTCTCTTTGTACACCAAACAGCGACGAATACCTTGATAAGCATCGTTCCATAATTGGAGGAAGTGCGGATTACTCGATGTAGAAGTACCTGCCGAGAGTGCTCCCTGCTCTGCTCCCACATGCACCGGAACAGCATTATCGGTATAGCAATCGGTCATGATGGTGTGGTTCTCAGGCTGTACCAAGTAGAGATAGATACCATTAACATAGCTTTGGGCATCATTGCCGTCTTTCCAAAACGATGCATCTGACTGGCGATCTTTCGGAGTACGCTCTAGAAAACTGTCGTTGCACGATGCAAACAGCAATAAGCCGGCAGCCAACAGTGGAATATATTGTTTGATTTTCATACTGTTCAAAATTTAGAAGTTTATGTTGAGACCGAATGAATAATTGCGTGTCAACGGATAATAGTTACCCGATACCATTTCCGGATCGACACTATCGAAGCCGGAGAGCGTAAAGAGATTGTCAATACTGCAATAGATACGTAGGCGACTGATACCGAACTTAGAGATAAAAGACTTCGGACAGCTGTATCCTACTTGCAAATTTCTCATCTTAAGATAGGATGCATCCTGTACCCAGAAGCTAGAAGTGACACGGTTCTTAGAGTCTTTCATCGACAAGCGAGGCATCGAACCATTGGGATTATCCTTGGTCCAACGATCCAAATACTTATCGGTCACCTTTCCACCATTGTAGAAAGCATAGCGAATCTCGCTCACCGGAAGTCCCTTAACGGCTGCAGAGCCTTGGAATACGGCATTCAAATCGAAGTTACGATATTGTACTGCGAAGTTAAGACCAAAACCAATCTTGGGGAAATACGAACCCAGCACACGGCGGTCGCGACTATCTACAGTCTTATCATCATTCAAATCACGATACTTCAAATCGCCGGGAACAGGTGTACCCATTGTCTGTGCAGGGTGTTTTGTTATCTCGTCAGCACTACGGAAGATACCATCACACTCGTATCCATAGTAAGCCCACAACGGATCGCCTACAGATTGTCCGGGAGTATCGCCCCCCTTGAGGTCGGTTATCTTATTGTGTACGTAGCTGAAGTTGGCATTCAGCGAGTAGTTCCAATCACCAATGTGGTTGTTGTGGCCCAACTGCAATTCAAAACCGGTATTGAGTACGGTTCCGGCATTCTGCATCGGTGCACCTACACCTGTAATATAGGGAATAGGAAGTTGCAACAATATATCGCGAGTCTCCTTGCGGAAGAAATCGGCCGAGAACGTTAAGCGGTTTCTAAACAGTGTAGCATCAAAACCAACGTTCCACTGTTCGGTCTTTTCCCAAGTAATATTGTTATTAGCCATTGGGCTGGCAATAGAGATACCTGTGTAGAGTTTGTTATTGAAACTATAATCGTAACCGTACACATAAGTATTCTGGAAAGGATAGTTATTAACTACTCCATTCACGTCGATGGTCTCTTGATTACCCAAAAGTCCCCAAGACAGACGCAATTTCAAGTTGTCTACCCAGTCGACTTTGAAGAATTTCTCTTCTGAGATACGCCATCCTACAGAGAAAGAGGGGAATACACCGAAACGTTTATTCTTGGGGAAGCGCGATGTTCCGTCGTCTCTAAGGTTTGCTTCGAATAGATAACGGTTATCATAAGCATAAGTCAGACGACCGAATACAGAGCGAAGTGCATATTCCACTTCGGTACCGGTAGTTGTCTGTCCAGTCACTTCTCCGGCATTAAGCTGGCTAAGTGAGTTAGACAGATTCTTACGCGAAGCTCCTAAAAGACGCGTCTGTTGATAGAGTTGTGAGTAACCCAAAAGCGCACCTATGTCGTGCTTACCAAACGACTTATGGTAGTCCAGATAGGCCTGTAAATTGATTTCGTATGCTTTGGTATCGCTTTCTGCCTGCTTACTTTGCGTCACCTTGATAGGCGTTTCCCGGCCGGCTTCATAGAAACTCATCGAGTTAGTATGTATAGGATTGTCGAGCAGGCTCACCGTAGAAGCTGCCAAGCCTCGCAATTTCAATCCATCGATGATGTCTACTTGTAATCCCAAGCTTCCTTGGAAGTTGGTATTGATTGCCTCATCAGTACCACCAATCCTTGAATAAGCCACAGAATTATGCTCGTTTTTGAACAATGGGTAGTTACCATTGCTGAGTTGGATAGGCGTAGTAGGTGTTTCGCGGAACGCATAATGCATCAAGTTGTCCATACCATCGGCCGGTTGCGTAGACCGACTGCGATACATGGCAAGGTCGGTAGTCAACTTCACACGTTTATTAATCTGTGCATCGATGTTCGTACGCACGTTGAACTTCTTGAAGTTGGTATTTTCTACAAGTCCTTGCTTGTCATAATAGTTCAGCGCTAACGAGTAAGTCACTTTCTCACCACCACCTTTGATACTCACATGGTGATTGTGGAAGAAACCGCTACGCGAGAGTAAAGCATCCAACCAGTCCGAGTTGGGATGCGTATCGGGTGAAGTTCCATCTCTAAATTTCTGCAAATCTTCGTTAGAGAAAGGTGCCGGCACGCCATCGTTCGTATATGCCTCATTCATAAGGGTAGCATAATTGTAAGAGTCTAGATACTTGGGCATGCGCGTAGCTTGCTGCCATCCCACGTAACCGTCGTAACTTACGTTCGTACGACCTTTGCTTCCGCGCTTCGTCGTGATAAGTACTACACCATTAGCAGCACGAACACCGTAGATAGCCGAGGCTGCAGCGTCTTTCAATACCGATATATTCTCAATATCATTGGGGTTGACACTGCTCATACTACTTTCTACTCCGTCGACGATTACCATCGCACTGGCATCGCCCATAGTGCCCAATCCGCGCACACGCATGATTCCTTGGTCGGCCCCCGGCATGCTGCTATTCTGTATGACCGTCACACCGGGCATCAAACCTGTCAACATATTGGTGACATCACTACCCACACGATTGGCCAATTTATCTGAACTGATAGACGCAACAGAACCGGTCAGGTTTACCTTTTTCTGTGTTCCGTAACCTACTACCACCACTTCGTCCAGAGCCTTGTTGTCCTCTTCCAACACAATATTGTATTGGTTAGTATCTCCCTTCACACGAACAACAGCCGGTTTGAAACCGATACACGACACATGGAGTTCGCTTCCGGGTGACACATTAATGGTAAAGTGCCCATCAACATCTGTCACAGCTCCCGCTTTTCGCCCGGCCGAGGTAACCACGGCACCGATAATAGGTTCGCCTTTGTGGTCTTTCACAACCCCAACTACACGTTGCGAGTTCTGTTGTTGTACACTGGCTGCAGGTGAAACATCTGTTACAGCATAGACATGAGCAGGTGTTGCTGAGACTCCGATAGCAAGTACAATGCCTCCAAACAGGCCGATCTTGGATCTTTTTGTCTTTTTCATGTTAATACAGTTTTGTTAATATATAAGTATAGGTTGATTCCTAACAGTTAATAACATCCTTATTCACTACTATATGCATTTCAAAAGGGAAGAAACAACCATGTATCCGACATATTCCCCATGACATGTTATAGTCATAGCTGGCTAGAAATAAGTCATCGTTTTTGTTTATCGGCATAGATTATTTGGCTTTCCGTCCTCATAGCACAAATAGTTATATCTGATGCAAATATACTGTTTTTTTACTTACGTTATTCAAAATAACACAGAAAATTTAAACAATAAATCCGCATTTTAGCCCATTCCCCATCTCGAAACAAAGACTGATAATCACAAAATCCTCACTATTCACCATTACTAACTCCCCACTTCTCACTCTTAACTCCTCACTCTGAATCTGCTGCACGGGCTTGGCAACAATGCTGTCTCGCCTTTGCAACATTGCTGAAAAGTTGAGGCAGCATCGCTGCCAAGCCCGTGCAGCAGATTAAGTTTGCAAGTTTATGACTTAATAAGTTTGTAAGTTGAAGGAGAAAGAGACTAGTTTAAAGAAAGACATAAACTATTTCCAAGTACAAACAGACTTTATAAGTCGTGATATAAGAGCTTTTCTGTCTGAAGGACAACCCATGAATTACCGTATGCCTTTAGGCTTACGGTAAAAGAAGCCGAACATGACCGAGCCTGAAAGGCTCCCCCTCTTTGCCCAATCTCTATATAAAGTGTTGGTGAGAAGGGAAGTCTTACTAGATTCGGAAAATGAAATAAAGATGAGAAATCATTATTATCGTATTTTATTCCTATCTTTGTGCACGTCAAATGGGAAGGCGATTCGGGAATTTATTTCCCGTTTTTTATTTCCACTGGCTTATATATCGCGATTTTTATGTAAATTTGTATCGTATAACAGTAACTTATTTATGAAACATAAATACACAGGATTGGGCGTGGCACTGGTCGGAATGATGATGGTATCTTGCCACTCCCACTATCAACTAACAGGCATTCAGCGTACCCGTATCATTATTGACAAGCGATACGACCAACCACAAGACGCAGAAGCTGCCGCGTTCCTAAAACCTTATAAACAACAAATAGACAGCATCATGAAACCGGTGGTGGGTACACTGGCAAAGCCCATGTTTGCCCGTCGACCCGAAAGTACGTTATCAAATCTCTTGGCCGACATCATGGTTTGGGGCGGAAAGGATTTCAACGAGCATCCCGTCATGGGGCTTTATAATATGGGGGGCATCCGCGCGGGACTGTCTAAAGGTAACATCACCGTAGGCGACGTGGTGAGAATAGCACCCTTTGAGAACAAAATATGCTTTATTACCTTGTCGGGCGAGGCCCTCATGGAACTCTTCAGTAACATCGCCTCCGTCGGCGGAGAGGGGGTCAGCAAGGGCGTGACTATGCAAATCAAAGACCGTAAACTCGTAAGCGTCACCCTCAACGGCCAACCTATCGATCCGAATAAGCAATATCGCATTGCCACCATCGACTATTTGGCGCAAGGCAATGACCATATGACGGCCCTCAAACGTGGTACTGATTTGCTATCTCCGCAGTCTAAAGAAAACGATACACGCTTCATCATCATGAATTATTTCAAGGAGATGCAAGCCGAAGGCAAGGTAGTAGACAGCAATGTAGAAGGACGCATTGTCGTTTTGAAGTAATATAACTACCCATTCTGAAAAGTTTAAGACCATACAATCATGAAACGATATATCATCAGCATCGCACTCTGCCTGTCTACACTGGCCGTCGGTGCACAGAAACAGCTCACCATACTCCACACCAACGACACACATAGCTGCATAGAACCGCTCAGTATCAATTTGGCTGACACCATGCAAGCCGGCAGAGGTGGATTCCTTCGCCGTCTCACCATGATAGAACAGGAACGCAAAAAAGATCCCAAACTACTGCTATTAGATAGCGGAGACTTCTCGCAAGGGTCGCCTTACTACACCCTTTTCAAGGGCGATGTAGAGATAGAACTCATGAATCGCATGCACTACGACGCTTCGACAGTGGGCAATCATGAGTTCGACTTCGGACTGGAAAACATGGCTCGTCTCTTCAAGATGGCTAACTTCCCCATCATTTGTTCTAACTACGATTTCACAGGAACACCAGTCGAGGGACTCACGAAGCCCTATATAGTGCTAAAAAGACAAGGTGTCAAAATAGGAATCTTTGCACTTGACCCGAAGATGGAGGGACTGGTAGCTACTAAAAACTTTGTAGGCGTGAAATATCTCGACCCTATCGAAGTGGCCAACCGCATGACGAAGCTACTCAAAGAAGAAAAGAAGTGTGACGTAGTAATACTTATCTCGCATCTGGGATGGGACGAAAGCGATATGAACGATCAAAAGTTGATAGCCGCATCACGTGGCATCGACTTGGTATTGGGTGGTCATTCACACACCTATTTCCAAGCGCTGCGCTACGTCACCGACTTAGATGGCAGGCAGGTTCCAGTAGACCAAAATGGCAAAAACGCCATATTCGTGGGGAAAATGACACTGGATTTACAGAAGAAATAAAGATACTAGGCAAATTATAAGGAACGTTTTAATGGCTAAAAGAGTCGATTCTTTATAACTCTTTGATTATAAGTACTTATAAAATTGGAAAAAGGAAAAGGGTTACGATTTGGTTACTACTCAAATTCCCCGGACTTCCTTGATTTGCTGTCGTTTCAAACAACTCTTGTTATTGATGCAAAGATAAATAAAATGTGCTGTCCGACCAAAGAAAAACTTATTTTTTCTTATCGGGCAGACTTTTCTGTTGTCATTTCGATGGTTTAATTGTCTTGCTGAAATCCTTCTCATCTTCGGCAGAAATAAGTTATCCCCTCTGTCTTCGCAAACTTCGCTATCGGGCATAACACATTCCTGCCTTTAGCATGACCGACGAAAAGAGGCAGGGAGCTGCCTGTCGAAAAGGATTTCGGCAAATCTGCTTCCTGCCACTTTTCTGTGTACCGGCTATACTTTCTAAGGTATGGATTTCAGCAAGACAATTTTTCAGATTTTTCTTTTTCGATGTTTTTCCTTTTCTTGGAAGCGGTTGTAAAAGCCGCATTGTTTGTCGTCGGAGCTATTCAGGTGGTGATAAATCCCTCACCCGTCTACCTCCGACTTGTCTGACAAAGCCGTAGGAAAAAGTACACGCCTGCCCATCGCAGCAAGCCCGAAAGGCAGACTTCGTACCTTTCCTCTTCCGTCTTTGTCTTCTATAGGTGGCTTTTACATGCCCGCTTCATTACGCTTTTTACTATCTGATTGTATGGCATGCAATCAGATTTTTTACTTTTTCATCCGAATCTGTCTCTTTTCCGTTTACCTCCATTTCGATGCGGTCTTCACCGTATCGCATCCGCTGGTCGTCCCCGTTCAGGCGCAAAGGTAATTCCGGCATGCTACGCTACTGCAAGGTCGGTGCCTTCGGTTTTGGAGAAAATCTCCACGCCTACGCTCCACTGCGTTTTGCTCTGGGTAGTATTTTCCCTCAAAAACCTTGCATTCGCTCATCCCTACCTTTGTGAGGCACCTGAAACGAAAACGACCGATGCGACAGGAAGACGCATTAAAAAAAATGTCGGATAAACGAGAGACAGATAAGCAGTGAAACTCAACTCCCTCAAGCTCTTGGATCCGCATTAAACATTAAAAACTCAAATAAAATGAAAAAGTCAATCAACATTCACCGAGCCTTGCGCGCAACCCTTCGCCTGCTGCTCACAAGCGTTATAAGCATCGTCTTTGGAGCGGTCGGTGTGGTTGTCGGTTTGCTTGCGGAAGTCTTCACAGGCATTCTCCGCACCCTTTGGGCAATAGTCCTCTACGTGCTCACCCTCGTAAGTATTCTCGCCCTTATTCTTTGGATATTCACCCTATAACATAATTCAAGATAAAAATAAGACACAGTAAGACACCCAGCCAGCAATGCCGATACTACGAAGTGAACGACATCTTCGAGTATATGTATGAAACCTACATCAACGGTAACCATTCGCAACTGAAAATCTTGTATAAGGAGTTGCGCAGAGAAGCAAGAAAAGAGTTTATCGCATTCTACTTTGAAATGGTCAGTCCCAACACAGAATGCGAGAGAAATGGTTTTTGCTTGTTGTTCATAAAACGTTGTTTGGTGACGGGCGTGCATGAAAAACGGTCATACACCGCCCGTCGGGGTTGAATTGAAATTGTCTTACTTAACTTTCTTGTGGATATAGTGGCAGCAGGTGCACCTTATCCGTAGTCTTTTTCTTTCATTGTCGTTTCTTGTTAACGGGTTATACAAAACGCGGATATCGAAGTCTTCGATGCGCGCGGGCAGGACGAGCGGTTTTGCCTCTGCGGCACGGGCGGTATAGAGGTCGATAACCTCGTTGACCCTGTCGGAAATGCCGGCGAAGCTCTCGGTGATCTTTTGAAAGAGTTCCGTCTCGGCGATGTCCTTGAAGGTCTTGCCGGCGTGGAGCTTTTCTGCTTCGTTCGCCTCGGGCTTTCTCACGGACTTCACCGCCCTGTCGATGTCCTCGAAGCTCGTTCCCTTTGCCGCAGGTGTATCGGGCTCATCGTCCTCTGCGTCTTCGTTTTCACCTGCAACGTCATTTATCTTGATGTCGGTAAATATTTCATCGAGGCCTCCAGCGGGATGCTCATGTCATCGCGCCTGAATGCATTGATGATGAAATTGCTGTCGATATCCGAGGCTTTTGTCTTTCGTGCCATGATGGTGAAGTTTACGAATGGATGAGAGAAAGGATTTCATCGGTCAGGGCGTCAATGTTGCTGCCCCTGACAAGTACCTTGTCGGGCGGGAAAATCGTCGAGCGGAACACGCTCCTGCGACCAGTCTCCGACTCCTTTCTGAACCGCTTGCTGTCGGGAAGGAAGGTCTTGAGTACGGGCAGGGCAAACTCCGCGCACACCTTTTCATAGATGTCGTAAAGCTCCGTCTTTTCGCGTCCGTCTACCATGTTCCATATCAGGTAAATCCCCTTGATGTCCGACCTGCCCGTGACGACCATCTGCTCGTTGATGACAGTGGCGAACTTGATGGAGCTTTCCATCACCACGCGGTCGGCGATGATGGGCGTGAAGATATAGTCCATCCGCGACAGGGTGCTCACCACCTCGGCATTGTTGACGGTGCCGGGCAGGTCGAAGAAGATGAAGTCCAACGGCAGCGAAGCCTGCAACGTTTCGGCTTTACCAATGGCATCCTCGGCCCTGCTGCACTCGATGATATAGGGCTTCTTTTGGAGCGTCTTAATCAGCTCGAAAGCCTGCACCTTGTAGTAATCGTCCTTTGAAATCCTGTCCATGTCGCGCTTGCGCATGTCATGGATGCTGTACTGGGGGAAGTCGCAGTCGATGACGGCGACGTCATACCCTTTTACATAATGCAGGTAGCTTGCCACGAGTACCGTGAACGTCGTTTTGCCTGCCCCTCCTTTTTGAGGGAAGAATGATAGCTGTAATAGGTGCCGTAGCAGGAGTTTTGATTGGTTTATTGCTTTGTTGGTTGCAGCAGACTTACGGCTTTGTGCATTTGGGTGATAGTGAAGGATCTTTTATCGTCAATGCTTATCCGATAAGTGTTCACTACACGGATGTAGCCTTTGTCTTTGTTACGGTGATTACTGTGGGTTGGCTTGCGGTGTGGTATCCGGTGCGCGCATTGGGCAAAAGGCTGCTGGGCGATTGATACGGGCTTTTAGGGGATGTTTCCTCGGGGATTGCTTATAGATACGAGGTCTTTTCTCTTCGGATGTTTTATTTCTTTCTGATGAGGGTCAGTCCGTCTCTCAGGGGTAGTATGACCTTTTCCACCCTGTTGTCTTTGGCTACGAATTCATTGAAATCTCGGATGCCCAGAGTTTGTCGGTCGTCATCATAGGCAGGGTCAATGACATGTCCGTCCCATAGCGTGTTGTCGGCAAGGATAAAGCCTTCGGGTCGTATGGCGGCCAACACCTTCTCATAAGTTTCTTTGTATGAGCGCTTGTCGCCGTCGATAAAAGCCATGTCGAAGGTAATGCCCAGCTCTGGAATCAGTTGGTTGGCATCGCCTATGATGAATTCAATCTTGTCGGCGTAAGGAGAGTCTTCTATCCATGGCCGCGCGAAGTCTTCCATCTCGTCATTGATTTCCAGCGTATAAAGTTTACCTTCCGGTGGGAGTCCTTCTGCCATACAGAGTGCGCTATAGCCGCTGAATGTTCCTACTTCGAGTATGTTTTTGGGGCGGATCATCTCTACCAGCATCTTGAGTAGGCGACCTTGCAGGTGTCCGCTGGCCATTCTTCCGTGCACGGTTTTTACGTGGGTGGCTCTCCAAAGGTTGTGTAGATAGTTGCTTTCCGGGTCTATGTGGGAGAGGATGTAGTCGTCGAGCGTTTCTCTTGCAGAGGCTTCTGTGCCAACGGCTGTTGTGCCTTGGGTGATGGAGTTGTTTTGTTTGCCGTTGCTCATGGGTTTGCCTTTTTCTTATTTCTGAAAGGATTCTACGGCCAGTCGATAGCTATCGAGTCCGAATCCTGCGATTATGCCTTTGCAGGCTGGGGCGATGAGCGATTGTTGGCGAAATCCTTCGCGTGTGGCAACGTTGCTGATGTGGACTTCTATTACGGGTGTTTTCAGGCTCCGTATGCAGTCTTGCAGGGCCACGCTGGTGTGTGTGTAGGCGCCTGCATTCAAGACGATGCCGTCGAAATCGAATCCTACTTCTTGCATTTTATTGATGAGTTCGCCCTCTATGTTGCTCTGGAAATAGGAGAATTGAATGTCCGGATACTGCGCGGTGAGCTTTCCGAAATAGTCTTCAAAAGATTACTGTCCGTAGATTTCCGGTTCACGCACGCCCAAAAGGTTTAGGTTCGGTCCGTTTATAATTTGTATTCTCATAATTTTCTTGTATTTTTGCGAGCAAATATAGCAAATAAAATGCAAAGGGACAAATCTTCCATTGATATAATGAAGCTCTACTTGCGGCATCTGAAGTTGGGAAGGAGTTATTCCGCAAACACCGTAGAGGCTTACCGGAATGATCTGGCGCATCTGTTGGAATTCTGTAGGGAGCATGAGAAAGATCTTCTTCGTTTGCAGTTGGAAGACTTGGAGACGTTTGTCATCTTGTTGCGAGAGAAAGGAATCGGGGCCTCTTCGCAGGCCCGTATATTGAGCGGCGTGCGCGCGTTCTATCGCTTTTTGTTGCTGGATGGATTCTTGGAGAAGGATCCTACGGAACTTCTTGAATCGCCCCGCCTGGGCGAGCATCTGCCCGAGGTGCTCTCTGAAGAGGAGGTGGATCGCATGGAGGCTGCACTGGATCTTTCCAAGCCAGAGGGGCAGCGCAATAAAGCGATCATAGAAATGCTTTTCTCGTGTGGCCTCCGCGTGTCGGAGCTCGTGGCTCTCAGGCTCTCTCAGCTTTTTCTGGAGGAGCAATTTGTGCGCGTGTTAGGCAAGGGAAAGAAGGAACGCCTTATCCCGATTTCGCAGAAGGCCATCAAGGAGCTCCAGCTCTGGTTTGCTGATCGTGTGCAGCTCGCCATTCAGCCGGGCGAGGAAGACTATGTATTTCTGAATCGCCGCGGGCATCATCTTACGCGCACCATGATCTTCATCATGATTACGCGAGCCGCTCGCGATGCAGGCATTCGCAAGAAGATCTCTCCCCATACGCTGCGCCATTCGTTTGCCACGGCCCTGTTGCAGGGCGGAGCCGATCTGAGGGCCATACAGGCGATGCTGGGGCATGAAGATATCAGCACGACCGAGATTTATACCCATATTGATACAAAAACCTTGCGGGATGAGATCCTCCGGCATCATCCGAGGAATATGGCGTCGTCCGATTCTTAGGCGGGGGACTTCTTGTGCGTTCCAAAGCGAAGTGCCACAAGCCACATTGTCTTTCATGGCTGCTGCTCGATGAAAAACAACGTTTCGGGGCACCCCGACGAGCGAAAAACAGCAGAAACTGTGTTTCGGGGCACCCCGACGAGCGAAAAAACGGAAAAAACTGCAAATTCCGTGGACGGAATCATCAGAAATCGCTGAAAACTGCGAATTCCGTGGACGGAATCGTCAAAAAACAGCGAAAACTGCAAATTCTGTGGACAGAATCATCAGAAATCGACGAAAACTGCAAATTCCGTGGGCAGAATCATCAAAAAACGGAAAAAACCGGCTTTCCCCACCCTGGGGAAAGTCAGAATCACCCATTTTTTGCGTTTCCCCACCCTGGGGAAAATCAAAATCACCCGTTTTCTGCGTTTCTCCCTAGAGAGAAAAGCCGTTGTCGCTCATAGAAAACGACCATGATTGCTTGTTTTTAATAAATGAATGGTGCAAAAATGCGGTTTTCCTCGGAAACAACAAAACTTTTCATCTCTCACCACATCCCGGCCATCGTCTTACCTCCCTATTATTGAGGATTTCCACGACTTTTTCATGTCGTATTACCTTTATTATATATACGAGCATTGGCCGAATACCGATTTTTAGGTATTGTGATACTGACGGTAAAGATCTAATTTTGCGCCGTAAGACAAACCCATTTAATTATTTACATTATCCAAACATTACATGATGAAAACTTTTGTAAAATCATCCAGCATTGCTGGTGCTTTGATGTGCGGCGTGTTCTTTTTCACCGCATGTTCGCATGATGACGACCCCACTCCCTCGCCTCGTCCGCAAGGAACGGTCAGCACGGAACTGAAAATGACTAAGAGCGGCTTCGCTTATTTCTCGTTTGCCACAAACCAAATGGTAGATGCAACAGCGGCAGAAACATCGGGAACGAAGAGCTGGGACATCGCTTTCGACATGCTGAACGGTCGCACCAACAACGGTGCCGTCTACGTGACACGATACACGGACTTTGATGCTGTGAAAACAGTGAAACCCTTCTTAGAGGGAGGCGCTAAGAACGAATGGCTTACCGACAGGAAAATGAATGTCATGTCGTTGCGCAGTATGCCCCCTGTTACTGTGGAAAAGATGTGTAACCCCGCCTTTACGGAATGGTATACCATGAAGGGTATGTCGCTGTCTGTAAAGCCTACGGTATATATTGTGCGCACAGCAGACGGTCATTACGTGAAACTCCAGTTCACAAACCATCATGGAGCCGACGGCACTTTAGGAAATATCCAATTCAAGTATGCATATATTGACGAGACAGGAACCAATGCACTTGCCCCCGGAGAATTAGTGGTAGAGCAGCTGGAAGCCGGTAAACTGACCGAGCTACTCAAGAAGAGCAATGTGAAAGAGTTGCGTTACCTCACCATCAAAAGCGGCAATATCAACGACGAAGACCTCGATACACTGAAACAAACCAAAACACTCGAGGTGCTCGACATCAGCGGCGCTACGCTGAAACTATCGGATGAAAGTGCCGGTTTTAAAGACTTCAGGAACATCAAGAAGCTCATTGCCCCCGCCAACCTGCAGAGTATTGCCGGTGCTTGGCCGTGGTTTATCTACATGAGCAACCTCGAAGAGCTCGTATTCCCCGGCAATTCGCTGGAGAATATTCAAGCAGAAGGTTTTACGGGTCTGCCCAAACTGCGCAAAATCACATTGCCTTCATCGGTGCTGACCATTGGTGAGGGCGCGTTCCAAGGTGCAGGTCTGGAGGAGTTCGCTTTCCCCGAGAAAGTGCAGATCATATCCAAACACTGTCTGATGAGCTGCAAAAAACTGCAAAAAGTAGTGATTCCGGCAGCCGTAAAGGAAATAAAGGCCGGCGCATTCCTCTATGACAAAGCATTGAAAGAAATCGTTTTCAAAGGAACGACACCACCCCAAAAGGCGACAAGTCCCTACGATGCTTTCTCAGACCTTCAGTTCGATGATGCCAAAGGCAACGTGTTCCTCCACTTCATTGTGCCGAAAGGTACCATCGATGCTTACATCAAAGCATGGGGATGGGCAGCAGACGACAAGAAATACTTTCAAGAATCCACTGACAATCCTTAATTGAGAACAGTATGAGACACAGATATAGCATTTGTCTGTACGTGTTTTTCTGTGGTATCCTCTTGCTCGGCGCTTCCTGTAAGCAGTCCGAACAGGAGGATACTCCTGTAGTTCCGGCCACGGATAGCGAGATTATCAGTTATTATCGGAGCATATCCGACGCCGAGATACCTGCCGCCCCATCGGTCGGAATGTATCGTGAGAAGATAGAACCGGCTGATGTCGGTACGCAGCAACGTCGCATTTGGGAACTTTGGAAGCAGGCGCACACGGGATGGACACGCGTTTTCGACTTCGCAGGAATGAACGCAACGTATAAAGAAACGGTATGGGAAATACCCGAAAAGGAACGCATGAAAGTGCGCCTCTTTACCAAAGGAGTCCGTCCTGCCAGAGGTTATCCGCTGATTATCCACCTTCATGGCGGCGGTTTATATGCCGATGCGCCCGGGCCGTGGGAAAGTCTGATTAACACGGAGGAGTTTGAAATCAACTTCGACCTTGCCCATCGCGTGTTCCAAGAGGGACAACCCGTGGCCTATATGGTGCCCCGTATGCCTGACGACCGCAAGGGACGATGGTATTTCCTGCCTAAGCGCGTGGCTTTCAAGCAAGCGATACAGGCGGCAGTACTTAGCGGGTTGGTGAATCCCGACAAGGTATATCTCACCGGTATCTCTGAAGGCGGGTACGGAAGTCTGCGGCTCGGCATCTTCATGCCCGACTATTTTGCCGGCGTAGGCCCGATGGCCGCTGCCGAGAAAATAAATGGAGAGGCACAGAATTACCGCAATACGGCTTTCAGAATGGAAGTGGGCGAGAAGGACTATCAATATGGTCGTGCCGACTACGCAGGTATCTGGCAACTCGAAATGAAAGCTCTGCATGAGCAGTGGCCGGAAGATTTTGTGCACGAAGTGAATCTGCAGGCAAGACAAGGCCATGAAATAGATTATACGAAAGTAATTCCATGGCTGTTGAACTACACACGAAGGCACTATCCGAAACGGATAACTTACCGCTATTACGACCTCGACGGCAAAGACAGCTATGCTGCCGGCGTGTATTATCTCGGCTTTCAAAACCTGCAACCCGAGAAAGGGAGCAGTCTGTTCTTCGACGTACAGCACGATGGAAACCGCTTTGTCGTGGAAACCAAAACAAGCCAAGGGAAGGTCGGGGGCAGCTTCTGTCTCTACATCAGCGAGGTGGATTTCTCGCGTCCCATAGAGGTAACGTATAACGGGAAGACTGTTTTCCATGATAAAATAACCCCCAATGTAGGTACGATGGTGGAATCAACGGCACTCTTCGGCGACCCCTCACGCGTGTACCCTGCCAAAGTAACTCTAAAAATGCAATAGAAGAAGAGAGAAAACACAATCACCCAACGGTCATAAGAGAGCATGGGGTCGATAGAAGAATATCGTGATACAATCAGACCTGTAAGAGTGGAAGACGACGGACGGAAACAAGCGGAAGCATCGTCCTCGTGAACAGTCAATAAAACGATAAACCTCAAAAGAGTGACAGAAGGATTGAGCAGTCGGTCTGTCGTTCCTTTGGGGTTGAACACCAATCGGTCATAAGATCGCTCATTTAAGCCATTAAAAACAATGAAATATCAGAGTAAATAACTATATTTGCAGTTGTGCACTTTCGTTTGACAACGTACATTCCATCGGGCATCCCCGTCCACATTGGATTTGATAACTTCCTTAAGCATTGCTTCTTGCAAGGTTTCTCGGCCGTCCTCCTCATTACAGTCTTCCATCACCTCATATTTCCTATACCCACGAGGACGATGGGGAGTGTCTATAATACTTGTCTCTACGATGGCATCGTTCCTGACGATAGTGTCTTTCTCTTCAAGTTTACGGTTCATTTCATCGAGAATCATATCGTACAGGCCGGCCTCTACCAGTGTATTCCGAAAACGGCAGACAGTCGTGCTGTTGGGAGCAGTGTCTTCCATACCAAACCGACGAAACGGTTGAAAGAGAGGCGATCGTTCACCTCCTCCTCAACTTCACCGTCACTCAGTCCATACTATGTATGCAGAAGTTTGGTCTTGAATAAAACCAAGCCGTCATAACTCGGGCGACCTGTTGATTTATGGCCCTTGGTATAGGCGATTGCTATAATGCTTCGTATGGGAATCCAGTCGATTATCCTGTCTATCTGGAAGAAGAAGGCCTGCTTGACCTTTGCGCTGACCGAGGAGCAGGTTGGCAAAACTGGGAGACGATGGCCTCTATTTCATAATATAAAGGTACTGACTATTTTTGACATGAACGAATCCGTGGGTGATAGTTTTGTAGAGGGCCCATATTGCACTCTTGCAGAGCTTACATTACACCTCGTACCACTATATTTCGCATTTGAGGTACTGCGCAATCATACGCTGCCGGCACTTACATTGCACCCCACACCATGATAATAAGGTATTGATGTGTCTTGCAAAACGAGTGCTTCAGCACTTGCCCCATACATCGCAGGGCGGCAACAGGGCATCCATGCACCCTATCGTGCAACACTTTCAGGGATCTTCCGTGCCTTTGGTAAACGTTCAAATAGCCATACGTTATGACAGGAAAGGAGCGAGGACAGTGTGCTTACTCGGGCACATAAATGATTTGTCCGTTTTCCAGCTGGTAAGCAGTGCCTAACCGTTTACCTTTCGCACCATTGTTATCAGTGGTCTCTCCCGAGGCTTTATACGTGTTTATCTGCTTTCCTTGCTTTGTAATTATCTCCATATTGTCCTTTCCTGGGTTTTTGACCACAGTAAAGTCCTCATTTCCGAAAACCTCGGTCATATTCATGTGCATCACCATGGCCACCATCAGAGAGACGGCAAACACCATGGCCACGTCGAACAGATTGACAACCACGCTCAGCGGGTCGGCATCATCATCTACTAAAAGACGGCTACCTCTTCTCCTGCGGCTCATGGGTGTTCCTCCTTTTGATTCAGTATGCGCGCTACGTAGTCGAGGTTGTTTACGTCTTGAGAGAACCATCGTTGTTTCAACTGTAGGGTAAATAGGCCTACGGCACTGATGACCAGACCCACGACCGTTGCGGCAAAGACCACTTGCATGTTGTAGGCCATGCCGGAGATGTCGCCGGTCGAGAGACCTACCAGTGCAGGACTCATGGAGATAAGCGTACCGATAAGTCCGAGAACAGGGCCTAACTTGGCCAGCAGGCGCGATAGATTCACCTCCTTGACACTCTCAGTTTCATATTGGGTGATGAGATAGTCGGTATAGTCCTCATGGTCTTTGCCGTTGTCGAGCATGTCTTTCAGATAACGGACGTACAAGGAGTCGGTCTTCTGCGGCAGGCTTTCCTTGAGGTTTTCGATACCGTCGGGGGTAAGGTCTTTTATGAGATGGTTGAAGCACTGATTGTTTCTGCGGCGCAGCATGAAGCCATTGTAAGTGCCGCCAAGCAGCACAAGGGCGCGCAGAAAGAAGAGAATCAACAAGATGATGTCGGGAATCAGCAGACTGTTGGCTATCCCGAAAAGGGCATGTGATATATATTCAAAACGAGAAACACAGTCTTTCAACGTTATGGACGGAGCAATTATCGGACTGGGAGAAGTTCTTTGGGACGTACTACCCGAAGGGAAGAAGCTGGGAGGAGCACCTGCTAACTTCGCTTACCACGTAGGGCAATTCGGTTTAGAGACCAAAGCTGTCAGTGCATTAGGCAAAGATGCGCTCGGCGATGAGACTATCAAAGCTCTCGAAAGCAAAGACTTGAAGTATCTGATGCCACGTGTTGACTACCCTACAGGCATCGTACAAGTAGAGCTCGACGCCCAAGGTGTACCCACATACGATATTCGTGAGGATGTGGCATGGGACAATATACCGCTGACACCGGAAATGATTAGCCTCGCACAGAATGCTCGTGCCGTATGTTGGGGCTCGCTTGCGCAGCGCAGTTCCGGCTCTCGCAACACCATTCAACGATTTATCAACATCACACCTAACAACTGTTTACGTATCTTCGACATCAATCTTCGACAAAATTTCTATACTGCTGAAATTATCAAAGAGTCTCTACACCTCTGTAATGTGCTCAAAATCAACGATGAAGAATTGGTTATCATTGGTCAACTTCTAGGTTGTTCAAAGCTTAATATTAAGGACAAATGCCGCTTGATTCTAAATCATTACAATCTCAACATGCTGATACTTACCTGTGGAGCAGACGGAAGTTACGTATTTACACCTAGTAATGTATCGTTCCTAGAGACGCTAAAGGTAGACGTTGCCGATACTGTTGGCGCGGGAGATTCATTTACCGCCACCTTCTGTGCGGCTATCTTGGCCGGCAAGAGTGTTACAGAGGCTCACAAGTTAGCCGTAGAAGTAAGTGCATACGTATGTACCCAAAACGGTGCCATGCCTGTTTTGCCAAAGAAGTTCACTAATTTGAAAGCATAATACGCTTACTATAACAACGCTATCTACGGTCTAAATTTCATCACATTAGCCGGTGGACGGCCATTCTCATACTCCTTTTTCATGAAATCCATGTAGGGTGCGACATGGTTAAAGAACATCTTATATCCCTCACATAGATAGTTTAGGCCCGGCTCACCAGCCGCAATCTTCACAAATCTGTTCTTCGGGCACTCGCCATTACAAGCAAACTTCCACTCACACTCCATACAACGACGGGGCAACTGCTGCTTAATATCACCGAAACGTTGCTGTCGTTCGCCATAAAGCATCTCTACCAACGAGTGCTCATGGATGTTTCCAAGCTTGAATTCCGGGAACACAAAGTGGTCGCAAGAGTACACATCGCCATTAAACTCCATACAGGCTGCATGCCCACAACGCTGTGCCATGGTACATACACCGGGAATCTCGCCCACCCAATTGGCCAGTGTGGCATCAAAGATCTGAACGAAATACTCGCCCACATCTTGCTTTACCCACTCATCGAACAGCGTACATAGGAATCTACCCCACTGCTTTGGCGATACAGAGAAGTCAGCTAACGGAGCATTCGTGTCCAACATATGAGCCAAATGACGCTTGGCAGCCTCCGGTTCATTCGGTTTTTCGGGTGCAGGATACTTCACAAGACGCTCCACAATAGGCGCAAACTGAATATAATGTGCTCCTATCTCTTTGAAAAAACGATAAAACTCAAGCGGATAATCAGCGTTGAATTCATTCACAACAGCCATCGCATTCCATTGCACATCCCACTTATTGAGCAGTCGGATGCCTTTCATTACCTGCGCCCACGATGGTTTTCGGGAGCGCGACTTGCGGAATTCGTCGTGAAATTCTTGCGGCCCATCTATCGAAACGCCCACAAGAAAGTTGTTATCATGCAAGAATTTACACCACTCATCGGTCAATAATGTACCGTTGGTCTGCAACACATTGTCTATCTTACGGCCTCCGGCATACTTTTTCTGCAACTCCAATGCTCGTTTATAAAACGACAATGGCCTCATCAGCGGTTCGCCACCATGCCATTGGAACAGCACTTCGTTCATGGTTTGAGCACCAATAAACTCCTCTGTAAACTTCTCCAACAACTCGTCAGTCATCATTTGCTTGGAGTAATCGGGATACAATTTCGACTTTTCAAGGTAGTAACAATACTCACAAGCCAAGTTACAATGCGAACCAACAGGCTTGAGCATGACGTATAAAGGTCGTGAAAAAGGTGATATTGTTGTCATAGATAGCTGCAAAAATAAGCATAAGTTTCTTGTTTACACACTTTTTAAAGGTTTTTAGTGCACCCACATGATTATTGTATCTGGTCTTTCCATGCGTTCCACATAATTCTACCGGCTTCAACAAACAGAAGTCCCTTTTTGCTATTTCATCGTTTTTATCTATTTTTGCAAGTCAAAATTTAAATTGTTATGAATCCATATCTTACAATATTTCTGCTCTTGGTGTCCAACATATTCATGACCTTTGCATGGTACGGACACCTTAAATTGCAAGAGATGAAACTCCTCTCAAACGCTACGCCACTCATCTTTGTCATCCTACTAAGTTGGATGTTGGCACTCATCGAGTATATATGTCAGGTTCCGGCCAATAGATACGGCTTCCAAGGTAATGGAGGGCACTTCACACTTTTGCAATTAAAAGTAGTGCAAGAAGTACTGTCCATTACCGTGTTCACCGTCTTTACCGTACTCTTTTTCAAAGGCGAGACCTTTCATTGGAACCACTATGCAGCTTTCGGCTGCCTCATCTTAGCGGTCTACTTGGTATTCAAATAGACCAAAAACCTACTTTCTCCACAACTTGCCCATCTCTTCAAGGGTCTTACCCTTGGTTTCCGGAACCAGTCGCCAAACGAAAATAGCTGCAATTACACAAATAGCGCCATAGAGACCATAGGTGAACCAGTGTCCAAAGTCGTCTCCCGGAGTCAGGTGCATATTAAACATTGGAACGAAAGTACTGCTTACTATCCAGTTGAATATCCACTGAAAAGCCACCGCTATAGCCACCGCTTTGCCTCGAATAGTATTGGGGAAGATCTCAGCGATGAGTACCCAACAGATTGGTCCCCACGACATCATGAACGAAGCACTGTAAACCATGATGCTTAACATGGTGATAATCTGCAGCGAGACATTGCCGAATGTGAGCGCAACACCAAACGCTCCGATGCCCATACCGATACTACCGGTTATCAGCAGAGGCTTGCGCCCCCACTTCTCCACCGTGAATACGGCCACCAACGTAAAGAGAATATTCACAATACCCATGATAACGGTCTGCACCATCGGGTTATCCATGCCCATATCACCAAAGATACGAGGTGCATAATACAGCACGGCATTGATGCCTACAGCCTGTTGGAACACGCTCAGCATGATGCCGATGAAAATACAAAGGAATCCATAAGAGAACAAACGTTCGGTTTTCTCACTGATAGTATTCTTAATATCATTGAGTATCAAAGCAGCTTGTTCGCTGCCATTGATACGACTCAGCACACCCAAAGCACGTTCGTCGCGACCCACCATCACCAAATAACGAGGTGTTTCCGGCACAAAACAGATGAGCAAAGCAAACAATCCGGCCGGTACAGCCTCACTTCCGAACATATAACGCCATCCGGTTGCGATGGTCCAAGAGGCTGCTTCGCCGTTCACCACTTGGTTTACACCGTTCACAAGTTCGATAACGGGATTGGCATGACTGCCCAATATCATGAAATTAACGAAGTAAACGACCAGCTGACCAAAGATAATGGCAAACTGATTCCAACTTACGAGCATTCCTCGAATGTTAGAAGGAGCCACCTCACCGATATACATTGGGCAGATAGCCGACGCCAATCCGACGCCCACACCGCCTATCACGCGATAGATATTAAACGAGATGAGCAGACTAAGTGATGGCTCTCCGTAGTCGAAAAACAAGAATTCGGGATACATACTGCCCAAAGCCGAGATGAAGAACATGATACCGGCAAAAATAAGTGAGCGCTTACGTCCCCAGTTAGAGGCCAACAAACCCGATAATCCACTACCAATAATACAGCCTATCAATGCACTTGCACACGTAAAACCGTGCCATGCGTCACCATAAACGAAGTCGGTAGCATTCATAAAGAAGGCCTGTAAGCCTTTCTCCGCACCCGAAATAACTGCCGTATCATAGCCAAAAAGCAGGCCACCAAGTACAGCGACCATCACAATAGAAACTAGGTAGGCTTTAGAGCCTTGCGAATTTTGTGTCATATCTATTAGGTTTAAATTGCTTAGTTACAGTTCATAATACGATTCAGCAAGGCAAATCCCCTTGACATATTGCAATGATTTGCCTAAGAACCGATAACCTCTCTATTTCCATTGTAAACAAATTTATCGAAACAACGGTTTCGGAAATGACGGTTTCGGAAACAAAACGGCTTATTACCACCTCTTTATCAAGGACTTATCTGACACTTCTCATCTCATATTTTGTTCACTTCGCCTTCAAGAAGTAATCCATCATGTCTTGCTCTATGGCTTCGGCCGACTCGTCTACATAGCATCGTGCGATACTACCTTGGTACAGATAGAATATCTCATCGCACACATCAGTCAACGAAGAAATGATATGTGAGGAAAAAAGTATGGTACATCCGCGTTGTCGAAGTTCGTTTATCCACCGCTTCAAGATGAGCGTTCCCGGCATATCCATGCCATTAAAAGGTTCATCAAGTATATAAACAAGGTTGCGTTGGAGCATGAGAGCGAGCAACGCCAACCGTTTCTGCATGCCTAACGAATATCGCGTGGCATATCGGTCGAGTGGCAATCGTAACAGTACATTAGCTTCATCAATTTCTTGTCTGCTCGCTTTTACTCCCTGCGCTTCCAAACAAAACTCCACATACTCGTAACCCGTGACGTATGAATAATAGAAAGGCACATCGGGCAAATAACCTATCGTTCCCTTATCTTCATCTATCTCTACTTGTCCTTCATACCGCTCAAGCCCCATCAGACAGCGAAAAAGCGTACTTTTCCCGGCTCCATTCTCACCCATGATACTATAGACCCAACCAGCATCGAGCCTGAAATTTACATCTCCCAAAATGAGATGCGAACCATATTTCTTGTTCAAGTGCTCAACGATAACCATCAATCAAAGTTTTAAGTGACGATAATGAAAATTGAAAAAGCAAACAGGCAATCAAGAATTGCACAACAATGCCCCAAGCAGAATATACTACTAAACCAGCCAGCAGGCATAAAGCCAGTAGGAGAAGTCCCTCCATCACCATATTATTACGACAGAGAATCCGCAAAAAACACACCTGCACCACCAACAAAAATGTCGCCAAATAAAATTGAACCGATAATGACAGGCCTATCAACAATGGATAACCAAGACAAAGCATTAGTGCAAACGGCAGCCAAACAACAAGCGTATTGACAACTGCATGGCGTATATGCGTCTTCACAAACCTGCTTACAGATGAGTAATTGCGCATATACAATGGGTTGACAAGATTGCTAAGCATCACAGGATATACCAAGAAAAGAGTTAAAAGCATTGCTACCAATGAGATGCGCGGATTGTCTTTCACCACGCCTACGACTGCTCCTACTAGCAATACACTCCAAAAGGGCAACATCACACGCAATCCTCGCTCATACTCCATACTCCCCTGAGGAAAGAGAGAATGTGCACTTCCCCCCGATAGAGGTATGAACCTGTGGTATCCAAGCCACCATCACACCCACCAACGGTATGGCAATGACTTCCATCCAATGCAACCAACTACTCGCCATAAAAGGGTTATGTACTTCTTAAAGCTCATTATTTTCATCCTAAACTCAACAACTTATCAACTCAAAAACTCATGAACTCACAGCCTTACTTAATAACTTATAAACTCACAAACTGGCAAACTTAAAATGCTGCAATGGCGACTCAGCAATGCTGCCTCAACTTATCAGCACTGTTGCAAAGGCAAGCCAGCATCGTTGCGAAGCCCTTGCAACAACCTCACTCAGCCTCTCTCCTTCAGAGAGGGAGCCGCAATCGGTAGACAAATTAGATATTTTTGTTCTCTTCACCCATCACTTCTAACCACTCACTCTTCCCTATCCGCCCATCATTCCCTACTTTTCACTCCAAACTACTCGCTCTTTTTGTTCGTTTATCTCAATGCTTTTTAGTAACTTTGCCACAAATATACCTCTTTTATAAAAGAAAATTATAGAGTGAAATTCAGTGAAGTCATAGGACAAGGTGAAGCCAAACAACGCTTCATGCAAATGGTAGAGGAACATCGTATTCCCCATGCCATGATGCTATGCGGGCCGACCGGCTGTGGCAAGATGGCGCTGGCCATGGCTTTCGCATCCTATCTCTTGGGCGAGCGCGACGAGCATGGTAAGGGAATCATTACCGACGAAGCCGCCACACTCAATGCCGAAGCCATGCTAAAGGTATGGGAACATCCCGACCTTCACTTCTCCTACCCCGTAATTCGCCCCTCTGGCACAGGGTCGGAACATAAGATGGTGAGCGACGACTTCGCAACTGAATGGCACGAGATGATGATGCGTGGACCTTATTTCACCATCGACCAATGGCTGACACAGATGGATGCCGCCAACCAGCAGGCGCAGATAGGTGCCGGAGAGAGCGACGCGCTGATTCACAAACTGAGTCTGAAATCGAGCCAAAACGGCTATAAGGTGTGTATCATGTGGCTGCCGGAGCGTATGAATGCAGAATGCGCCAACAAGCTACTCAAGTTACTGGAGGAACCACCTACGCAGACCGTCTTCATACTCGTGTGCGAAGAGCCCGGCCAACTCATCGATACCATCCGCAGCCGAGTACAGCGTATCGACATACACCGAATAGAAGAGGGCGACATAGAACAAGCTTTGATAGAGCGACGCGGACTGGAGAGCGACATAGCCTACCGTATAGCGCGTATGGCCGGAGGCAGTTGGCACAAGGCAATACAAACACTTGATGCCAATAACGAGAACGCAATATTCTTCGACATGTTCGTGATGCTGATGCGACTGTCCTACATGCGCAACGTGAAAGAGTTGAAAGTATGGAGCGAAGCAGTAGCGTCGTACGGACGAGAGAAGCAGCGTCGACTCCTAGCTTATAGTCTGCGAATGGTGAGAGAGAGCTTCATGTACAACTTCAAGATACATGAACTCACCTACATGACGCAGGCCGAAGAGGACTTTGCGAAGAATTTTGCACGCTTCATCAACGAAGCCAACATCATAGATATTACCGAATTAATAGAACGAGCACGCCGAGACATCGGGCAAAATGCCAATGCAAAAATTGTATTCTTTGACTTTGCACTGAAGATGATAGTGTTGCTCGTGAGAAAATAAAACCCACTATAGAATTGTTTATGGACTACAAAAACATGAAATTCAAGATATCCAGAGGGTGCGACAGGGGGCTTAGCTGCCATGGATGTGGCCGCCAAGACAACCAGCTGAACACCTACGACTGGCTCGCCGACGTTCCCGGCAACGCAGAAAGTACCGACTTGGTGGAGGTACAATTCAAAAATACGCGCAAAGGATACTACCATAACGTGAACAACCTGCCTCTGAAAAAGGGCGACATCGTGGCCGTGGAAGCCACACCGGGTCACGACATCGGCACTGTAACACTCACAGGACGGCTCGTCACACTGCAAATCAAGAAAGCAAACCTGAAGTCTGCAGACGACATCAAGCGTATCTACCGCATCGCAAAGCCTGTTGATATGGACAAATATCACGAAGCTAAGAGTCGCGAACACGACACCATGATACAGAGTAGACAGATAGCTAAGAACCTAGGACTACAAATGAAGATTGGCGATGTGGAATACCAAGGCGACGGAAATAAAGCTATCTTCTACTATATTGCCGACGAACGTGTAGACTTCAGACAACTTATCAAGGTGTTGGCCGACACTTTCCACGTGCGTATTGAGATGAAACAGATTGGTACAAGGCAGGAAGCAGGGCGCATCGGTGGTACTGGCCCATGTGGACGTGAGCTTTGTTGCGCTACATGGTTGAAGAACTTTGTGAGCGTAAGCACCAACGCTGCACGCTACCAAGACATCTCACTGAGCCCACAGAAGCTTGCCGGCATGTGCGCCAAGTTGAAATGCTGCATGAACTACGAAGTGGATACCTACATGGAAGCAGGGCGTAAGATGCCTAGCAAGGAGGTAATGCTACAGACACAAGACAGCGATTACTACTTTTTCAAGCAAGATATATTGGCAGGAGAGGTAACTTACTCTACCGACAAACGCATGCCCGTGAATCTAGAGACCATCTCTGCACAGCGAGCACGCGAAGTTATCGAGATGAACAAGCGTGGAGAGAAGCCCCTATCGCTCTTGGAAGACGACAAGCAGAAGCAACCCGAACGGCCTAAAGACTTATTGGAAGGTGGCGATTTGAGTCGTTTTGATCGTAACAAAAAGAAGCGTAACAACAAACCAAACAATAGACCGAGACCTCAAACCAAAGAGGGTGAACAGCGCAATGGCGACAACCGTGGAACAAGGAATGGTCATCATCGCAACAATCACGGCAACAGGAACAACGGACAAAACCGTGATAACAAACCTCAACAGGCTTCACAAACAAGAAATCAAGAGACCGCCACACCGGCAAAACAATGAAACGATTTCTCTCAGTCATAGTCGTGGCAGTCGCACTCTTGTCGGCTTGTACCGGAAATAAGGTGTATGACAAATATGAGCATACACCTATTGCCGGATGGGAGAAGAACGACACACTGAAATATCAGATACCACCGGTAGCACAGTCGGGCATGTACAAGGCTGAGTTAGGCTTGCGTATCAACGGCTCGTACCCTTTTATGGAGCTGACACTGATTGTAGACCAGACTCGTTTCCCCGGCCGTAGCGTGAAATCAGATACCCTCAACTGTGAATTGATAGACCGTCGAGGCAACAGTAAAGGTCGCGGTTTGAGCTATTATCAATACCATTTCAAGGTAACGGAGATGTATCTGCACGCTGGCGACAGCCTGTCTATCAGCGTACGCCATGATATGAAGCGTGAAATTCTTCCCGGCATCAGCGATATTGGCATCATGCTGAATAGATAAAATAGAAACAACTCTTTGCAAAAAAAAGAGTGGATATATACATTTATTGCTGTCCGGTAAAAAAATATGATATTGGGCTAAGTGCTTAAAACACAATACTCTGCGATTAAATACTGGTTGTATAGGTAACGATTTGGAAATGAGCGATATTTGGAAAAGCCACACTAATTTGACCCACCCTG
>NZ_KQ960616.1 GCF_001553265.1 Prevotella sp. DNF00663 | reverse complement strand
GAGGGGGTATCAATTTTGACACACCCTCTTTTATATATGACAGAATATTTATTCTAAGACCTCTATACAAAGACAAGTTGTGGTAGATGTGCTCACTCTGAACCTATTATCCGTTCTCTCTCCTACCAACCATATGATTTTCCCGTTGGCATCTTCCACGACTAATTGCACTTCTTTTTGGAATCGTGTGCGCTTCTTATCGGTCAAATAGTCACTTATAAGCTTAGAACCTGCCATACCAAATGGGACAAACCGATCGCCTGTAACAGCATACCTCACCGTCAACGGATAGGCTGTTTTATTGAAATCCAATGTTGCCCTATTGCGTTCTCGGCTAATAATGAAGCTCTCATCATATTTACATTCAGAGAATTTGAACTTCTTTTGCTCATCCCAAACATATACTCCATTCTCCGGAATTTTTATTTTCCTTTGTAAATCTTGGGACATTGCAATCGAGAGTATCAAATATTGGCGGTCTATTAGTAATCCCCAATCACAAGAACTCCACCTTTTTCCCACTCCAGCCGGTATAGAATGCCATATTTCTTCTATTTGCGTTGGAGAGAACTGATATGCTGTTAATAATTCAAACAAAACAAACTCACCATAAAAATATTCTTGCAACTTAGTTTTACTGATGAGTATTTCCGTCTCTTTTTGGGAAACTATCACATCATTAACAGCTTGTTTGACAGTCTCATCCTGTATATTCTCCGCCCCGGATAAGTATAGAAGAGTACGTGACATGTTTCTCCGAAATGCAGGATTCATATTTTCCATCAGTGGAATCACTTGATGTCGAATCTTATTCCTCACGTATTCGTCTCCCAAATTAGAGCTGTCAACAACGTAAGATTGCCCTATTTCGGCGAGATAATCCATGATTTCTGATCGCGACACACACAGCATAGGGCGCAACACATGGCCATTTTGAGGAGCAATACCAGTCAGTCCATGAAGTCCGGTACCCCTTAATAGATTGATAAAAAACGTCTCTATACTATCATCTAGGTGATGCGCCACACATATACCTTGCCCATCCAAGTCTTTCAACAACTGTTCGAAATAATTATAACGCAGTTGTCGGGCAGCCATTTCAATACTTAATTTATACTTCTTTGCATATTCATAAGTATCAAAATGGACTGTATGAAACTTAATATCTAATTGTTGACACAAGTCTTTGCAAAATTTTTCATCGCGTATCGACTCTTCTCCACGCAAATTAAAATTGCAATGAATAGCCTCAATAGAGTATCCTAATCCACAAAGTACACGTAATAAGGCTACACTATCAGGACCACCACTCAATCCGACAAGATAAGTTGCATCGTGCTTCAGCAGATGCTCATGCCGGATAAAGTCTCTAACCTTATTAATAAAGATACTTTGTGCTCTACTCATTATTCTACATACAATACCAATCCCTTCAAATATTCACCTTCAGGATGATAAATATTAATTGGATGATCAGCTGGTTGATGAAGTTGATGCAAGATTCTTACATGGCGACCAGCCTGTGCAGCCGCAGTAAAAACAGCATTACGGAAGTTGTCTTTAGTAATAACTTGCGAACAACTAAACGTAAACAAGATACCACCACGCCTGATTTTCTGCAATCCTTTGACATTCAAACGCGTGTAACCTTTCAATGCATTGTGTACAGCGGCACGATGTTTGGCAAACGCCGGAGGATCTAACACCATCAAATCATATGTATCATCATGCTGATCAAGATATTTAAAAGCATCCTCACAGATTGCTTCATGTCGCAAATCATTGGGAAAATTGAGGTCTATGTTTCTATTTGTCAACTCAATAGCCTTAGCACTACTATCTACAGAATGGACTAATTTGGCTCCACCTCGCATCGCATAGACAGAGAATCCACCTGTATAACAGAACATATTCAGCACTGATTTTCCGGCAGAATATTGCTCTAAGAGCATTCTATTCTCACGTTGGTCTACAAAGAAACCTGTCTTTTGGCCACGCAACCAGTCTACATGGAATTTCAAACCATTCTCTATGGTCACGTCATCATCCGTACTGCCGTGGATAAAGCCATTTTCTTGTCCTAGTTCCGCTTTGAAAGGGAGGGTTGTTTCGCTTTTATAATAAATGGCATCCAGCTGGTTTCCCATCACTTCCAACAAAGCTTCACATATCTGATAACGACTTAAATGAATGCCAACACTATGCGCCTGCATCACAGCTGTCCGCCCATAACAATCTATAATAAGCCCCGACACTAAGTCACCTTCACCATGTACCAGTCGATAAGTCATGTTTTTACTACCAACAACACCAATTCTCGCTCTCATAGTCAGTGCATCCGACAATCTTGAGATCCAAAAATCATGGTTGATTTCAATGTCTTTGAAAGACAATACTCGTACAGCTATTGAACCAATTTGGAAATGCCCAACGGCAATAAAGTTCTTATCTGCCGTATAGACACGTACAACTTCGCCCTCTTCTATACCTTCATCAGCATGATGGATAGCCCCAGAGAATATCCAAGGATGGAAACGTTTTAATGATTCTTCTTTACCTTTCTTTAAGTAAATTGACTTATATGGCATAATTATGAATTGCTACTTAATGCTATTTTATTATTATCTGTATCCTGTTTCTCCTCTTCGTTTGCTATCAAATCATAGTCTTTAGTCTTCATAAGACGAGAAATTTCTTCATAAAGATTGACACATGCCCACGCATCAATAGCTGCATATACTTGCTGCTTTTCATTTAATACATCGGCATCCCAATTGGTGAGTCGTTGACGTTTACTGATCTTCTCATGAAAGATATTTGCATACAACTTCTGTAAACTCATATCCTTAATGCCAAGCAAGCCGACAATGTCCTGTAAATCGATAAAGAAACCGGGCACAAAAGCAGTGCGCCGATGTAGAGATAGTAAATCATCGTGCCATGACAAACCAATTTTGGGGACTGTAGTATCCTCCAATAGTCTAATAATAGGTGGACACATTCCTATCCTATTGAGCCGAAACAGGAAGCAAGTATCATGATTTGCCACTTGCAACAAAGATACTTTATGGCTCTCTCCTTTGTGAAAGGCAGGTCTAGTCTCAGTGTCAACACCTAAAATCTTACTTGATAGCAAATAGTCTACAGCTTTCTCAGCCTCACCTTCAGACAAGATTGTGATGATTCGCCCCGAAAATGAGACTGGTGGCAATAGGCTAATGGCTTTCTTGTCAAATTTACTATATATGATTTTTCTCATAAAGGGAAGTCTAATAGGGTGCAAAATTAGAAAAAAGATATGAATTTATGGGCGGTTATCACTTTTTTACACTATTTTTGCAATTAAATTTTTAAATACGCAAAAAGACATAATGGCAAGAAAAAAAACTGAACGTAAGCCTAAAAATATAAGCGAAGCAATCGGTTTAAAAAACAATATAGGCAGCGAAAAATCAGACTTTTTATTAGGTGTAGTCCTCGTTATAGTGGCAGTATACATGATTATTGCCATGGTATCATATTTCAACACAGGGCAAGCCGACCAAAGTTTACTAGAAGATTTGAGGCCGGGCGAATGGCTCAATAGCAAGCATGAGTTCTCCAATTACTGTGGTTCATTAGGCGCTATCATTGCATACGAATTGATTGCAGTGAATTTTGGTCTCACATCATTTCTTATTCCGGCTTTTATTATATTGGCAGGTCTTCGTTTGATGCGAGCTTATAGAGTCAATCTTTGGAAGTGGTTCCTATGCACAATGCTTGTTATGATATGGGGCTCTGTCACATTTGCCAAATTCCTAACTCCTTTCATGGGTGGTCAGGTCTTCAATCCCGGGGGAAATCATGGGCTATTTTGCGTCCAACAATTAGAGAATGTCGTAGGCCCTCCGGGCCTTACAGCTCTCTTAGTGCTTGTAGCTTTAACCTTTCTTACCTACTTGAGTGCCGAAACTATCGAAGTGATAAGGAAAGCACTTAACCCTGTTAAGTATCTCACAAACAAAGTTAAGTTCAGCGTCACAAATTTCTCGCACCACGAAGAAAATACTGTCGAACCAGAATCCCCCGAGATTTCCGACTCAGAAGACGAAGAGGAAGAAGATAAAAATGGTGAGCCTACGACTATAACGCCCCAAGAAGAAAAGGTTTCACCGGTAGTAGATTTAACAAATTTCGCTCCTTTGCAAAAGACAGAGAAGCCAGAAGTAAAAAATCCTAGCACTCCAAAATTCGATGAAACCGGTGATAATACACTCAAAGTAGAAGTAGCTAAGCAAGAAGAGACTGCTACCGGTAAGAATCTAAATATCGAAGAGATCCTGAAAACACCTATCAATCCATTGGAGCCATACACCAAATATAAGTTCCCCACATTGGACTTATTGAAAAAGTATGATGATAACGGTAGTCCACAGGTGGATATGGACGAAATCAAGGCCAACAATGCTCGTATTGTAGAAGTGCTTAATAGCTTCCGTGTCAGCATCAAAGAGATTAAAGCAACAGTAGGTCCAACCATCACCCTCTATGAGATTACTCCTGCAGAAGGTGTAAGAATCAGTAAGATTAGAAACCTAGAAGACGACATTGCACTTAGTCTTTCTGCTCTCGGAATTCGTATTATCGCTCCTATTCCGGGCAAGGGAACCATCGGTATAGAAGTTCCTAACAAGCATCCACAAATAGTTTCAATGGAAAGTATCCTCAATTCAAAGAGATTCCAAGAGACTAAGATGGAGCTACCATTAGCCATTGGTAAGACTATTACCAACGAAGTGTTCATGGTAGACTTAGCCAAACTGCCCCATTTACTTGTTGCGGGTGCCACAGGCCAGGGTAAATCCGTTGGTCTAAACGCCATCATTACTTCCCTACTCTACAAGAAACATCCGAACGAATTGAAATTCGTGCTAGTCGATCCCAAGAAAGTTGAGTTCAGCATCTACCATAAGATAGCCTCTCACATGATGGCTTGTCTACCCGAAAACGACGAAGAACCAATCATCACTGATGTCACGAAAGTCGTAAAGACATTGAAGAGCCTGTGCGCACTCATGGATCACCGCTATGATTTATTAAAGATTGCCGGAGCAAAGAACATTAAAGAGTACAACAAGAAATACGTCAATCACGAACTCAATCTGACCAAAGGGCATGAATATATGCCTTATATCGTGGTCATTATCGATGAATTCGGAGATTTGATTATGACTGCCGGCAAAGAGATTGAACTACCAATAGCCCGTATAGCACAGTTGGCACGTGCCGTAGGTATCCACATGGTCATTGCCACACAGCGTCCAACAACCCATATCATCACCGGTAATATCAAGGCTAACTTCCCCGGAAGAATGGCATTCAGAGTGAGTTCACAGATTGACTCAAGAACCATTCTCGACCGTTCAGGAGCTAATCAACTTGTCGGCCGAGGCGACTTATTGTTCTTAAATGGCAATGAACCGGTACGTGTACAATGTGCCTTCGTTGACACACCGGAAATAGAGAACATCAATAATTATATTTCTGACCAGCCGGGACCCGTAGAACCAATGGAATTACCGGAGCCTCCATCAGACGAAGGTGGAAGTGTTGGCAACGGAGGTAGTGCCGACATACAGAATCTTGACCCATTCTTCGAGGAAGCCGCCCATGCCATCGTTATTTCACAACAAGGTTCTACCAGCATGATTCAGCGTCGTTTCTCTATCGGATACAATAGAGCGGGTCGCCTAATGGATCAATTAGAGCAAGTAGGTATTGTTGGTGCGGCACAGGGTTCCAAACCTCGTGACGTCTTAATTCAAGATGAAAACCAACTAAACATATTGCTTGCCCAACTCCACGGAGCCTGATATATATTTCCTTAAAAGCAATAAAACTATTGCAAGAGTTCTTAAAGTTAGATAAATACACTAAAAGTCTCATCTCATCACAGTGTATTTTTCTAACTTTGCTCATATTAAAACTAAAAGAATATGAACAAGAAACTATTCACATTATTATTTTTTATATCAGCTTGCTTTACAGGTTTGAAAGCTCAGACTCCCTCTCAAACCATGCAAATACTGGATAAGACGGCAGCTACATTGAATACAAAAGGAGGTGCCAGCGCTAATTTTTCGATTTCAGGTGATAATATTGGGAAAACAAGTGGTACCATAACTGTTAAAAAGAATAAGTTCGTTGCCCACTCCCCTCAAGCCACAATCTGGTATAACGGAAAGACGCAATGGACTTACATGAAAAGTTCCAACGAAGTAAACATCACTACTCCTAATGAGGCCAAGCAAGCTGTAATGAATCCTTATGCATTCGTGACCATCTATAAGAGCGGCTACAACATGTCATCCAGTACGCAAGGGAATAATTATAAAGTTCATTTAACAGCCCAAAATACCAAACGTCCACTCAAAGAACTTTATCTGCTTATCAACAAGAAGACTTACGTTCCTAGCCAAGTGAAGGTGTTACAAGGAAAGAATTGGCTTACCATTAATATTACCAACTTCCAAAAGAAGAAGATATCAGACAGTGTTTTCTCGTTTAATTCTAAAGAATATCCTTCGGCAGAAGTGATCGATTTACGATAGAAAACAGTTTTTAGGTCCCCAATCGGACGCTAACCAATATTCAACACATCTATCTCATATTACTGCGACGCCTTTGCAATATCACTGCCTAGTCATCGCAGTAATGCTGTAAAGCCTGTTCACCGTTGCTGACTCGGCATTTCAGCAATATCTAAGAATTCACATGATAACACAAAACCATGTAATGAGCTTTTCCATAATAAACCAACTTTATCGCAACACTCAAATATAACATTCTTTAACCCCATTGAGTAACAATTGTTACTCATCCACTTCCATTAACTAACCTATCTTTGCGCCATCATTAATCAATTATTATATTAAAACATTATGATGGAAAATAAGATGTTCTGTTTTCAATGTCAAGAAACAGCAAAAGGTATTGGATGTACTTTAAGAGGCGTATGTGGAAAATTGCCACAGACTAATAAATACATGGATTTACTACTGAGTATTACTAGAGGTATCGGTACGATAGACCATGAACTCAGTAAAGCAGGTATCAATACTGGTATAGAGGTAGATGACTTCATTGTTGATGCGCTCTTTACAACCATCACTAATGCGAATTTTGACGATGAAGCTTTGCTTAAACGCATTGATAATGGAATCGAACTCAAGAAGCGACTCATGACTTTGACGGATCAGAACAACATCTCCCTACCCGATTATCAAGAAGTAAAATGGACTGGAGAGAGAAATGAATACGACGCAGAAGGAGAAAGACAAACCGTACTTCGCAATACCAACGAGGATCTGCGCTCGCTGAAAGAACTTATGGTTTTGGGCTTGAAAGGAATTGCTGCCTATTACGAACATGCTGCCCGTCTCGGCTATCGGGATGAAACCATCACAGACTTCATGAGTGCGGCTTTGGCCGGCATTACTGATCCAGATACTGAAATGAATACACTGCTTAACCTCGTACTAGAGACTGGCAAGCAAGGCGTGGCTGTCATGGCACTCCTAGACAAGGCCAATACCAGCTCATACGGCAATCCAGAAATCACAAAGGTCAATATCGGTGTAGGCAAAAGGCCGGGTATATTAATTTCCGGACACGACCTTCACGACATAGAAGACCTATTGAAGCAGACCGAAGGTACCGGTATCGATGTGTATACACACGGCGAGATGCTACCAGCACACTATTACCCACAGTTAAAGAAGTACAAGCATTTGGTAGGAAACTATGGTAATGCATGGTGGAAACAGAAAGAAGAATTCTCGACTTTCAACGGTCCTATCGTATTTACGACCAACTGTATCGTTCCACCATTGCCTAACGCCAACTATAAAGAGCGCGTATTCACGATGAACTCTACCGGATTCCCCGGTTGGAAGCACATTGAGACACAAGCTAACGGACACAAGGACTTCTCTGAAGTAATAGAATTGGCCAAGACATGTGAAGCTCCTACCGAAATAGAACAAGGAGAAATTATCGGCGGTTTCGCACATAACCAGGTATTCGCTCTTGCCGATAAAATAGTCGAAGCTGTTAAGAACGGTGCCATCCGCAAGTTTGTTGTTATGGGGGGATGTGACGGTCGCTTCAAAGATCGCAACTATTACACTGAATTCGCTCAGAAATTACCCAAAGATGTCATCATCCTTACCTCCGGTTGTGCCAAATATAAGTACAATAAATTGAACCTTGGAGATATCAACGGCATTCCACGTGTACTTGATGCAGGACAATGTAATGACTCTTACACATGGGCTGTTGTAGCATTAAAGTTAAAGGAAATCTTTGGAGCAGCCGATATCAACGACCTACCTATTGCATTCAACATCGCGTGGTACGAACAAAAGGCTGTCATCGTGCTATTAGCCTTGCTGAGTTTAGGCATCAAAAATATCCATATCGGCCCTACACTTCCTGCATTTGTATCGCCAAACGTACTCAAAGTACTTGTAGACAACTTCGGATTAGGCGGTATCACAACTGTAGAAGAAGACTTAAAACTGATGATAGGATAACGATCAGTATGATACTATTCACATGTACAACGGTTCTTCATTGACCAGCAGGTCGAGAAAGAGCCGTTGCTCTTGTATGGTAAGTTTTTTTTTAGTACCTTTGCATCCAATTATTATAATAAGGTATATACAAAAAATGATAACAGTTTCGAATCTTGCAATCCAGTTTGGAAAGAGAGTTCTTTATAAAGATGTAAATTTAAAATTCACTCATGGTAACATCTATGGCGTCATCGGAGCCAATGGTGCGGGTAAGTCCACCCTATTAAAGGCCATCAGTGGTGAACTTGAGCCAAACAAGGGAACTGTAGAACTCGGTCCGGGTGAGCGCCTGTCTGTGCTAGAACAAGACCACTTCAAGTACGATACATTCAAAGTATTGGATACAGTCCTCATGGGACACCAGCCTCTATGGACCAACATGAAAGAGCGCGAAGCCCTCTACTCCAAGCCAGAGATGACAGAAGAGGATGGAAACAGGGCTGCAGAACTGGAAGAAAAGTTTGCTGAAATGAATGGTTGGGAAGCTGAAAGCGAAGCTGCTCAACTACTCCAGAACCTCGGAATCAAAGAAGATAGACACGATAAGTTGGTGAGTGAACTTTCTAACAACGAAAAAGTGCGCGTCATGTTGGCCAAAGCTCTTTTTGGACACCCTGACAACCTGCTACTCGATGAGCCTACCAACGACTTGGATCTCGACACAGTAGAATGGTTGGAAGAATATCTTGGCAACGTAGAACAAACAGTCTTGGTTGTCAGCCACGACCGTCACTTCTTGGACTCAGTAAGTACCCAGACTGTAGATATTGACTTTGGCAAGGTTACTGTATTCTCCGGAAACTATAGTTTCTGGTATGAGAGTTCGCAATTGGCACTCCGTCAGGCTCAAAATCAGCGCATGAAAGCAGATGAGAAACGTAAGCAATTGGAAGAATTTATCCGCCGTTTCTCTGCCAATGTGGCAAAGAGTCGCCAGACCACCAGCCGCAAGAAAATGCTAGAGAGACTAAATGTAGAAGAAATTCGCCCAAGTAGCCGTAAATATCCCGGTATTATCTTCCAAATGGAACGTGAACCCGGAAACCAAATTCTTGAAGTAGAAGGGTTAAAAGCGGTTGATGCTGATGGCACAGTACTCTTCGACAATGTCAATTTCAACATAGAAAAAGGAGAAAAGGTAGTATTCCTTAGCCATAATCCAAAAGCCATGACGGCACTATTTGAGATTATCAATGGCAACAGGGAAGCTACTGCTGGAACCTACAAATGGGGCGTTACCATTACAACGGCCTACTTGCCTCTTGATAACACAGAATTCTTTGACAGCGATTTGAATCTAGTAGACTGGCTCGGACAATTTGGTACAGGAAACGAAGTCATGATGAAAGGCTATCTCGGCCGAATGCTCTTCAGCGGCGAAGAGGTGGAGAAGAAAGTCAACGTGCTTTCCGGTGGAGAGAAAATGCGTTGTATGATTGCTCGCATGCAATTGCAAAACGCAAACTGTCTCATACTAGATACCCCAACCAACCACCTAGACCTTGAAAGTATTCAAGCTTTCAACAATAACCTAGTCAACTTCAAAGGCAACATATTATTCTCAAGTCACGACCATGAGTTTATCGAGACGGTGGCAAATCGTATCATAGAATTGACTCCAACAGGAACAATAGACAAATTGATGAGTTACGACGAGTACATCTACGATGAACAGTTGAAAGCCCAAAGAGCAACTATGTACTAATCCAAATGCCATCTTTTATTTTCTCAAAAAGGTGGCATAACATTTGCATAGAACCTTTATAAATAGTTTATATGATGTCAGAAGAAAACATAAAAGAAACAGAACTGAACGAGGATAAGAACCAACAGAGTGCTGAATCTACAGAAAACCAACAAGAAGATGTAGAAACTCAAGAAGCTGAAACAAAAACAGAAGAACCGAAAGAAGTAGACCCTCTAACAGAAGTACAACAAAAGTTAGATAGTCTGACCGATCAATATCTTCGTACAGTTGCAGAATTTGAGAACTACAAAAAGCGTACTCGTAAAGAGAAAGCCGAATTGATAGAGAATGGTGGAGAACGTTCTATCTCTGCAATTCTCCCTATTATTGACGACTTTGAACGTGCTCTAGACGATAAGACCGAAGATCCGAAAGCCATCAAAGAAGGTATGGAACTTATCTTCAAGAAGTTTATGAAATCGCTAGAAGGACTTGGCGTCAAGAAGATTGATACCGAGGATGCCGAGTTCAACACAGACTTCCATGAGGCTATTGCCATGGTTCCCGGTATGGGAGACGACAAAAAAGGCAAAATTATTGATTGCGTTCTTACGGGATATACACTCAACAACAAAGTGATTCGCCATGCCAAGGTGGCAGTAGGACAATAATATGGCACAGAAAAGAGATTACTATGAAGTGCTGGGGCTAGATAAGAACGCCTCAGAAGATGATATAAAGAAGGCTTATCGAAAGCTAGCTATCAAGTATCATCCGGATAGAAATCCCGGAAACAAGGAAGCTGAAGAGAAATTTAAAGAAGCCGCAGAGGCTTACGACACTCTCCATGACCCACAAAAACGCCAACAATACGATCAATTCGGATTCAATGCACCGGGCGGAGGATTTGGTGGCGGATTCAGTGGTGGCATGGATATGGATGATATCTTCTCTATGTTTGGAGATATCTTCGGCGGTCATTCCGGATTTAGTGGATTTAGTGGATTCGGTGGCGGCAGCCAACAACAGAAACCACAATACCGCGGAGCAGACTTAAGACTAAAGGTTAGACTCTCTTTGAAAGAAGTTGCAACTGGTGTAGTCAAGAAATTCAAAGTAAGAAAAGATGTCGAATGTGAGCATTGTCATGGCTCTGGTGCAGAGGCAGGAAGTAGCTCTGAGACTTGTTCTACCTGTGGTGGAAGAGGCTATGTGGTAAAGACCGTTCGTACAATGCTTGGCATGATGCAGACCCAAACAGAGTGTCCTACTTGTCACGGTGAAGGAAGTGTCATCAAAAACAAATGTCATGAGTGCCATGGTAGCGGCGTTAAAAAAGGCGAAGAGGTCGTAGAAATCAAGATTCCGGCTGGTGTTGCCCAAGGTATGGTGGTCAATGTGCCCGGCAAGGGAAATGCCGGGCAACACAATGGGATTTCTGGTGACATCCAAGTTTATATTGAAGAGGAAGAGAATGATACATTTGTAAGAGATGGACAAGATCTCATCTACAATCTCCTACTGGACTTCCCGACAGCGACTTTAGGCGGCGAGGTAGAGATTCCAACACTTCAAGACACGAAAGTTAAAATCAAGATTGAACCGGGAACACAACCCGGTAAAACCCTTAGACTTCGTGGCAAAGGCCTGCCTGCTGTCAGTGGTTATGGCAATGGCATCGGAGATATGGTTGTCAACATCAGCGTCTATGTTCCCAAGACTTTGACTGCCGACGAAAGGAGCATTCTAGAAGAATGGACATCCCATGATAACTTCAAAGGCGACAATACCACTAAGCGTACTATATTTCAGAAATTTAGAAACTACTTTTCTTGAAAATGAACTATAAAGAAACTGTAGAATATTTATTCAATAGCACCCCTGTTTTCGAACAAGTGGGTGCTACTGCATATAAGGAGGGATTATCAAACACACACATACTTGACAAACACTTTGGATTTCCGCATCAAACATACAAAACAATCCACATAGCAGGAACCAACGGAAAGGGGTCTTGCTCGCATACCATAGCTTCTATCTTACAAGCAAGCGGATATAAAGTAGGCTTATATACAAGTCCACATCTTGTTGATTTTCGTGAACGCATTAGAGTTAATGGTGAATGTATCAGTGAAGAGTATGTAGTAGATTTCGTCGCAAAAGAAAAAGATTTCTTTGAACCACTCCATCCGAGTTTCTTTGAATTAACCACAGCCTTAGCATTCAAATACTTTAAAGACGCGCAGGTAGACATTGCTGTTATAGAAGTTGGACTCGGTGGACGCCTCGATTGTACCAATATCATTACTCCACTGTTGTCTATCATTACTAACATTAGCCTCGATCATACCCAATTTCTCGGAAATACGATTGCTAAAATCTCTGCTGAGAAAGCCGGTATCATTAAGCTTTCTATACCAGTTGTTGTAGGAGAATATACAGAAGAAAGCAAACCGGTATTCTTGCAGAAAGCATCCGAATGCTCCTCTCCTATCGTATTTGCAGAAGATAGTAAAGAGATTCTTGACGCAACTACCTGTGAGCAAGGGGGGATTGACTATATTTCAAAAGATTATGGTAACTTTCATGGAGAACTGGGAGGGAACTATCAAATTAAAAATACAAACACAGTCTTAACAGCAATCAAACTTCTAAATTCCATTCTCAATATTCCACAAAATGCCATTCATGCCGGTTTCCGGAATGTATGCGAGTCTACCGGGTTAGTGGGACGTTGGATGACTCTCCAGCAGACGCCAAAAGTAATTTGCGACACGGGACATAATGTCGGTGGATGGAATTATATTGCCTCTCAACTTAAAAGTCAACAATATAAGTATTTGCATATCGTTTTTGGCATGGTAGACGACAAAGACATTCTTGCCGTAATGGAAATGTTACCACAGAATGCCACATACTATTGGACTAGAGCTTACAGTAAACGTGCCATACCGGAAGAACAAATTCAAGACATTGGCGATTCATTAGGATACAAAGGACAACATTTTCCTACCGTAAAAGAAGCTTACCTAACAGCATTACAATATGCAAACAAAGAAGACCTTATATTTATAGGAGGCTCTAGCTATATAGTAGCAGATTTACTCACCTATTTACGCTCTAATATCGCCCAATAAAGGATGATTCTTAAAAAATGTAGTAGCCTGCTTTTTTTCAGTTTTTTAATTTGGGTTATTCATTTTTTTTCAGTTACTTTGCAATAGAGAAAGGTAACTAAAAACTTTACGATATTATGAGCACAACAGAAACTGAAAACATTTGTGGCCTGAGAAGAGAGGATTTTCAGACCACTATTGGAGGTAAGCAAACAGACCTCTACATCCTGAAAAATGCAAATGGAAACGAAGTTGCTATCACAAACTACGGCGGTGCACTTGTTGCTATTATGGTTCCTGACAAAGATGGAAAGAGAGCTAACGTGATTCAAGGGCACGACAATATCCAAGATGTTATTAATTCTCCAGAGCCTTACTTATCAACCCTTATTGGAAGGTACGGCAATCGTATTGCTAAAGGAAAGTTCCAACTTAATGGTAAGAAATACGAACTATTCGTAAATAATGGTCCCAACTGCCTACATGGTGGGGAAACCGGTTGGAATCGCAAGTTCAACATAGAACTGCAATTTCAGGTGTAGGTTTAGCTTAATAATCTATACCAGAAAACACCGAGGGGTTTGGGGGCGAGCAGCCCCCATGAGTGGAAAATCAACAAGCAATGCTTAAAAAATAAAAAAGGGAGACCTCTGTCTCCCCAAGATTAATTAACTTTGTATTGTGAAATATCATCAATTAACCTCGGAGCAAAGGTACACAATTTTTGTGCTACTCCAAAATGGAATTATATTAAAAGATATTGCGAAAGCAATAAAAGTATGTCCAAGTACAGTATCTCGTGAAATAAAACGTAATAGTGGAACCAGAGGAAAGTATAACTGGAAAACTGCCCAAGCAAATGCTGTTCTCACAAAGCGAAAAACTCCCGGCAATCATTCAATCAAAAAGGATGTTATGGATGAGGCGAAACGTCTTCTTATCACAGAAGAATGGTCTCCGGAACAAATATCTGGTGTATTGGCTAAGGAAGGCAAGTATATTAGCCATGAAACCATATATCGTATGATACGTAAGGACAAGGCAAAAGGTGGAACACTATATAAACTCTGTCGTCACAAGCTAAAGCATCGTGCCAAGCCTGTTGGTAGCAGACGTATATCCATACCCAATAGAACAAGTATCAGCGAGAGACCTACTGAAGTTGACGGAAAACGCTTTGGGGACTTCGAGATGGATACAATTGTTGGAAGAGGAAATCATGGTGCTATTGTGACACTGATAGAACGCAGTACAAATATACTATTTATGAGAAAACTTAAAAAGGGAAAGAATGCCAAGGAGTTAGCACGCACTGTAATACATTTGCTATCTCCATTCAAAGAGCATGTCAAGTCTATTACAACGGACAACGGCACAGAATTCGCTTGCCATGAAATGATAAGCAAAAGCCTTGGTGTCACCGTCTATTTTGCTGACCCATACGCTTCATGGCAGAAAGGGGCTATAGAAAATGCTAACGGACTGATTAGACAATACGTGCCAAAAAAAGAAACGTTTGAGCATGTCAGTCATCAACAAATAACAAAGTATTCAAAGAAAATTAACATGAGACCAAGAAAGAAATTAGAATTTAGAACACCACATGAGTGCTTTTACGAACTAATTAAGTAAATTTGCACTTGCTTGTTGAATTCACGAATGCCAAAGTATGGGATGCAGTCTTAATGAATCGAAAAGAGTTGTCACTCACTTATGTATCTCCATACGGTGAAGAAGGATTTACCGGAGAAGTAAAAGTTCACGTTACTTATACTTGGACTGACGAAGACGAACTTGTCATCAACTACTTGGCAGAAACGAATAAGAAGACTATTGTTAACCTTACAAACCACGGTTTCTTCTCATTAGCGGGAATTGCCAACCCTACTCCAACCATTGATAATCTGATTTGTGAAATCAATGCTGACTACTATCTACCTATTGATGAAACTTCAATCCCTACAGGGGAAATTCTCAAAGTAGCCGACACTCCATTCGATTTCCGCAGCCCTAAACCTGTAGGACAAGATATAGACGCGGACGATGAGCAAATCAAAAATGGCGCAGGTTACGACCATTGCTACGTATTAAACAAGAATGAAGAAGGCGAAATGTCGTTTGCTGCAAAGATTATAGAACCTAATAGTGGACGAACAATGGAAGTCTATACTACTGAACCCGGTGTTCAGTTATATACTCACAACTGGGCTACAGGATATCCCGGTCAACATGGCGCTACATTCGGGCGTCGTTCTGCCATTTGTTTCGAATGTCAACATTTCCCAGATACCCCTAATCATCCTTATTTCCCAAGTGTACAGCTCTGTCCGGATAGAAAGTACAAACAGAAAACTATCTATAAATTTGGCATCGATAAATAATATCATTTTTCAAAAGGAAATAATCATAAATTTTAAATTAATACAATGAGTCAACAAAAAAAACAATGGAGTGCCATCATCATGATGATTGCGCTCTTTGCTATGATTGCGTTCGTTACTAACCTTTGCAATCCTATGGCTACTATTCTTAAAAATCAATTTGCAGTTTCCAACGTTTTAGCACAGGTAGGAAACTATGGAAACTACATGGCATATCTATTAATGGGTATTCCTTCAGGAATGCTTATCAGAAAGATTGGCTATAAGAAGACGGCTATGGCAGCTCTCGTAATTGGTATCATCGGCCTCTTGTTCCAGTGGTACAGCGGTATGGCTTCTAGCAACAACTTCCTTATTTATTTAATCGGTGCTTTTGTTGCAGGCTGTACGATGTGTATGCTTAACACTGTTGTGAATCCTATGCTTAACCTCCTTGGTGGTGGTGGTAACAACGGAAACCAGCTTATCCAAATAGGTGGTACATTCAACTCTGCAGCAGCTGTAGCTTGCTATATCGTAATGGGCGCCCTTGTAGGAGATGCAGCCAAAGCTAAGATTTCAGATGCAACTCCAGCCTTGATGTTGGCTATTGCTATCTTTGCCGTAGCTTTGATTGTTATTGCTTTAACAAAGATAGAAGAACCTAAGAGTGAGCCTGTCCAGAAAGCAGTTAGCACTGAAAAAGATCCTCATAGTGCATTCTCTTTCCGTCACTTCAACTTGGGTATCCTTGCTATCTTCATGTACATGGGCGTAGAAATTGGTGTACCTAACTATGTAAACCAATACTTGACAACTGCTCCTGATGCTGCTACACCGGGCCTAGGTATGGATACTCAGATTGCCGGACTTATCGTAGCCGTGTACTTCTTGTTTATGATGATTGGACGTTTTACAGGCGGTGTTATCGGTTCTAAGGTATCTGCTAAGATGATGTTGACAATTACATCCGGAGTTTCTGTAATTCTTACTCTCTTCGGTATGTTTGCTCCTACATCAGTTATGGTTACTGTTCCCGGTATTGATTGGGCTAATCTTTCTGTAATTACTGCTCAAGTACCCGTTGGAATCTTCGCATTCTTGTTGGTAGGTATTTGTGCTTCCGTTATGTGGGGTAGCATATTCAACCTTGCCACTGAAGGTCTTGGCAAATATACAGCTATTGCCTCAGGTGCATTTATGACCATGGTATGTGGTTGTGCAGTATTCCAAGGTCTCCAAGCATTAGTTGCCGACGTTACCGGTTCATTCCTGACCTCTTATTGGGTGGTTGTATTGTGTGCAGCTTACATCCTATTCTACGCTCTCATCGGCTATAAGAATGTAAACAAAGATATCCCTGTAGAATAAATAAAAACTATCTCTAACACCTAAACATTTTATATTATGAATATTGAACATGTAAGAAGTAGGTTCATCAAACATTTTGATGGCTTGATTGGTAACATATATACGTCTCCCGGCCGAATCAACCTTATCGGTGAACATACAGACTACAATGGTGGGTTTGTATTTCCCGGAGCTGTGGACAAAGGAATTATGGCAGAGATTAGACCTAATGGTACTGATACTGTCATGTGCTACTCTATTGACCTGAAGGACAGAGTAGAATTCAAAGTGAACGATCCCGAAGGACCACACGCTACTTGGGCACGTTATATCTATGGTATTATCCAAGAGATGAAAAAGCTTGGTGTTGATGTCAAAGGATTTAATACAGCTTTCGCTGGTGACGTTCCCCTTGGAGCAGGTATGAGTTCTAGCGCAGCATTAGAGAGTTGCTTCGCTTTTGCTTTAAACGATTTGTTCGGTGACAATAAGGTTTCTAAATGGGATTTAGCATTAGCTGGCCAAGCTACAGAGCACAAATACATTGGTGTAAACTGTGGTATCATGGATCAGTTTGCAAGTGTCTTTGGACAAGAAGGCAAACTAATGAGACTCGATTGTCGTAGCCGTGAGTTTGAATATTTCCCATTTAATCCAAAAGGTTACAAACTTGTCTTAGTTGATTCAAAAGTAAAGCACGAGCTAAAGGGTTCTCCTTATAATGATCGCAGAAACAGTTGCGAGAATGTAGTAAAACATATTGCTGCTAAATATCCTGACCAGAAGTTTGAAACATTACGCGACTGCACTTGGGAACAACTCGAAGCCGTTCGTTCAGAAGTTGGTGAAGAAGATTATACACGTGCACATTTCGTTCTTGGAGAGAAGGATCGTGTCCTCGCTGTGTGCGATGCTTTGGAAAAAGGAGACTACGAAACTGTAGGTCAAAAGATGTATGAAACACATTACGGCTTAAGCAAAGAGTACGAAGTAAGCTGTGAAGAACTAGACTTCTTAAATGACCTCGCAAAAGAATGTGGCGTAACAGGAAGCCGAATCATGGGAGGTGGCTTTGGTGGATGTACCATCAATCTTGTAAAGGAAGATCTCTATGACAGTTTTATCAATACTGCTAAGCAAAAGTACACAGAAAAGTTTGGTCATGCACCAGCAGTTTATGATGTAGTTATTAGCGACGGTAGTAGAAAAGTCTGCTAACATCTAAGTACTTCAATAAAAAAGTCCTCACAACTTAAATAATGTTGTGAGGACTTTTATTTGTTATATTCAGCAGATTAATTCTGCTCTACACGCTCTACTTCACCGGGTAAATGGAACTGATATCTTTGATCAAACACCTTATTAACAGTATTAATTTCCAAGAAAGTAGTACCTCCTCCTTCACCAAAAGAACCACTTAGATAGGCAATCTTGTCCTCTAGATTGATATACCCCTTCTGTCTCAACATTCTCAATGCTGCAAAAAACATATACTGTGAAGATACATGCTCCTTCTGATAAATAGGTATTACGCCATAACTTAGATTAAGCCAACGCTGCGTCTTTTCCTTATAACAGATAGCAAGCACTGGAACCGGTCCTCTAAAGGCAGCAAGATTACGTGCCGTCTGACCAGTTTCACTGTCTGTAATAATTCCCTGTACACCTAATTGAACTGTCGATTCTATCGCAGCATGTGCCAAGAACTCTCGTTGGTCACACCCTACATTAATAGGAATTTCAATATCATTCTCACGTTGTTTGTCTCTTTCTGCCTGTTCTGCGATTCTTGCCATCGTCTGAACAGCCTCTACCGGATATTTTCCACTAGCGGTCTCACCACTTAACATCAATGCATCAGTACGATAATAAATGGCATTTGCAATATCAGTCACTTCCGCTCTTGTTGGACGAGGATTGTTAATCATCGTATGAAGCATCTGAGTCGCTACAATCACAGGCCTCTTTTTCAAAATACATTTGCGTATAATTTGACGCTGAATACCCGGAATACGCTCTATAGGAACTTCTATACCTAAATCTCCTCTGGCCACCATAATACCATAAGAAGCGTCTATAATTTCATCAATATTATCTACACCTTCTTGGTTTTCAATTTTAGAAATAATCTTGACGTCACTATTATGTTCATCCAAAATAGTTTGTACAGCCTTAATATCCGCAGCATTACGAACAAAAGAATGGGCTATAAAATCAATATCAAGTTCTATTGCCAAAAGAATATTCTGCTCATCTTTCTCAGTAATAGCAGGCAAATCAATATGCTCACCCGGTACGTTGACACTTTTTCGTGCCCCAAGTGTTCCATCATTCTGTACTTGACCAACAAGCATCGGACCTACATTCTCGAATATTTTTATATCCAACTCACCATCATCAAATAACAAATGATCGTTTACTTTCACATCCTTGCAGATGTCAGAATAACTTAAATTGATAATGTCATGAGAAGTATCCATTCCCGGACGACCGAATATTTTTACTACATCTCCTGTCTTATATGATATAGGAGACTCCACTGCTGTCGTTCTAATCTCCGGTCCTTTCGTATCAATCATAATACCTATATGAGGTGATACAGCACGGATATTCTTGACAATAGTGCGGATACCATCAGGAGTTGCATGGGCTGTATTAATACGTGCCACATTCATCCCCGCAAAAAAAAGCCTTCTAATAAAATCCTGATCACATCTGCGATCGCTGATTGAAGCTACTATCTTAGTTTGTTTCATATTGCTAGCGATTTATTTAATATTGCAAAGTTACGGAATTCAAACTAAAAACACGAATAGCAAAAATATAAAAATAATGATTTTGTTATAAATCTACAGTCCATTATGTTAAAACATTAATATCATCAATAAAAAAACAAAACTCCCCTCTATCACTCCTAACAAGTGACAGAGGGGAGTCTATCCTATGAGATGGGCGCTAGAATGGCAAATCGCTATCCTGCCCATCATCCATAGCAGGGGCTGTAGGTACAGCAGATTGTGTCGGAATCGGTGTATTACCGAATGTTCCAACCGGAGCTGCAGCAGGTGCCATACCAATGGAAGCCGGGTCTACCGGCCTCACATCAAAAGCACGGATATTATTAAACCAACGTCCATTGTACTCATGTGCATCAATATCGAAAGACACTGAAATCTCTTGTCCTACTTGAATATTGAATCTCTGTAGACGTTCTGCACCAAAAACATCAAATACCATTTTATGTGGATAAGCCTCATGTGTTTCAATTACAAAACTCTGGGATTTCCATTCACCACGGGCAGAGACGCCACTACGCTCAGGAAGTACTGCAATAACTTTTCCTTGTAACTCCATTATATTTTTATTTAATACTATTGATAACTTTGTAGTTTGCGAAATTACTAAAATAGTTCTAAAAAGAGAACATTTCATACGTTTTTTTTGCCGGTGACAATGGTTTTTCGTATTTTTGTGCAACGGAAAATCAGATTAATAATTTTAAACAACATACTAATGAGATTTACGATTTCTAGCAGCTTGCTCAATAATAGACTGCAGTCATTGGCAAAAGTAATTAATAATAAAAATACATTGCCCATACTAGATTGCTTCCTGTTCGAAGTGTCTGGGAACGAATTATCTGTCACAGCATCTGACAGTGAGAATGTCATCAAATCAACCCTCTCACTAGATGAGGCTGATCAAAATGGAGTTTTTGCAGTACCTAGTAGAACCTTATTGGATGCCGTCAAGGAACTTCCAGAACAGCCACTAACTTTCGAAATTGATACCAATTCATATTCTGTGCAGATTATATATCAAAATGGTGTTTACAACTTTACTGCACAAAATGCTAACGAGTATCCCAAAAACACTTCTATTACAGACGATGTAACCGTTATCACCATACCGGCAGCCGTCCTATTAGACAATGTTTCTCGTTCTATTTTTGCCACAGGACAAGACGAATTAAGGCCGGTAATGAGCGGTATCTATTTTGATCTGACAAACGAAAATCTAGCCATTGTTGCCAGTGATGGGCATAAACTTGTGCGCAACCAGATACTAAATATCAAGAACTCAACACCAGCCTCATTCATTCTTCCCAAGAAGCCTGCAATGCTTTTGAAGGGAATTCTCGTCAAGGATGATACAGAGGTCATCATTAAATTCAATGCTAGAACTGCGGAATTTACAACAAGCAACACAGTACTCACATGTAGATTAATTGAGGGAAAATATCCAAATTACAACTCTGTCATCCCTAGAAATAATCCAAACAAGCTAACTATTGACAGAAAAATTCTCATAGGAGCCCTCCGTCGTGTTCTCCCATTTGCTAGTGAAAGCAGCCAATTGGTTCGCTTCCATCTTGAAAGTGGCAAACTACGCCTGAGTTCAGAGGATGTAGACTTCGCTACCAGTGCTAAGGAAGAAATCGTATGTGATTACGATTCCTCTATTATCAGCATTGGTTTCAAAGGAAGCTCTATGCAGGAAATCCTCAACAACATGGAAAGTGAAGAAGTAGATATCTTATTGGCAGATCCTAGTCGTGCCGGTATAGTTATTCCTACTCAGCAACCGGAAAATCAAAATATCCTCATGCTGATTATGCCAATGCTTCTGAACGATTAATTTTTTCAAATGAAACTCAACTTAAAAAAGCCCTTAGTAGTCTTCGATTTGGAGTCTACGGGGCTTGATCTGGTTAAAGACCGTATCATACAAATATCATATATCAAAGTCTTACCCGACGGTACTGAAATCCGTGGCGACTACAAAGTTAATCCCGGCCAGCCCATTCCACAGGAGGTGTCAGCCTTGACAGGTATCACCAACGAAAGTGTTGCCGATGCTCCTTCGTTCAAAGAGTTATCTCCCAAGCTCTATGAAGAGTTTAAAGGTTGCGATTTTGCTGGCTTCAATTCTAATCGTTTCGACGTCCCCATGCTTTCCGAAGAGTTCCTTCGTGCGGGAGTTGACTTTGATTTCTCCAAATCCAAACTCATTGACATCCAGACTATCTTCCACAAAATGGAACGTAGAAACCTCGCAGCAGCCTATGAATTCTACTGTGGTAGAAAGATGGAGGATGATTTTGAAGCTCATCGAGCCGATCAAGATACCGAAGCTACTTATCGAGTTCTACTCGGTGAATTAGCGATGTACTCCCCTGAGAACCAATCCGCATCCGAAAGAATATTGCCAAACGATATGGATGCATTGGCTGAATTCTCTAAAATGAATGCCAATGTAGACTTTGCAGGACGTATTATTTGGAAACCGATCTTAAACAAAGATGGTGCTCCCGTTACCGATAAAGATGGAAAAGAGCAATTTATTGAAGTCTTCAACTTTGGCAAGTACAAAGGAATACCAGTGGCAGACGTTTTAAAACGCGATCCGGGATATTATAGTTGGATGCTTGCTGGTGATTTTACCAACAATACAAAGCAAATTCTCACACGTATCAGACTAAGAGAATTCAACAACAGATAACAATCGAACCATAATCATAGATTTCCGATGTTGAAAGGCAAACATATCGTTTTAGGTATTACTGGGAGCATAGCTGCATACAAGGCTTGTTCTCTCATTCGCTTACTTATCAAAGCTGGCGCAGAAGTTCAAGTTGTTATAACGCCTGCGGGCAAAGAGTTTATCACTCCTTTAACACTTTCTACTTTAACAAGAAAGCCTACTATCAGTGAATTTTTCTCCCAAAGAGACGGTACATGGAATTCTCATGTAGATCTCGGATTATGGGCAGACTGCATGATTATTGCTCCATGTACGGCCTCTACCATTGGGAAGATGGCTCATGGAGTTGCCGACAACATGCTTATCACTACCTATTTAAGCATGAAAGCGAAAATCTTCGTTGCTCCGGCCATGGACTTAGATATGTTTGCACATCCTTCCACACAGCAGAACTTAGCAACCCTTCAAGGCTACGGAAATACCATTATTGACCCTCAATCAGGCTTTCTAGCAAGTGGACTGGAAGGAAAAGGCCGTATGGCAGATCCTGAAATCATAGTAAAAGCAGTTGAACAGTATTTCCAACATCAGTCTACTTTCAAAAAGAAAGTACTTATCACCGCTGGTCCTACATTTGAAAAGATAGATCCGGTCAGATTCATTGGCAACTATTCTTCGGGAAAAATGGGATTTGCTATTGCTGCAGAGTGTGCATCTAGAGGAGCTGATGTCACACTCATTGCTGGGCCGGTACACCTCCCTACCCCCAAAAATGTCCACAGGATAGACGTTGAGAGCGCAGGGCAAATGTACGAACAAACCACTAAACATTTTCCGGAATCAGATGTAACCATACTGAGCGCCGCTGTCGCAGACTTCACCTTTGGTGAGCAAAATGATTCTAAAATCAAACGAACTGGTGATAACCTTGAATTATCCTTGATTCCAACAAAAGATATTGCAGCCTCTTTGGGTAAAGCCAAGAAGCCTGAGCAGCTGTTAGTAGCATTTGCTTTAGAAACCGACCATGAGCTAGAAAATGCGACTAAAAAACTTAACAAGAAGAATGCGAACTTCATTGTGATGAATTCCACCCAAATTCCCGGTACTACATTTCAAAGTGATGACAACCAAATCACTATCATCTATCGCAACGGTGAGCGCAAAGCCTTCGGAAAGAAAAGCAAGAAAGACGTTGCAAAAGATATTGTTGATGCATTAGAAGGTTATAAAGAAAACTTGTAGTTATGAAGTTTTTTGCTAAGTTTCTTTTCTTTTTTTTATACCTCATGTTACAATTTTCTATTGGACATGGGCAGGAATTATTAGCAAAAGTCGCCATCAATCATTCACAGATACAAGGTACTGACGAGTCTGTATTCACGAGTTTACAGAAGTCTATTGAGCAATTTCTCAATGACAGGCAATGGACCTCACTTATTTTCCAAAAGAACGAACGAATCAATTGTTCCTTCAATATCACCATCACAAAGTATGATAAGGACAATAACCAAATGACTGCAAGGGCTATTATACAAGCCAACAGACCTGTATACAACTCTGCTTATACTACAACCATATACAATAATACCGATAATAACTTCAACTTTGATTTTTCCCAGTTCGACCAATTGAACTTTACAGAGGCTACCATAGACAACCAGTTGACTGCCCTCTTAGCCTACTATGCTCTTCTCATTATCGGAACCAACCAAGATACATTTGCTCCTATGGGCGGAGAAGAAATTCTACAAAGATGCTTTACGTTGGTCAACAATGCACAGAGCCTAAGTTTCACTGGTTGGAAAAGTTTCGAAGACTCTAGAAACAGATTTGCCATCATCAATGATTATCTAGATGAAGGTATGAAACCATTGCGCCAACTGCAATACGATTACTATCGTACAGGGCTTGATGAAATGCAAACAAATACTGCCAGAGGTAGAGCTAATATCACCAAATCATTAGAGAGTAATTTGAAAAAAGCACATGAGAACAAGCCTCTTAGCGTGCTCCCACAGATTTGGACTGACTTTAAGAAAGACGAATTAGTAAACATCTATCATTCTCAAGGAACAAAAAAAGAAAAACAAGCTATCTACGATTTACTTATTCGAATCAATGCAAGTCAAAATACTTCTTGGGAAAAAATATTAAGATAAAAACCTCACTAGCATTATGTTAAGACAATTACATATCAAAAGCTTCACAATAATCAAGGAAATGAGCATTGACTTCTTTCCCGGATTTTCTGTGATAACGGGTGAGACCGGTGCCGGAAAGAGTATCATTCTTGGAGCTATAGGCCTACTTTTAGGTCAAAGGGCAGACTGTAAATCTGTCAAACCCGGTTCCAATAAATGCATCATAGAAGCCCATTTCGACCTATCAGGCTATTCATTAGAATCATTCTTCCAAGCGAATGACATTGACTATGAAGCACAAGACTGTATCATTCGTCGCGAAATCAATGTAACAGGAAAGAGCCGTGCATTCATCAATGATACTCCTGTTCCCCTTTCTATTACCAAGGAACTTGGAGAAAATCTTCTTGATATACACAGCCAACATCAGAACCTGTTATTACAAAAAGAAGATTTCCAATTGCAGGTAATTGACATCTTGGCAAACAATACCAAGGAATTAGCCGACTACCAAAACAGCTATAAACAATTAAAGGCTCTGCAACAGCAACTTAAAGAGTTGTCTGAGAATATAGAGAAAGACAAAGAAAATCAAGATTATCTGCAATTCAGACTTCAAGAACTTTCCGATGCCAATCTCAACGATACCAACGAACAAGAAACTCTTGAGCAAGAAATTGCTCAGATTGAACATGCAGAAAGTATTAAAGCTGCTTATTACAAGACCGATGATCTGCTGTCTGGGGATGACAATGGAATCATACAACACATCAGAAATGCTTCAGAAAACCTCCATTCCATCGAAAACTACCATGCAGATGCCAAAGTCTTGGCAGAAAGACTAGACCAATTACACATAGAAGTCAAAGATATTGCGCAAGAAATATCAGGAAAGGCCGATTCCATCGAGTTTGATCCTCAACTCCAAGAGAGACTCAATCAGCGCCTAGATACGATATACTCGCTCCAACAAAAGTTCCACGTCGAGTCTATAGAGGAATTAATGCATGAGCGCGATTCCATTGCTACACAGCTCAATGAAATCGGAGACTACGATGAGAAACTCTCAGAACTCAACCAGCAGATTATACTCTTAGAGAAAGAGTGCAACAAAAAAGCTTTAATTCTCTCTAAATCAAGGGCTAGAGCTTCAAAGTTAACAGAAGAAGAAATGCATACTAGGCTCATCCCTATGGGCATTCCTAATATTAAGTTTGAAGTTTCTATCAAACAGAAAGAACTATCTTCCGATGGCTGCGACAAAGTATCATTTCTCTTCAGCGCCAACAAGAACACTCCACTCCAACCCATTAGCCAAGTAGCATCAGGTGGTGAAATTGCTAGAGTCATGTTTTCACTCAAAGCAATGATTAGTGGTGCCATTAAATTACCTACAATTATTTTTGATGAAGTGGATACCGGAATCAGTGGAAGAGTTGCCGAACAAATGGCTAAAATAATGAACGAAATGGGTATGAATGGTCGCCAAGTCATCAGTATAACTCACCTTCCACAAATTGCAGCATTGGGTACTCATCACTATAAAGTATCTAAGAACGACACAGAAGAAGAAACCGAAAGTCGAATGATATTACTTTCCGATGAGGAGAGAGTGCAAGAAATCGCACAAATGCTCAGTGGCAGCAGCGTTACAAAAGAGGCTATCAGCAATGCAAGAGCATTACTCGACCATAAAACAACCAAATAGAAAAATTATCAATTATGACAAACATACGTTATCACATCACAATTCTAGCATTACTATTATTGAGCATGGTTCAAGGGTATGCTCAATCTAGTAACATTAAAAATGTTACGAAATCAGTATTTACTCTGACTACTTTCAACAAAGATGGTTCCATACATGCTTCCAGCAAAGGTTTCTTCATCGGAAACAAGGGAGAAGCCGTTAGTCTACTGACTCCTTTCAAAGGTGCAGCAAGTGCGGTTATTGTCGATGGAAACGGCAATAAATACCCGGTTACAGGTATGTGGGGAGCCAATGAACTCTACGATATTTGCAAATTCCGCGCTGGAACCAGCTCAACCCCAGCTCCACTTGCACAGACTCCAGCCTGTACCGGAGCAAAGACATTCCTTGTTGACTACTCTATAAAAGCCAATGCTACCACCCCATTAGCCGTTGCCAAGGTTGAGAAATTCAATCAGACATTCAATTATTACGTCTTTGATAAAACGATTGCTGAATCTGCTATCGGTGCTCCTATCTGCAATTCTAATGGTCAAATCATCGGCATTGCCCAATTATCTGCCGATGGTACAACTGTCCATGCTACAGACGTACGTTTAGTGAATGAGTTCAAAACAACCGGGTTATCGCTTAGCGACCCCATCCTCAAGACCACAGGGATACGCGCCATACTTCCTACAGACGAGCAACAGGCACTATTAATGCTGATGATGTCGACCGAGCAATGCGACTCTCTCACCCATGCCCAATATGTAGACGACTATATCCAAGCTTTTCCAAAATCACCGGAAGGTTACTCTACCAAAGCTTTGATGTTGGTCGGAGCAAACAAATACGAACAGGCAGACAAGCTTATGGCTCAATCTATTGCTAATTGTACGAAGAAAGACGAGGCGCACTCCAATTATGCAAAGGTGATATTCCAAAAAGAAATATACCATGGTCAAGACGCTTATCCTGCATGGAGTATGGACAAAGCCATGACTGAAGCACAAGAGGCTTACAAGATTAATCCCTCGCCTATCTACCAACACCAAATTGCACAAATCGTTTATGCCAAGGGAGAATACAAAGAGGCCTACAAACAATTCATGGATTTGACAAAAACTTCGCTCAGAAATGGCGAGCTCTTTTACGAAGCAGCTCAATGTAAGCAGCAACTGAAGGCTCCACAAACAGAGATTATGGCATTGCTTGATAGCGCTATTGCAGTCTGCCCTCGCCCTCTGACAAGTGTGGCAGCCCCTTACATCTTAGCCAGAGCTTATGCTTACGACGAGAACAAGGAATGGCGTAAAGCACTTGCCGACTATAATCAGTACGACACATTGATGCTCGGACGCGTAGATCATTTCTTCTATTACACTCGCTATAAATGCGAATTGCAAATCAGACAATACCAACAGGCACTTACAGACATTGCCAGAGCCTTGATATTGAATCCACAGGAGCCTACCTATTATGCAGAAATGTCATCACTTCAATTGCGTGTCAGACGATTTGATGATGCCTTTGAGACCGCTAGAAGATGTACTATTCTTGCACCGGAATACTCAGATGGATGGCTGCTCTTAGGATTAGCCCAAAAAGAACGCAACCAAAAGGAAGAGGCAAAGAAGGCATTACAGAAAGCCAAAGAATTGGGAGATACACGTGCAGAAGAATATCTCAAAAAACTATAAAACCCATATCGTCAACACAGAATGATTATATAGGTATACCAATCCATTATTATCATATTGCTGCAAGGGCTTTTCACTATTCGTGTTAAGCCCTTGCAGTTTTACTGAAGAGGCAATGCAAAATTACTGATACGCCCATGCAGTAAAATAATAACGATAAAGGTAGTAAGCAAATACATCCATTCGAAGTTTTTTACTACCTTTGCAACAACTTTGAATATCATCATATGAAGAAAGATTTAAAAAGGAAATACATTATTCCAGCCATTGGTTGTCTTGTTGTTATCATTGGCCTTCTCTATTATTATTTCTTTTCATCGTTCTCTATCGACAACAATGATGTGAAGTATGTATATATTGACACCGACGACAATATAGACTCTGTCTATACAAAACTCACTCCCATTGCCTCGGAGCATGGTATGACAGGCTTCCGTACACTTGTCCGACATAGTTCATATCCGAAACATATTAAGACCGGACAATATGCCGTTAGACCCGGAGAAGGTGCTTTCAAAGTGTTCCGCCATATCAAAAACGGACTTCAAACACCGGTAAGTTTGACCATCCCTAGCGTTCGTACGCTTGGTAGACTATCTGCCGAAATCAGCAAGAAACTCATGCTGGACAGCGCCACTATCATGAATGCTCTAAGCAATGAGTCTGTATGCCAAAAACATGGTTACGATACGACCACCATCGCAGGTATGTTCATACCTAATACCTATGATGTTTATTGGGATACGAACATCGATAAGTTTCTCTTAAAGATGCAAAAAGAGAACCGGAAATTTTGGAATAGCGAGCGCCAACAGAAAGCCAAAGCTATGAAATTATCCCCAAATGAGGTTAGCACTTTAGCAAGTATCATAGACGAAGAGACTGCTAATGATGCAGAAAAACCGATGATTGCAGGCATGTACTATAACCGACTGATGTTCAGGGATGCAGAGTATCCACAGGGAATGCCACTACAAGCAGACCCAACTATCAAATTCGCATGGAAGAAATTCGACTTACATCGTATCTATAACAACCTTCTCTATATCCACAGCCCGTATAATACTTATACCAACACAGGCCTACCTCCCGGCCCGATTAGGATTCCAAGTATAGCAGGAATCGATGCCGTACTCAACTATGTGCATCATAGATACCTATATATGTGTGCAAAGGAAGACTTCAGCGGTACCCACAATTTCGCCGTAACCTATCAAGAGCATTTGCAAAATGCTGCAAAATATGCTAAAGCATTGAACGAAAGAGGAATTAAATAAGAAGATGGACAAGAAAGACTTACGCATTATATTCATGGGAACTCCAGAGTTTGCTGTAGAATCCCTACGCAAACTCGTCAAAGGAGGATATAATGTCGTGGCTGTAGTGACACAACCCGACAAGCCTGTAGGTAGACACCAAGACCAGCTACAAGCCTCTATGGTGAAGCAATATGCCATGGCTCACAATTTACCGGTACTACAACCGATCAAAATGAAAGACCCAGAATTTGTAGAACAGCTACGTTCCTATCAAGCCGACTTGCAGGTGGTAGTAGCCTTCCGTATGCTTCCGGAAGTGGTATGGGATATGCCGCGGTTTGGAACTTTTAATGTCCATGCAGCCCTATTACCCCAATACCGAGGGGCAGCTCCTATCAATTGGGCTGTTATCAATGGCGAGACACAAACCGGAGTGACCACATTCTTTCTTGACAAAGACATTGATACCGGCCGTATCATCATGCAAAAGCAATTCGAGATACCCGATGAAGCCGACGTGGAATATGTATACGACGGCTTAATGCACTTAGGAGCAGATGCAGCTATCGAGACAATCAACCTGATACTGGAATCGAATGGAGAATTGACGACGACCGACCAAGAAACTTTTGCTGTTGAAGCCGGCATTAAAGAACTCAAATCTGCACCCAAGATTTTTAAGGATACATGCGAGATCAATTGGCAACAGCCGGCAAAAAAAGTATACGACTTCATTCGTGGACTTAGCCCTTATCCCGGCACATGGACAGAGATAGAGCTCCCCAGCAAAGGAAAAAGTATTCTAAAGATATTCAAGAGTCGTAAAACAGGCTTAAAGACAGAGGCCTCTCCCGGAGAGTTGTGGGCTTCAGACAGCAAGCATCTCTATATAGCTTGCCTTGGCGAATGGCTTGAAATCACAGAATTGCAGCTTGCAGGGAAGAAGCGCATGAAATCATCTGACTTTATCAACGGAATAAGATTATAACGGATTTGCAGTAATCTTCTTGGCTTTTTCCGGATTTTATGCTATCTTCGCAATCCAATTCATTAAGAAACAGATACCTGCGGGTACTTTATGAAAACTCAATATGACACAAGCAGAAGACATAAAGAATGCTATTGAATGCCTGAAATCGGGTGGAGTCATTTTATATCCAACCGATACAGTATGGGGAATCGGATGCGATGCCACCAATGCAGAGGCTGTAGCTAAAGTATATAAGATTAAACGTCGCGATGATTCTAAAGCACTTATCTGCCTAGTCGATTCTGACGCAAGACTGCAAAGATACGTAAGGAATGTACCAAATGTGGCGTGGGACTTGTTCGATTTGGCAACCAAACCCACCACAGTCATTCTTGACGAAGCCGTAAACCTCGCTCCTAACCTAATTGCAGAGGATGGTAGCATTGCATTGCGCATCACCAAAGAAGCATTCTCACGCGAGCTTTGCTTCCGTTTTCAGAAGCCGTTGGTAAGTACTAGTGCAAATATAAGCGGTGAACCTGCTGCCGCCAACTACTGTGATATAAGTCAAGAGCTCTTAGATTCGGTAGACTATGTATGTTCGACTAGAAGACAAGAACACAAACCGCATACCCCTAGTTCTATTATCAAGCTCACTAAAAACGGTGAGGTGACAATTATCAGAAAATAGGATTAAACATGGAAGCGGCTAAAGATATACAACCAAACACGTTGATAGACAAACTTACCAACTGGCGGGAATCTCATATAGATACCCGAAAGATGGTACTTATCCTATCTTTTGCCATTGGCTTCTTTGCATCTGTGGCAGGATACATCCTCCATTTCATCATTAGACAAATACAACAACTGCTGACAGCAGGTTTTGCACAGGACACATACAACTGGCTCTACCTTTTATTTCCTGTCATCGGTATTTATTTTACATCTTTATTTGTCCGCCATGTGGTGAAAGATAACATTTCTCACGGTATTACTCGTGTGCTTTATGCTATCTCCACCAAACAATCCCGGTTACGAAGCCATAACTGTTGGTCGTCGGTCATCGCCTCCGGTATCACCATCGGATTTGGTGGTTCTGTCGGTGCAGAGGCACCTATTGTTCTCACAGGGTCAGCCATAGGATCCAATCTTGGCAAATTGTTCCGAATGGACAATCGCACCCTCATGTTATTAGTGGGCTGTGGTGCGGCCGGAGCCATTGCCGGCATCTATAAAGCTCCTATTGCCGGTCTTGTATTCACATTGGAGGTACTCATGGTAGACCTCACTATGGCCTCCCTACTCCCCATCCTAATCAGTTGCGTCACGGCAACCTGCTTCTCTTATATATTTGTTGGTAGCAAAAGCCTATTCGATTTTCAGCTCGATAACTCATGGGTAATAGAGCGGCTACCGGAATGTATCTTGCTAGGATTATTCTGTGGTATCGTCGGACTCTACTTCATGCGAACCATGACCGCCTGCGAAAATATATTCGCAAAGATGAACAAACGCCCATATGTCAAACTGATTATGGGGGGGCTGATTCTTAGTTCTCTCATTTTCTTATTCCCTTCGCTCTATGGTGAAGGATGGGATGCCATCAACTATTTGTTAGATGGACGTACGCAGACAGACTGGGATCAAGTGATGAATGGCTCGCTTTTTGCTGGACACAGCAATTTATTAGTAGTCTATATTGGTCTTGTCTTATTGACAAAGGTATTTGCCACCTCAGCCACTAACGGCGCGGGGGGATGTGGAGGAACCTTTGCTCCTTCACTATTCATCGGTGGATTTGCCGGCTTTTTCTTTGCACGCGTGTGGAATTTATACAATATTGGTATCTACGTTCCTGAAAAAAACTTTGCCTTAATGGGTATGGCTGGTGTCATGGCCGGCGTTATGCAAGCCCCTCTTACAGGTATGTTTCTGATCGCAGAGATAACTGGTGGCTATAAATTACTAATGCCCTTGATGATAGTATGCATCAGCGCTTATCTTACTATCAACATATTTGAACAACATAGTATCTATGGTATGCGTCTGGCACGTGAGGGTAAACTCATCACTCACCATACTGATAGAGCCGTACTGACTCTGATGAGCTTAGATAGTATTATTGATCGGCAGTTCACATCAGTAGACCAAGACATGCCGTTAGGAAAACTTATCAACTTCATCAGTAAGAGTCATACTAGCTTCCTCCCTGTGCTTGATAGTGCAGGAACACTATTAGGAGAAGTCGATATTACCAAAATACGTCACATCATGTTCCGCACGGAACTTTATAATCGCTTTACCGTAAGGCAGATTATGACACCGGTTTCAACGACTTTGAGTACGGGCGATAAGATGGTAGATGTGATGCAGAAGTTTGAAAAGACCAATAGTAACTTCTTGGCTGTCGTAGATATTTCGGGCAGATTGATTGGTTACGTATCGCGTACACGCATGTATAGCATGTACAGGAAAATGGTTTCCGACTTCTCTTCGGAATAGTAATTATGCTAAAATTCACAAAGAAAATTTGTGTTTCTACATTATTTTAATAACTTTGCTAACAGAAAGGCTACTAAAAGTATTCGCTAGAACCACTATCAAGGTTCAACCTAAAAAACAAAATCAGAATAAATACTAACTTTAAATAACAAACAAATGGAATCTCAAGAATTAAAGCCTTATGTAATAGGACTAGACCTAGGTGGCACAAACTCTGTTTTTGGCATTGTGGACAGTCGCGGTGAAATCAAGGCTACAACTGCTATTAAGACTCAAGGCTATGATAATGTCTATGATTATGTAGATGCATCTGTGGAAGCTTTGCACATTATCATCGAACAAGTTGGCGGTATCAACAAGATAAAAGCTATGGGTATCGGAGCACCTAATGGCAATTTCTATAAGGGAACTATTGAATTTGCTCCCAACCTCTCATGGGGAAACAGCGGTATCGTACCTCTTGCAGACTTATTCAGTAAAAAATTAGGAATACCGGTAGCACTCACCAATGACGCCAATGCTGCAGCAATCGGCGATATGACATACGGGGTAGCTCGTGGAATGAAAAACTTCATTGTCATCACATTGGGTACAGGAGTAGGCTCAGGTATCGTTGTCAATGGACAATTGGTATACGGAAGCGATGGTTTCGCAGGCGAGTTGGGGCACGTAGTCGTTCGTCCCGCTGATGGACGCTCATGTGGATGCGGTCGAAACGGCTGCTTGGAAGCATATTGTTCTGCTACCGGTGTAGCTCGTACTGCACGTGAGTTCTTGGTAAACAGCGATGAACCGTCTTTATTGCGCGATATGAAAGCGGAAGATATCACCAGCCTTGACGTAAGTATTGCGGCTAGCAAGGGTGATAAGCTAGCACTCGACATATACGATTTCACAGGAAAACTCTTAGGAGAAGCATGTGCAAACTTCACAGCATTCTCTTCACCCGAAGCATTTATCTTCTTCGGTGGTTTGACAAAGGCTGGTGATTTGCTTATGGATCCACTAATCAAGAGTTATAACGAGCATGTTTTGAAAATCTACAAAGACAAGGCTAAATTTCTTATTAGCGGGCTAGAGGGTAGCTCAGCAGCAGTATTGGGAGCCAGTGCCGTAGGTTGGGATATAACAGACACAAACAACTAAAATCAACATAGAGTCACACATGTAATACATAAAGACTCTATTGAGCTATCTATGATATGAGGGTGTGTCAAAATGAAAATGCCATTTTGA
>NZ_KQ960615.1 GCF_001553265.1 Prevotella sp. DNF00663 | reverse complement strand
TCCACTGGCTTATATATAGCGATTTTTATGTAAATTTGCAATGTATTAATTCGTTTTTAGGCTAATTGTGCGTATTTATGCAAAAAAATAACATCACAACCCAATATCGAGTAGAGCTGAAAGAAAAGATATTAAATATATCTATGCAGGAATTCCATAAGCATGGCATCAAAGCTGTGAAGATGGATGATATTGCTAATAAGCTTTTAATATCCAAACGTACTCTTTATGAGCTTTATGCTAATAAAGAAGCTTTGCTTTTTGAGGGTTTGAAAAAGATGGAAGAAGCCTATGATGAGCATATGATAGAGTTTTGTAGTTCGCCGGAAAATGGTGTTATGGAGATTATTATAGAATTCTATCGTATTCAGATGGCTAAGCTTTCAGAAATCAATCCGCTGTTTTTTGCGGAACTCCATAAATATACTAAGGTCATAGAGTATCTTGAAAGCAAACGAAGAGAGCGCAATTCTAAATCGAATGATTTTTTCTCTAAGGGTATAGCGGAAGGTTATTTTCGTGCAGATGCCGACTATGGAATTATACGTGAGATAGCCAATTATGCAGTACAAGGTATTATGGAGGAGAAACTTTATCAAAAATATACGCCTCAACGTGTCTTCAGAAATGCATTGCTATTGTTCATAAGAGGGCTTTGCACAGATAAGGGACTCATGGTTATAGATTCAAAGCTACATGCTTAATAAGCAGTCTCAATTAGATTAGAATTAATTATTATTATATTTATCTTATTGCAAGGTGCGAACAGCTATGCTGCTCGCACCTTGCAGTTTTACCGAAAAGCCAAGACAGCACTGTTGTCTCAGTTTTGCAGCGGATTCAATTCAACCTAAAGCTTTGACGACAGAAACTTTCCTGTCCAACTATCTTTACACTTTATAATTTCTTCCGGTGTTCCGGCACAAACCAATTGTCCCCCCTTGTCGCCCCCATCTGGACCAAGGTCGATGATGTAATCGGCACACTTGATAACATCCATGTTGTGTTCGATGACAACAATACTGTGCCCTCGCTCTATCAGAGAGTTAAACGATTTGAGTAATTTGTTGATGTCGTGGAAATGTAAGCCGGTAGTAGGTTCATCGAAAATGAACAATGAGGGGTCTTGCTTTTCCTGTCCTATGAAGTAAGCTAATTTTACACGTTGGTTCTCACCGCCTGAAAGCGTACTTGAATTTTGTCCCATCTTGATGTAGCCCAATCCTACTGACTCTAGTGGAGTAAGTCGGTTGACGATTTGTGTCTGTCCATATTGGCCGAAAAACTCAATGGCTTCAGATACTGTCATGTTGAGTACATCATCTATATTCTTACCTTGATACCGCACATCGAGTATGTCATGCTTGAAACGATGCCCATGGCAAGATTCACATTCGAGCACCAAATCTGCCATGAATTGCATTTCTACGGTTATAACACCTGCGCCCTTGCACTCCTCGCATCTTCCGCCGTCTGTGTTGAAAGAAAAATATTGAGGGGTAAAACCTAATTGCTTAGATAAGGGTTGATCGGCAAATAGCTGCCTGATGGCGTCGTAAGCCTTGACATAAGTGGCAGGATTGCTACGTGTACTCTTACCTATCGGATTCTGGTCGACGAATTCTACATGTTTAATAGATTTCCAGTCGCCTTCCAAAGCTGTGTATTCACCCGGCAATTCGGCTACTTCATCAAGATGACGCTTGAGGGCAGGGTAGAGGATTCCTTTGATAAGTGAGGACTTACCAGAGCCGGAAACTCCTGTTACGACAGTCAGAATATTCAATGGAATCTTCACATCGAGCCCTTTCAAGTTATTCATCCTAGCTCCCTTGATATCTATAGTTCTGTTCCAATGGCGCCTAGAACAGGGTGTGGATATTTGCTCTATCCCTGTAAGATATTTAATAGTGTATGATTCCGGATATTTTTCGAGTAGTTTCTGTGAATTGTCTTGAAGGCTGTCACTATTTCCTTCGAAAACAATCCGTCCACCATTGGTACCGGCATCTGGGCCAATATCAATAAGGTAGTTGGCTGCTCTAATCATTTCCTCATCATGTTCGACCACCATAACTGTATTGTTGAGCGACTGCAGCTCTTGTAAAACATGAATCAGTTTGTCGGTGTCTCTGCTATGTAAGCCGATGCTTGGTTCATCGAGAATGTATAGTGAGCCTACCAGCGAACTTCCTAATGAGGTAGTTAGGTTGATACGTTGGCTCTCACCACCACTTAAAGTATTTGATGTACGATTGAGAGTGAGATAGCCTAGCCCTACTTCTACAAGGAACGTGAGTCTGTTTTTGATTTCCGTCAGCAGGCGTTTACCGACTTCGGCATCGTGATTATCAAGTTTTAGATTGTCAAACCATTGCTTCAAATTCTTCACGGGCATCTCTACAAGGTCGGTTATACTCATGCCGGCAATCTTCACCCACGATGCTTCTTTCTTGAGTTTCGTGCCGTGACAGTCAGGACATGTCGTCTTTCCGCGGTATCTACTCATCATCACACGATACTGAATTTTGTATTGGTTTTCTTTCACCATTTGGAAGAAAGAGTCGATACAAACACGCTCGCTTAGTGGAAGCGACTGCTCAGAAGGTAGCCCATGCCATAGCATGTCTTTTTGTTTTTGTGATAGACAGTAATAGGGTTCGAAGATTGGAAAGTTGTCTTTCTGAGCCCGTTTACAAAATTCCTGCTTCCAAACACTCATCTTGTCACCATGCCAGCATTGCACGCAATCTTCGTATACGCTTAATGCAGAATTCGGAATAACTAATTTTTCGTCGATACCAATGACTTTTCCAAACCCCTCGCAAGTAGGACATGCGCCCAAAGGAGAGTTGAATGAGAACATATTATCATTGGGTTCTTCGAATTGGATGCCGTCTGCTTCGAACTTAGTAGAGAACTCATGGATGATATTTGAGGGTAGGAAGACCAACTTGCATTGCCCGTCTCCTTCGTACAAAGCCGTCTCTGAAGAGTCTATGAGTCTGGAAATGGAATCTTTTTCTGTTGATACGCTGAGCCTATCTATCACTAGATTCATGTCTGTAATGTCTAATGCGTTTTCTAATGTCGGATCATGATTAATCTTATCAAGTATATTATCAATCCTTTCTATCTCTCCATTCATAAAGAGCCGGGTATATCCTTCTTGCACACTCATTTCCAATTGCTTCACTAAAGTTCTACCTTCGATTAAATGGAGTGGGGCAAGAACCATAAATTTGGTCCCCTCTGAATATTGCTTTGTACATTCGACAATATCTTCAGGAGAATGTCTCTTTACCTCTTCACCGCTAATGGGTGAATAGGTGTGCCCGATTCTAGCATAAAGCAACCGAAGATATTCGTAGATTTCGGTCGAAGTGCCGACGGTAGAACGGGGATTACGAGCTATTACCTTTTGTTCGATGGCAATAGCGGGAGGTATGCCTTTGATGAAATCACATTCCGGTTTGTTCATTCTCCCAAGAAATTGACGTGCATAAGCCGATAGACTTTCTACATATCTTCGTTGACCTTCGGCATATAATGTATCAAAAGCCAGTGACGATTTACCCGAACCGGAAACACCGGTAATAACGATAAACTTATTACGTGGAATCTTTAGAGAGATATTTTTGAGGTTGTTGACTCTGGCTCCTTTTACTTCTATGAATTTATCCATAATGAAATGTGTTCCTTGATGATGGGAGGTGGAATGGTAATGGGGGGTAATGATTTCGCCATACCATAATATGATTCTATTTTGTGAGGGCGCTACCGCTTAGTTTTTGATGGTGTATGGCAGCCTTTTCTGCTGCAACTTTGGCGTATATGTTGTCTTTTGCTTCATCTGGTGTCATCCGCATGGTATTGCCTTTCTCGATAAGCTCTTTCACGACTTCGCCACCGATGATGAGTCCGGCAGCTGCCGGAACAAAGGCGTTGCTAGCTGGTATGCTACGTTTTGTGGAGGCATTCTCGCTTTCTTCAGTGAAATGGATGGTCTCGTCTTCAATTATCTTTAAAGGTTCTTCTTCACTATAGACTACTTTTAGATGCTGTATATTCTGTTTGCGAAGCTTTTTTCGGATGACTTTGGCTAAAGGATCCATCTTTGTTTGACTGATGTTTGCAATCTTAAAGGCGGTGGCATCTAATTTATTGGCGGCTCCCATGCTGGAAATCAGTGGAATTTGCAAGTCATGACATCGCCTGATTAACTCTAGTTTTGCAACAACGGTATCAATACAATCGACGACATAATCATATTTAGACAAATCAACAGTATCGGCATTCTGGGGTAAATAGAACATTTGGTGCTTATGTACGATGCACTCGTTATTGATGTCATGGATACGTTCTTCGGCTACATCTACCTTGGGTTTCCCTATAGTGGATAGCAGAGCATATAGTTGTCGATTAATATTTGTGATGGAAACAGTATCGTTGTCGAATAGATCTAGTTCGCCAACTCCACTGCGTGCCAGAACTTCAACTACGTAACTACCGACGCCACCAATGCCGAATACAGCTACACGACAACCGCATAAGGTATTAAGAGCAGGTAGCCCGAATAAGAGTTGAGTTCGTATGAATTGATTCTGCATAACGAAAATTTGAAATACAAAATTACGATTTTCTTGGAATAAAAGCTGTGAAACCCAGTAAAATGTATTATTTTTGCACATAATTTAATGCAAAAAATCGAATGGATAGTAACCAACTTTCTCCATTGAGAAAAACTATTGTCGGAGTACAATTTCTTTTTGTCGCTTTCGGAGCGACTGTTTTAGTTCCTTTATTAGTCGGGTTAGACCCATCCACCGCATTAATGACTGCCGGAATTGGTACGTTTATCTTCCACTTTGTGACAAAAGGTAAGGTGCCGGTGTTTCTTGGGAGCAGCTTTGCCTTTATTGCTCCGATTATCGCAGCGAGTAAGCAGTGGGGCATGCCGGGAACTCTTGCTGGTTTGGCAGGCGTATCTTTGGTCTATTTTGTCATGAGTGCATTGATTAAATGGCAAGGGAAAAAACTACTTGACCGATTGTTTCCTCCGGTTGTTATAGGCCCTGTTATCATCTTGATAGGACTTTCGTTGTCGGGTTCTGCGGTTAATATGGCAAAAGAGAATTGGATTTTGGCTTTCGTATCGCTTGTTACTGCGATTCTTGTATTAGCATTGGGACGTGGATTGTTGAAGTTGGTTCCGGTGGTATGTGGTATCATAGTCGGTTATATCGTGTCGATATTCATGAATGCGGTAGACTTCTCTGAGGTGCTATCTGCCCCATGGTTTGCTCTACCTCCTTCGATTGCGCATTTCCAAATGCCGCAGTTTGCATGGGAACCTTTCTTGTATATGATACCGGTAGCTATTGCTCCGGTGATAGAACATATTGGTGATGTTTATGTAGTTGGGGCTGTTGCACGTAAGGATTTCGTTGCTGATCCGGGATTACATCGTACGATGTGCGGTGATGGTTTAGCTTGTTTGGCGTCCGCATTCTTTGGAGGTCCTCCAGTAACTACGTATAGTGAAGTGACCGGAGCGATGAGTATAACTAAGGTTACAAGTCCGCAAGTGATTCGAATTGCAGCAACGACGGCCATTGTCTTCTCTGTAATAGGAAAATTAGCAGCTCTATTGCGTAGCATTCCCGCAGCGGTATTGGGCGGAATCATGCTACTTCTATTTGGAACAATAGCCAGTGTCGGTGTTCAAAACTTGATTCAACATAAGGTTAATTTAGATAAGACACGCAATATTATCATTATTTCTGTAACCTTAACGATGGGTATTGGTGGTGCTGTTTTATCATGTGGCAGTTTTGCTATTAGTGGTATTGGCCTGTCAGCATTGGTTGGTGTAATTCTAAATTTAGTTCTTCCGAATGATAAAGAAGAAGAAACGGAATCTGTGAATGAATAAGGAGTTTGATGTATATTGGAGTACCCATAAGAAAAGACTTATGGGTACATCTCCATTTCAAGAGGAGTGGAATGAAAGCAAACGCATGTCTACAGCCGGAGATTGGCTGTTATTGGCTTTCCCGGTTGTGGTCTTTGTTGCTTTTGTGTCTTCCGGATTGATTAAGAATGAACTCTTGAATTATGTCATAGGGGGTGTTTTATGTGGGCTTTCACTTGTAATTGGAGAGTATATAAAGCCTTATGTTACGGGTAAACGTTCTATCGGGGAGATAGAAAAAGATGCTAAGGAATATTATTTCAAGCAATATCAAGAGACTGGAAAGTTGCCTTAGATTAGATATAGATTAAATCGCTCATGATGTCGTCGCTGATATAAAGTCCCTTTTTAGTTAAGGATAGATGCTCATCCTCAATCATCATGTTGTTGTTTTGTAGATGTTGATGAGCATTATTCATTAGATATTGATATAATGATGAGCCATAATGTCGCTTCATATCGGTAAGATTGATGCCTTCTTTAGTTCGTAATGCTGTGGTAATCAAATCATTGTATCTTGTATGTGAATCTAAAGTTTCTTGCTCGTAAGCCAATCTTCCACTTTCAATGGTTTGGATATATGTGGTAAGGTTGCTTGGATTCCACATTCTATGTGTCTTGTTGTAAGAGTGGGCGGATGCGCCTAGCCCGATGTAAGGCACTTCATGCCAGTAGCTACTATTATGTTTGCTTCGGAATCCCGGTCGTGCGAAGTTGCTTATCTCATATTGTTCGTATCCTGATTTCTCTAGTTTATCAATTAATAGATTGTACATTGATAAACTTGTTTCCTCATCTATTTCATAGATTTTGCCTTGTTTTAAGAGTTGGTAGAGTTGTGTGCCTTCTTCATACATCAAGCTATAGGCTGATATATGTTCCACATTTAAGGAGAGAGCTGAGTCAATATCAATTTCCCAATCGGCAATAGTCTCTTCTGGAAATCCAAATATTAAGTCTATACTAATATTCTGTATGCCATGATTCCGAAGTGTTTCCACCGCTTCCATAGCCTGCTTTGATGTATGTCTGCGATGTAGGAAAGACAGTCTTTTATCTGAAAAACTTTGCACTCCCATACTAATCCTATTGACAGGTAGTCTTGTTAATAATGTAGTAAAATCTTCAGTAACATCATCTGGATTGCATTCGAGTGTTACTTCGGCATCTTTTCTCACATTATATATATTATATATAGATTTGAAAAGAGCTACTAGATTTTGAGAAGACAATTGACTTGGAGTGCCACCACCTATATATATAGTGTCAATGATATTCGCGTGTTTGCGTAGATTCATCTCTTCCGTAACAGCATGTATGTATCGATTCATCATATTGTTGTTGGTTGTACTGAAGAAACCACAATAAATGCACCGGCTTGCACAAAAGGGAATATGTATATAGAGTCCTGCCATAAATCTATGCAAAAATACTAATATGTTTTAAAACTTACATCCTTTTCGTGATTTTGTTTTGTTTGTTAGAATAAATATTCCTAACTTTATGGCCAAGTCAAAGGTGATGTATAGAATGATTGTCACCTCTACCATGAACAAAATATTACTAACACTTTAAATCTTTTGATATGAGAGTTTATCAGACAAACGAAATTAAGAACATTGCGTTACTTGGCAGTGCGGGTAGCGGCAAGACAACTCTTGCCGAAAGTATGTTATTTGAAGCCGGTATTATCAAACGTCGCGGAAGTGTTGATGCTAAAAATACCGTCAGTGATTATTTTCCTGTTGAATTGGAATATGGGTATTCGGTCTTCCCAACAGTATTTCATACGGAATGGAATAACAAAAAACTGAATATTATAGACTGTCCGGGTAGTGATGATTTTGTTGGAGGTGCAATTACATCTTTAAATGTTACCGACTTAGCTTTGATGCTTATTAATGGTCAATATGGTCCAGAAGTCGGTACACAAAATAATTTCCGGTATACAGATAAGTTGAAGAAACCGGTAATTTTCTTAGTTAATCAACTAGATTCTGATAAATGTGACTTTGATGCCATCCTAACTTCGATGAGGGATATCTATGGTTCTAAGTGTGTACAAATACAATATCCCTTACAGACTGGTACAGGTTTTAATTCATTGATAGATGTTCTGTTGATGAAGAAATATACATGGAAGCCTGATGGAGGACAACCTACAATAGAAGAGATTCCTGCTGAAGAGATGGATAAAGCCATGGAACTCCATAAGGCATTGGTAGAAGCTGCTGCAGAGAATGATGAGAACTTGATGGAAAAGTTCTTTGAATCTGAGACTCTTTCTGAAGATGAGTTGAGAGAAGGTATTCGTAAAGGTCTGATAACTCGTAGTCTGTTCCCTGTTTTCTGCGTGTGTGCAGGTAAAGATATGGGTGTTCGTCGTTTGATGGAGTTCTTAGCAAATGTTGTTCCTTTCGTCAATGAGATGCCAAAATTACACAATACGAGAGGTGAAGAAGTTGCTCCGGATAGCAATGGCCCTGCTAGTTTGTATTTCTTTAAGACCGGTGTAGAACCTCATATTGGTGAAGTGAGCTATTTTAAAGTGATGAGTGGCTCGGTAAAGGCGGGTGATGATTTAATTAATGCAGACCGTGGAAGCCGCGAACGTATAGGACAACTTTATGCATGTGCAGGTGCAAATCGTATTGCGGTAGACCAAATGCATGCTGGAGATATTGGGTGTACCGTCAAATTAAAAGATGTAAAGACTGGTAATGCTTTGAATGGCAAGGATTGTGAATGGAGATATGACTTCATTAAATATCCTAACTCAAAATATTCTAGAGCTGTTAAGGCTGTTAATGCACAAGATACCGAAAAGTTAATGGCAGCTATCTTGAAGATGCATCAAGAAGATCCTACTTGGGTACTTGAACAGAGTAAGGAACTTAGACAGACAATCGTGCATGGTCAGGGTGAATTCCATCTTCGTACATTGAAGTGGAGATTAGAGAATAACGAGAAGCTTCAGGTGCAGTTTGGTGAGCCTAGAATTCCTTATCGCGAAACCATTACCAAAGCGGCAAAGGCTGAGTATCGTCATAAGAAACAAAGTGGTGGTGCCGGACAGTTCGGAGAAGTTCATCTCATCGTAGAACCTTATGCAGAAGGAATGCCTGATCCTACAACTTATAAGTTTAATGGGCAGGAGTTCAAGATGAATATTAAAGGTAAGGAAGTCATTGATTTGGAGTGGGGTGGTAAACTCGTATTTATCAATTCTGTTGTAGGTGGTGCTATTGATGCACGCTTTATGCCTGCTATCCTGAAGGGTATTATGGATTGTATGGAGCATGGACCATTAACAGGAAGCTATGCACGAGACGTACGTGTAGTAGTCTATGATGGCAAGATGCACCCGGTAGACTCTAATGAACTTTCATTTATGTTGGCAGCTCGCCATGCTTTCTCAGACGCATTTAAGGTTGCCGGTCCTAAGATTTTGGAGCCTATATGCGACTTAGAGGTCTTTGTTCCAGCTGATTTCTTAGGTGATGTCATGAGCGATTTGCAAGGAAGGCGTGCCATGATTATGGGTATGGATAGCGAAGCAGGTTATCAGAAGCTGCAGGCTAAGATTCCACAGAAAGAATTAGCCAACTATAGTATCTCGCTAAGTTCGCTGACTGGTGGTCGTGCTTCGTTCACTACGAAGTTTGCTAGTTACGAACTTGTTCCGAATGAAATACAACAAACGTTGATAAAAGAGCACGAAGCAGAAATGGCTGCAGACGCTAATGATTAATAATATAATAACTTTTATGGCAGAGAGGAAGCATACGGAATATGCTTCCTCTTTTCTTTTTATATATTTATATATGTAACTATAGAAGTGTATATTGGTTAATATAGTTGAAATAAGGAGTGTTTGTTAACGATTCAATGTTAATATAGAATATAAGATTTATCTTTGCGATTATGAAGAAAAGAACGATTTGGACAATTGCAATAATCATGGGGTTCTCCTTTTTAGGGCTACTCTTTTTGCAATTGAGCTACATACAGCAGATGGCTAATATGAAAAAGGAGCAGTTTGACGAGTCTGTCAATCGTGCTTTATATCAGGCATCGCGGAATTTAGAGTTGAATGAGACGCAAAGGTATCTTGAGAAAGACGTCAATGAAACGGAGCGTAATGCATTTAAACGCGATTCAGTAGGGACGCGTTCAGGTAATCCGGACGGGACGATACAACATTCTCGCCAATTCTCGGTTACAGGGAAAGATGGTAAGGTCTATTCTTCGTTTACAATGAAGACTTTGGAGACCCAACCAGCAAAGATGCCTAAAGCTATGATTCTTAAGAATGATAAGAATGCCATATCAGAGGTTTCTAAGAGTTTCCAAGAGATAATCCGTAATCGGTATGTGTACCAGAGGGCTTTGTTGGATGAAGTTGTATACTCTATATTATACTCAGCATCTGATAAACCGTTGAATGAGCGCATCAATTTCAAGCAACTTGACCAAGACTTGAAAGCCGAATTGATGAATAATGGTATTAATATCCCGTACCATTTTACAGTCTCTACCCAAGACGGCCGTGAAGTGTATCGTTGTCCGGATTTCACAGACGATGGAGAAGAATATTCTTATTCGCAAGTTTTATTCCGTAACGATCCACAGTCGAAGATGGGAGTTGTGAGGATTCATTTCCCCGAAATGCATGATTATATCTTTTCCGGAATCAGGTTTATGATACCGAGTATCATCTTTACGTTTGTGTTGTTGATTACATTTATATTTACTATTGTCATCATCTTCCGACAGAAACGATATACGGAGATAAAGAATGATTTTATCAATAATATGACGCATGAACTCAAGACACCTATTGCCAGTATCTCTCTTGCGGCACAGATGATGAATGATAAGTCGGTAACCAAGAGTCCGACAATGATGGAACACTTGGGAGGTGTCATCAATGATGAGTCGAAACGGCTTCGTTTCTTGGTAGAGAAAGTACTTCAGATGTCGATGTTCGATCGAAAGAAGGCTGTATTCAAGAAGAAAAAGCTAGATTTAAATGAAATGGTTGAGAATATCGCAAACTCTTTCTCCTTGCGTGTTGAGCATACTGGAGGAAAGGTATATACTGATATTGAAGCGGTAGATTCTAGTATCTATGTCGATGAAATGCATTTCCAAAATGTTATTTTCAATTTGCTAGATAATGCAGTCAAGTATTGTAAGCCGGAACAACCACTAGATGTTTATCTGAAAACATGGAATGATGATCAAAATTTGTACTTGTCGGTAAGAGATACCGGACTGGGTATTAAGAAAGAGAATATGAAGAAAATCTTTGAGAAGTTCTATCGAGTTCATACAGGAAATGTCCATGATGTCAAGGGTTTTGGCTTAGGACTTGCTTATGTGAAGAAGATTGTGGACTTACATAAAGGAGAAATTCATGTTGAAAGCGAGTATAGAGTAGGGACAACTTTCACTATTAAATTGCCAGTGAGTAAAGATTAGAAATAAAATATTATAAACCAATAAAAGTATAAAACTATGGATGAGAAATTAAAAATTCTACTTTGCGAAGATGATGAGAACTTAGGTATGTTGCTTCGTGAATATCTGCAAGCTAAAGGATATGCTGCAACATTGTGTCCGGATGGAGATGCTGGCTATAAAGAATTCTTGAAGAATAAGTTTGATATCTGTGTGTTGGATGTCATGATGCCTAAGAAAGATGGATTTACGCTGGCTCAAGAGATTCGTCAGGCCAATGCTGAAATTCCAATCATCTTCTTGACAGCCAAGACATTGAAAGATGATATCTTGGAAGGCTTTAAGATCGGTGCCGATGATTATATCACCAAACCATTCTCTATGGAAGAGTTGGTGTTCCGTGTAGAAGCAATCTTGCGCCGTGTTCGTGGCAAGAAAAATAAAGAAAGTACGCTTTACCATATTGGTCGCTTCACTTTTGATACTCAAAAGCAGTTGTTGGTCATCGGTGACAAGCAGACTAAGTTGACAACAAAGGAAAATGAATTGTTGGCTTTGCTTTGTTCTCATGCTAACGAAATCCTACAGAGAGACTTTGCCCTCAAGACAATATGGATTGATGATAATTATTTCAACGCGCGTTCGATGGATGTATATATCACTAAATTGAGAAAGCATTTGAAGGATGATGACCAGATTGAAATCATCAACATCCACGGTAAGGGATATAAACTGATTACTCCTGAAGAAGAATAAACTTCATGCGTGTATCGCATAATGTATCGCATTCATCCTTGTAGGTGTAGACTTAAATGACTAATTTCGCAGTGTTGAATAGCTGTAAAGCCGTCGAATGACTACACTCAGGATAACATACCGCAGAAACCCGGGTCTGAACATGTTTCAGACCCGGGTTTATTGATGGTTTATACCGGGGAGTAGAAAGGGCAATATAGGCTGTCTTCAATGATGAAAGAGCTGATTTTGGTGGCAAAAATAGCCTTGATAAGAGAACAAAGGCTGTACTTTGGTAAGTGAAAAATATGTTGAATCGAAATATAAAAGGATAATGGATAATTTTGTGGGAAGCCGTATGTATCGTGTGAAAGAACAATTCTTTGAAGAAGATGGAGTTTTAAAGAAAAAGTTTTATGCGATGCCCTATGAGCGAGAGACCCTTCATGTGCCTGAATTATTGGATAGAATGGGTGTCGGTGTGGCGCGTAGGGTAGGTATTCTTTATGGATGGAATTGTATGGTCGCAGCCATTCAAGAGGCCTTAGAGCGTGGATATGCAGTCTCTATGGACGGGTTGGGACGCTTATCAGTATCTTGTTCCAGTAATCCGGTAGATAAGGCAAATGATGTTACTCCATCTACCGTGAGAGCCAAACGAATAGTGTTCAAGGCTGACAAGCGCTTGCGTGAAGTACTGCTCAATGCTAAATTTGTAAAAGTTTAGTCGATTGACAAGTGTGTTAGTATTTGCTCTTTTTTTTCAAATTGTAGATATAGAAAGCTGTACCCGAGAGTTCTATTATTAATGCGAGAAATAGTAAAACCGAATATTTGGTCAAGTCGAATATAAATAGGGCTATAAGCAATATTACACCAGCATACATAAGCGGTAGTGCTACCTTGTTGATAAGATTCTTAACCATATATATTGTTTTGTGGGCAAAAATAGAAATAATATTTGGTTTGGTCAAAAAAAAAGAGTACCTTTGCACCGCATTTTGCAAAATAACAAATAATTATTAATTAAAAGTATTATGAATCGATACGAAACCGTTTTCATTTTGACTCCCGTTTTGTCTGATGAACAGATGAAGGAAACGGTCGCTAAGTTCAAGAAACTTCTTACCGATAATGGTGCAGAGATTCTGAATGAAGAGGCTTGGGGATTGAAGAAGATGGCTTATGCTATTGAAAAGAAATCAACAGGCTTCTATTGTCTGCTTGAGTTCAATGCAGAGCCAACTATTGTCGACACTCTTGAGACAGGCTATCGCCGTGACGAGAAGGTAATCCGTTTCATCACAGTTAAGCTTGATAAGTATGCTGCAGAGTATGCTGAGAAGAGAAAACAGAAATACGCTAAAAAAGTGGAGGCTTAATCATGGCAGAACAGAAATCAGAAATCCGTTATTTGACAGCTCCTTCTATCGACACAAAGAAGAAGAAGTATTGCCGTTTCAAGAAGAGCGGTATTAAGTATATTGACTACAAAGACCCTGAATTCCTTAAGAAATTCCTAAACGAGCAGGGAAAAATCCTTCCTCGTCGTATTACCGGAACATCATTGAAGTATCAGCGTCGTGTAGCTCAAGCTATTAAGCGTGCTCGCCAGATTGCACTACTTCCTTATGTAACCGATTTGATGAAGTAATTTAAGGAGGAATACAATTATGGAGATTATACTGAAAGAAGATATTATCGGACTTGGATACAAGAACGATATTGTAAATGTAAAGAGTGGTTATGGTCGCAACTATCTTATTCCACAAGGAAAAGGTGTTGTAGCTTCTGCATCAGCTAAGAAGATTTTGGCTGAAAACTTGAAGCAGCAGGCTCATAAATTGGCAGCTTTGAAAGCTGAAGCTGAGAAGAAGGCTGAAGCACTGAAAGATGTGGCTTTGGTTATTTCTGCTAAGGTGTCTGCTACCGGTGTAACTTATGGTTCTGTAACAGCTGCTACAGTTGCTGAAGAACTCGCTAAGCAAGGTATTGAGGTAGATCGTAAGATTATCACAATGCATGATATTAAGAAAGTTGGCGATTTTGAAGCTACTGTTCACTTCCATAAAGAAGTTGAAGTAAAACTGCCTGTTAAGGTCGTAGCAGAAAATGCTCCAGCTCCTCAGGTAGAGGAGGTTGCTGCTCCAGTAATGGAGGAAGCTAAGGCTCCTGAAGCAGAGATTGCAGAATAATATTGATTCGCGAATGATTGCACTGTAAAGCAAATCTAAATAAAATCCCTTTTGTCGGTCATAGACAATTGGGATTTTTTTTGTATCTTTGCGTAAATAAAATTTATATCATAAAAATTAATTAGTAATGAAAGCATTCGTATTTCCTGGACAAGGTTCCCAGTTTGTAGGTATGGGTAAAGACCTATACGATACTAACCCTCTAGCTAAGGAATTGTTTGATAAAGCAGATGAAATCTTAGGATTTAAGATTACAGATATCATGTTCGCCGGTACCGACGAGCAGTTGAAGGAAACCAAGGTTACCCAACCTGTTGTTTTCTTGCACAGTGTGATTTCAGCTCTGTGCTTGGGTGATGATTTTAAGCCCGAAATGGTTGCCGGACATTCACTTGGTGAATTCTCTGCTTTAGTAGCATCAGGTGCTTTGAGCTTTGAAGATGGTCTACGTTTAGTTCACACTCGTGCGCTTGCTATGCAAAAAGCCTGTGAAGCTAATCCCGGTACCATGGCTGCTATCATTGGTCTAGCTGATGAGAAGGTAGAAGAAGTGTGCAAGGAAGTAAGTACAGAAGGTGATATTGTGATTCCTGCTAATTACAATTGTCCCGGCCAGCTTGTTATTTCCGGAAATACAGAAGCTATCAATCGTGCTTGTGAGGCATTGAAGGCTGCCGGAGCGAAACGTGCGCTTCCTTTGAAGGTTGGTGGCGCTTTCCACTCGCCACTGATGAAGTCTGCCAAGGAAGAGCTACAGTCTGCTATAGAAAAAACTTCATTCTCTACACCTAAATGTCCTGTATATCAGAATGTTGATGCCAAGCCTTATACTTCTCCTGAAGATATTAAAAATAACTTGATAGCTCAGTTGACCAGCCCTGTAAGATGGACTGCTTCTGTTCAGAATATGATTTCTGATGGCGCTACAGGTTTTACTGAATGTGGACCGGGCAAGGCTTTGCAAGGTATGATAGGTCGCATAGATAAGAATGTTACTGCACACGGTATCGCGGAGTAATGAGCCAAAAGATTTTTATTTATCAAGTATTACCAAGATTATTCGGCAATCGTAATGTTACTCGTAAAGAGAACGGCACGATTGCCGAAAATGGTTGTGGCAAGTTTGAGGATTTCGATGAAGATACGTTGGCTCGAATACAAGCAATGGGATTTACTCATGTCTGGTATACCGGAATCATAAGGCATGCTACAACTACAGATTATAGTGCCTATGGGATTCCTAGACAGCATCCTGCTATTGTAAAGGGTAAAGCTGGTTCGCCTTATGCTATTACCGATTATTATGATGTGGATCCAGATTTGGCAGAAAATGTGGATGCTCGTATGGCAGAGTGGGAGAGCCTGATAGCCCGTACACATGCGGTTGGGATGAAGGTAATTATGGATTTTGTTCCAAATCATGTTGCTAGACAATATAAATCAATTTGTAAACCGGATGGTGTAAGAGACCTTGGAGAGGATGATGATACAGGAATGGGGTTCTCTGTTTCAAATAATTTCTATTATTGTGTAGGACAATCTTTTGAACCGTCTATAGATTTAGTGGCAGAAGCGGAGAGCCCTTATCAGGAGTTTCCTGCAAAAGCTACAGGCAATGACCGCTTTGATGCCCATCCCGGGTGCAATGATTGGTACGAGACGATTAAACTAAATTATGGTATAGACTATTGCGATGCTGGGGGGAGAAGCTATCATTTTAACCCCATACCAAGTACTTGGCAAAAGATGACAGATATCTTATTGTTCTGGGCATCAAAGGGAGTTGATGGATTTAGATGTGATATGGCAGAAATGGTTCCCGCAGCATTTTGGTCTTATGCCACTAATATAGTAAAAGAACGATATCAGCATCTTGTTTTTATAGGAGAGGTATATGATACTAATCAGTATAGACAATATGTCGGTAGCGGTTTTGACTACCTGTACGATAAGGTGGGCATGTATGATTGTGTCAGAGATGTGATATGCGGGCGCCGTCCAGCTGCCTCTATAACTTATCAATGGCAATATTGTGATGATATATTTGACCACATGCTCTATTTCTTGGAGAACCATGATGAACAGCGCATAGCAAGCGATTTCTTTTGTGGAGATGGATATAAGGCTATTCCGGGAGTTCTTACTTGCGCCTTGATGCAAAGAAATCCATTCATGGTATATAGTGGACAAGAGTTTGGGGAATATGGAATGGATAAAGAAGGATTTAGTGGTGTCGATGGGCGAACAACAATTTTTGATTATTGGTCTCCTCGTTCTCTTGCAGAGAAATGTAACCTTCCAGCTTATCATCAAGAAGAAAAGGCATTGGCACAATATTATCAGCAGATTCTTAGTATGGCTAATCGGGAGAGGATTTTCTACGATGGGCTTTTCTATGATTTGATGAGTGCTAATCCTGCATCAGACAATTTCAATCCTCAAACTCAATATGCTTTTTTACGAAAGGCTGATGATGAAGTTGCTTTTGTGGTAGTTAATTTTTCTCAAGAAAGTGCAACGGCCAATGTAGTTATCCCTAATCATGCATTCGATTTTTTTGCGATGCCTGAGAAGCGTGTGTCGGCAATAGATTTATTGTCCGGAGACGTTGTAGATGTTGAACTGAAGCGAGATAGCATGTTCCCTGTAACTTTGCTTCCATATAGTGGTAGAGTCTTTAAATTTAATATCAAGATGGAAAAAGATTATATTCTTAATGAGCATGGAAAAGATGAGTTTCCACCGGCTCATTCTGCTGAACACCTTTTAAATCAGGTGATGGTGAGGAAATTCCATTGTGGTCGTTCTATAAATGCTCATATAGAAAGGAAGAAGAGCAAAATGACTTTTGAGTTAGCTCAGAAGCCCACTCGACAAGATGAAAAAGAGATTGAACGCGAGATGAATAAGTTGATTGCAGAGGATTTACCTGTAACTTATGAGCTTGTAGAGCGTAGTAAGATATCTGATAGTGCGATGTTAGATCGATTACCAGAATCTGCTGGAAATGTAGTTCGGCTTGTTCGTATCGGAGATTTTGATGTATGTCCGTGTGTGGGTAAGCATGTGCGTTCTACTTCCCAAATTGGTAGGTTTGAATTACTAGGCACGAATTGGGATGAAATGGAACATATATTTCGTATTAGATTCAAAGTGATACAATAATATAAAAGAGAGCCGGATAAGTATTTTACTATCCGGCTCTCTTTATATTTACTTAATTTCAATTTCTTCCTTCATATCTATGAATTGCTTGTTATTATCATAGAATTCGTATTGTAGGAAAGCTAATTTCTGAGAAGGAATGATATGAACTCCAAAGCCATATTTCATTCTCCATTTTAATTTTAGTGATACCGCTCCTTGATTAATAAAAGCTGCTACATAAGGATGGACATGTAGATAGAATTTCTTGATACCAATCTTGTTGACTAGTTTATCTATCTTACCTTCCAATTGGTCAGTGAACAAGATGCTAGATTTAATTTTACCAGTACCATTACATGTTGGACAATTCTCTTCTACATTTACATCCATCGCCGGACGTACGCGTTGTCTGGTAATTTGCATCAAGCCAAACTTGCTGAGTGGAAGAATATTATGTCTGGCTCTGTCCTTTTGCATATTCTTGCACATGCGCTCATATAGCATTTGACGGTCTTCTGCCAGTTTCATGTCTATGAAGTCTACTACGATAATACCTCCCATATCGCGTAGCCTCAATTGGCGTGCTAGTTCATCTGCTGCTCCTAGATTTACATCTAGAGCGTTTTCTTCTTGGCCATTTCCATTCCTAGATCTGTTTCCACTATTAACGTCTACAACATGGAGAGCTTCTGTATGCTCAATAATAAGGTAAGCTCCATGTTTGTAGTTGATAGTTTTACCGAAACCAGATTTTATCTGTTTGGTAACATTAAAATTATCGAAGATTGGAAGTTTGCCAGTATACTTTTTAACGATGCTACTCTTCTCCGGAGCAATGAGTGAGATATAATTTTTTACTTCTTCAAATATCTGGTCATCATTGATGTAGATATTTTCAAAATCGGGATTAAATAAATCTCTTAGAAGTGCAATGGCTCTACCTTCTTCCTCGTATACAAGCTGTGGACGTTTTTGTGTCTTTTGTACTTTTACCAAAGCATCCTCCCAACGCTTGGTAAGTACCTTCATTTCGGTATCAAGTTCTGCTACGCGTTTGCCTTCTGCTACTGTGCGGACAATTACTCCACAATTTTTAGGCTTGATACTTTGAATTAGTTGCTTTAAGCGTGCACGCTCTTCACCGCTTTTAATTTTTGATGAAACAGAGACCTTATCTCCAAAAGGTATTAATACGATAAAACGTCCTGCAAAAGATAATTCGCCTGTTAGACGAGGACCCTTGGTTGATATTGGTTCTTTAACAATCTGTACGAGAACCTCCTGGCCTACAGTAAGAATTTGCTGCACACTACCATCTTTCTTTAAATCAGGTAATCTCTGTGCTTTTGCGTGTGGATATAATTTCTTTCTATCGCTTTCTACCAGTTTGAGATATTTGGCATAAGAATTAAACTGGCTTCCTAAGTCAAGATAATGAAGAAAGGCGTCGCGTTCATAGCCGACATCTACGAAGCATGCATTTAGACCCGGCATGAGCTTTTTTACCTTTGCTACATAAATATTTCCGACAGAGAAAGAAGCCTCTCTAGGTTCGTTCTGATATTCTACTAGACTTTTATCTTCCAGCAGGGCAATCGAGATCGCTTTCTCTTGTGCGTCAATTACAACTTCGCTGGTCATTTTCTTTATTCTTTTAACTTGGATATTCAAAAGTTAGGGACATGTCTAAGTATCTTTTGATAAACATTGACATGTCCCTTCTTTACAAAAGACTTAAGTAAGAAAGCCTTGAAGCTTACTTGCTCTTATGTCTATTCTTACGTAATCTCTTTTTACGTTTGTGTGTTGCCATTTTGTGGCCCTTCTTTTTCTTTCCGTTTGGCATAATTCAAAAATTTAATATTTTAATTGTATGTGTACTATTTAAGTTCCAATATTGTACGTAATAAAATTACTCACTCTTCATTTGTTCAATGAAACTCTTAGCTGGTTTAAAGCTAGGTAAATCGTGAGCCTCAATTGTTATAGTGGTATTTTTCAAAATGTTACGTGCAGTTTTTGCTGCTCTGTGTTTGATTACAAAACTACCAAAGCCACGTAAATATACGTTATCCTTATTATCTAGCAAGCTACTTTTAATCGTACTCATAAAACTCTCAACAACAGTTGATACGTCTTTTTTTGCGATTCCAGTTTGGATGACAATCTCGTTAATAATATCTGCTTTAGTCATTTTTTGTATTTGAAAAATGTTATAATAATCTTCAACGCTTATATTTGGAGTTGCAAATATACTAGTTTTTTAGTTGATATGGAAATTTATTACTACTTTTTTGTGTCCTTTGACAGGTTTTTGCTCCCGAAACTCTCTAATTCTCACCACATTATGAAAATAGGAACAGAAAGTTTGGATTCATTTGCATAGCTAGAGATAGCTGCTTGGCAGGCACTTGTCAACTGTTTTCGTATAGCGTGGTATCTATGATATCGGCTTCAAGTAAAGCCTCTTTGCGCTCGATGCATGTTCCACATTTACCACAATGTCTTTCATTACCTTTGTAGCAACTCCATGTTTCAGAATAGTCAAGCCCTAATCGTTTCCCTATTTTTGCAATATCACCCTTTGTAATATTTGTATATGGAGCTATAACACTTACATTTATAAATGTTCCAGTGTTAGCTGCAGCGTTGATAGAACTTATAAATTCCGGACGACAATCAGGATATATGGTATGATCGCCGCCATGGTTGGCAATGAATACTTTACTTAAATGGTGGCTTTCAGCAATTCCTATGGCAATAGAAAGCATAATACCATTTCTAAATGGTACTACGGTTGATTTCATATTATCATCGGAATAATGGCCTTCGGGAATAGCATTACTGCCATCCAAAAGTGAACTCTTGAAGTATTGATGCATGAAATCAAGCTTGATAGTGATATGCTTGATACCTAAGCGCTTACAATGCATCTCTGCGTATGGTATTTCTTTGGCATTGTGGTTACTTCCATAGTCAAAGGAAATACCTAAAGCAATCTCGTCCTTTTTGTCGTATAATAAAGTGATGGAGTCCATACCACCACTTACAATTATCACAGAATCTTTCATAAGTTTTGATCGTAAAAAGAGTTAGCCAAATAGATTACGTAATGCTTCTTCTACTTTTCTAACTGGATGTAGTTGTATATTATACTTGGAGTGGTTGAACCCTTTCAAGTTAAATTGCGGAATAATAATATGAGAGAAGCCTAACTTTTCTGCTTCGGCTACTCGTTGTTCTATTCGGTTTACAGGGCGTACTTCGCCACTTAGCCCCACTTCGCCGGCCATACACCAGCCTGTTTCTATAGCGGTGTCTACATTACTTGATAATACGGCAGCAATTATACTCAAATCCATAGCTAAGTCTGTCACTCGAAGCCCTCCTGCTATATTCAAGAAGACATCTTTTTGCATGAGCTTAAATCCAACTCGTTTTTCTAATACTGCTAAAAGCATGTTTAAACGACGTTGGTCAAAGCCGGTAGCAGTGCGCTGTGGTGTACCATAAGCGGCTGATGACACAAGGGCTTGAGTCTCAACTAGAAATGGGCGAACCCCTTCAATAGCAGATGATATGGCGATACCGGATAATCCTTCATGTTCTTGTGATAATAATAACTCAGAAGGATTGGAAACCTCGCGTAACCCATTTTGCTGCATCTCGTATATTCCTAATTCGGATGTACTTCCAAATCTATTCTTAATACTTCGCAAGATTCTATACATATAATGTTGGTCTCCTTCGAACTGTATCACAGTATCTACAATATGTTCTAGAATCTTTGGACCGGCAAGAGTGCCTTCCTTGTTGATATGCCCAATCAGAATGACAGGAATATTACTAGTCTTTGCAAAGCGCAATAGGGCGGCAGCGCATTCTCGTACTTGGCTAACACTGCCCGGAGAGCTATCGACGTCTTCTGTGGAAATCGTTTGTATGGAGTCAATAATAACAATATCAGGCGCAACATTTTGAACGTGTTGGAAGATATTTTCGAGCGATGTCTCACATAGTATCAATACATTTTCTGGTTGTTTATCGGTTAATCGATCTGCACGCATCTTGAGTTGATGGGCACTTTCTTCTCCACTGACATATAGAATTTTATGATCCGCCATGTGAAGAATGGTTTGTAATGTAAGCGTACTCTTACCTATACCGGGTTCACCACCCAATAAAACCATACTTCCGGCTACTAGTCCTCCTCCTAATACACGATTCAATTCATTGTCACGCATATCAATGCGAGGATCATCTTTGGCAACAATTTGGTGGAGATAAAGTGGGTGGTTTTTATCTGAAACCCCTTTCCTCATAGTCATTGCTGCAGATTTTGCCGCTAAGTTTCCTGTTTCGTTGGCAATTCTAATCTCCTTAAATGTATTCCATTGTCCACAACTAGGACATTTTCCAATCCATTTAGCAGATTCTTGTCCACAATTACTGCATACGTATGCTATCTTATCTTTTGCCATGATGAGCTTTGTTAGTGGTAGACAAAAGTAATAAGTTTTTTCGGTGATACAAAACTTTTTATTAATTTTGCAAGACTCTATATACTGTCGGTAGCATTATGAAAACTAACGTTTTATGAGAATATTCAAGTGTATCATTATATTTACTTCCCTTATCCTGCTTGCGAGTTGTAGCAACTCCCGTGAGGTGAAGAATCGGCGAACTGTCGCCGAGCGTAAAGAGCAGTATCGTTTGGATTCTTTGGCTTTGAAAATAGCTGTTATGCCAACATTAGATTGCCTTCCGCTTTATGTGGCTTATGATGAGGATTTATTTAAGAGTCAAGATGTTGATGTCCGTTTGAGGCAATATTCATCCCAAATGGATTGTGATACGGCTATCATGAGAGGACGTGTAAGGTTATCTGTGACAGATAAGTTGCGAGCTTCTAGGATGATTCGTCAGGGGTTATCATTACAATATTTGACGGAAACAAATGCATATTGGCAATTGTATTCTAATCGAACAGCACGTATCAAACGGTTGAATCAGTTAGGCGATAAGATGTTAGCTATGACTCGTTATTCTGCTACAGACTATTTAACGGATACAGTACTTGATACGGTTAAGACCAAGGCACAAGTTTTTCGTATACAGATTAATGATGTAAATCTTCGATTGAAGATGCTGTTGAATAACGAGATGGATGCCTTATGGTTGCCCGAACCGCAAGCAACGACTGCTCGTATTCATCAAAATCCATTGTTAGCTGATAGTCGTAATAGCCAAGACAACTTTGGGGTATTAGTTTCTCTTAGTAATGTAAATAGGAATTCATACCGTCGAAAGCAGCTTGTGTCTTTTATTAAGGCATATAATATGGCGTGCGATTCCATTAACAAACATGGTTTACAGTATTATTCTTCTATTATTATAAAATATTGTAATACTGATCAACGGACAGTTAATGCTCTACCTAAGTTAATGTATAATAAGGTAGCTCCAGTCACTGTATCCGCTAAATTCGTAAATAAATACTAGTCTATGATTGCTCAACGAGAATTATTAGTTCTTACATACAATGATATTGTTATAAAGGGGAATTTAAGTCAAGCGCTACGACATCTGCTCGAGTTTATACAAAATACCCATCTTACTCGTTTTGAATCGGCTATTGAGGAGATTAGTGAGAGTTATCGACTTATGAAGGATTTCATGCTTCGAGGGTATCAAGACGATAAGAGGGGAGAGGTATACCAATCTTTGTTGCGACGATTATTTCGATTGACATGCAGCGTGGATTTGGAATATCGGGTGTTATCGGCAGGTATTTATGCTGTATGTAAAAATCATAGCTCTCATATTGATACAAATAATGCGCACATACAAAGTAAGTTAGAAGCTTATGTACAAGACTTGGCTATGTTGTCATTAGAAACTGAGGATATTCAAGAAGCACATGAACGCTCTATATATGCGGAGCATCAGCACTATTTAAGTGAACTTTTTGAATATATATTGGTTTCTGATCAATGGACAACACAAGATGTTGAGTTTTGGTCAAGTTTACTGGTCAGTCCAACTGTAGATGTAAATGATGCTTCAGTACTTGTTAGTGCCATCATGTTAGCTGGTGTAACCATATACGATGTTAACAAATTGCTTACATTGATAACTGTTTATTCAGTCACTGTAGATGAGCATTTGCGCCAACGTGCATTGATAGGATGGGTGCTTTCTATGAATGTAAGTCTTAATACCCTTTTCCCAGAGCAGAAAGAACGCTTAGATACGCTGTTTGCTGATTCTCAAACAAGGACAGAACTTATTGCTCTTCAGAAACAAATGGTCTTCTGTAAAGATGCCGAAAGAGATACGGAAGAGATTCAAAGAGATATCATTCCTAATTTAGTCAAGAATAATAATCTCAATATTACTCGCTTTGGAATATCAGAGAAAGATGAAGATCCCATGCAAGCTATCCTTCATCCTGATGCTCAAGACAAAGCTATGGAAGAAATGGAAAATAGCTTTAAGCGTATGATGGATATGCAGAAAGCCGGTTCTGATATCTATTTTGGTGGATTTTCTCAAATGAAGCGTTATCCTTTTTTCCATACACTCAGTAATTGGTTTATACCTTTTATGGAGACGCATCCTGCTCTTGCGGGAGTAAGAGGAAAGCTCAAGGATAGTAATTTCTTATCATTGTTATTTGAGAATGGGCCTTTCTGTGATTCTGATAAGTACTCATTTGCACTAGCTATCTCTTCTATCATTGATAAGATACCTAGCAATATGCGTGAGATGCTTAACAATCAGGAATCGTTAGGAGCCACAATAAACTCTGAAGAGAGACAAAGTGCTGCTTATATTCGTCGTATGTATTTGCAAGATCTATATCGTTTCTTCCGCTTGAACGATATGAGAGCTGATTTCTTCAATATTTTTAGCTTCTCGAATCACCCTTTGGGACAGTCAGGATTTTTTTGTGCGTATGGACAATTACCCCAAGAACAGTTTACAACTGAAATAGTTGAGCTTTGCCAATTCCTGTTGCAGCGAAAGCATTATGACTATTTGCAAGAGTTGTTTAAGCGTTATCCCGGAATAGACGATATATCTTACTTACGTATACGAGCAGCTGTAGCCATGCATTCTAAGAATTATTATATGGCAGAAAGTTTGTTTGAGAATGTCTTATCAAAAGAACCGAATGATGAGAATGCAATGAAGGGATTGGCACAAGCCTATTTTCATAATGAGAATTTTGAAGAAGCTGAGTTGTTATATGAAAGGTTGAGCTTGATATATCCTGATAATAGACGTTATCAATTAAACCAATCCATCTCCATGATGAACCAAGGTAAGCTAGAAGATGGCCTGAATATATTGTATAAACAAAACTATAATTATCCTCAAGATCGTAACATATTACGAGCATTGGCATGGGGATTAATGGCTAATGCAAAGGCAGAGAAGGCAGAGAAAATCTATGATGAGTTGCTACTTTCCGGTAGTACTGTCCCTGCGGATTATTTGAATGGGGGATACTGCAAGTGGTTTTTAAATAATGTGAGTGAGGCTGTGATTCTTCTTAAGACCTTTATGGAAAAATCAAAGTCGTTTCAATCGTTATCAGATGCGTTTACCAATGATCATATTCTTTTGGAAGCTAATTGCATTACGCGTATTGATGAGAATATTATGTGTGATTTAGTAAACGAATAAACGAGCTTTTTAAATATTTCTAGTTCCACAAATTGGGCAGAATTTAAAATACCGACTACTAGGTAAGGAGTAGTCGGTATTTTCTTTATATAGACTCGTATCTTTATGAGTTCATACTCAACAAGAACTCTTCATTGTTGCGAGTGCGCATCATACTGGTATGTATTGTATTCATAGCTTCTATCGGATTCATGTCGCTAATGTACTTACGGAGAATCCACATGCGGTCAAGTGTTGTCTTATCTTGTAGTAAATCGTCTCGACGTGTACTAGAAGCAACCAAGTTAACAGCAGGGAATATTCGCTTATTAGACAAAGAACGATCGAGCTGCAATTCCATATTACCAGTACCTTTGAACTCCTCAAAGATGACTTCGTCCATCTTGCTGCCTGTATCAATGAGCGCTGTTGCAATGATAGTGAGCGATCCGCCTCCTTCTATATTACGTGCTGCTCCAAAGAAACGTTTTGGTTTCTGCAAGGCATTAGCGTCTACACCACCTGTCAAGACCTTACCTGAAGCAGGACTAACCGTATTATAAGCGCGAGCAAGACGTGTAATTGAGTCTAAGAAGATTACTACATCGTGTCCACATTCTACCATTCGTTTTGCTTTTTCCAATACGATGCCAGCAATTTTGACATGACGTTCAGCAGGTTCGTCAAATGTTGAAGCTATAACTTCCGCATTAACGGTGCGTGCCATGTCTGTAACTTCTTCCGGACGCTCGTCTATGAGCAACATCATCAGATAAGCTTCCGGGTGATTTGCGGCGATAGCATTTGCTATATCTTTCATCAAGATGGTTTTACCGGTTTTGGGCTGTGCGACGATGAGTGCACGTTGGCCTTTACCGATAGGGGAGAACAAGTCTACAACACGAGTTGAGAGATTTGTTGTTTGGGAATCGCCACAAAGTGTAAATTTCTCCTCAGGGAATAAAGGAGTAAGGTGTTCGAATGGAATCCTATCTCTGATTTCTGCAGGGTTGCGACCGTTGATTTTATCAATACTTGTCAGTGGAAAGTATTTTTCTCCATCGTGTGGTGGTCGAACACGGCACTGGATAACATCACCGGTCTTTAAACCGTAACGTTTTACTTGATTGCTAGCAATATATACATCATCGGGTGATGATAAATAATTGTAATCGCTTGAACGTAAAAAACCATACCCATCGGGCATTACTTCCAAGACACCGTTGGCTGTGATAATATCAGAGAAATCATAAGCAGGGAGATTATTCAACACAGGGGCTTGATAAGCTGGAGCCGGAGTCATGATTGGAGTTGTAGGATTGTCAAACATGTCATAGTTTGGGACAGCTCCTTGGTCTTCGATTGGTAAATCTACCTTAATGATGAAGTCAGTTCCATCTGCGGGATCCCCTTCCCAAATCTCATCGGAAGTTGGAGTTAGGTTTGCTTCGTTTTCTCTATTATGATCATTTATTTTGGCTTGCAGTTGAGCAAGAAGGTTACTATCCTCTTCCTCAGTTTGCGTTCCGTCTCCAGATGCGAATTGTGCTTCAGGTACAATGTCTTCTTCTACGGCTATAGGCTCATTGGTAGGTTCTTCCGTAAGAGTCGTTTCTTGAGTTTGTTCCGTATTTGTTTCTTGCTCAGTATTATCTGAGTCAGTTTCTGAATCTGTCTTAGTTACAGCTGTATTCTCCTCTGAAGCTTCTTGTTCTAGCTGAGCTTTAAGAGCAGCTTCTTCTGCTTCTTTTTCCTTTTTAGTCTTACGTTTACGCTTTGGAGCTGCTTCTAGTGGGGTAGGAGAAACCTCTGTTACGGGAACTTCTCCCATAACTTCCTCTTTGAATAGTGGCTGTGGTTCGATAGCTGCTTTGTTTTTCTTGACATCAAGATTCTCTCCGTCTTTGCCATTGACGGTATAAACATGGTCTGTGTCCTTCTTTGCAATGCGTGTTCGGCGACGTTTAGTTGTGCTTAAAGGATTTTTATTACCCTCAACGACAGCTTGTTTGTCTAAAATGGCATATATGATATCTTCCGCATTGGCTTGTCCAGAATATTCTGCACCTACTTCCTTTGCAATGTCTTCAAGCTCATTAGCGCTTTTAGACAATAGTTCATCTTTACTATACATATATGTATATGAAAATATTTGATTGAAATGAAAACGTTTCTAAAAATGAAACGTGTGTCGTATTAAAATTCTTTTGCAAAGGTACGCAATTATATTGAATGGACAAAAAAAAAGCTCGCTTTTGTCAAGCGAGCTTTCTTGTTTTTTGTAGAATACTTTTACAAGTTATTCAACTGTAAATTTATTCACCTTTTTCCATCTTTGCTTTCAAGTCAGCAAGCACGTCGAGGTCACCCAATGAAGTACCGGCCTTTACGTTGTTGATGGTAGCCTCTGGCTTATTAGCGTGGTTAGAACCACTGTTGTGCTTGAAGTTTGTTTTCACTTCTTCTTTACCTTCTTCGAAAGTACGGCTGTGTGAGAGGATGATACGCTTGGTATCTTTCACGAACTCAATAACCTTGAATGATAATTCTTCACCAAGTTGAGCCTGTGTGCCATCTTCTTTTACAAGATGTTTAGGAGTTGCGAAACCTTCACCACCTTCGTTCAAAGTGATAACAGCACCCTTGTCCATCATTTCGGTAATCTTACCTTCGTGTACAGAACCCGGAGTATATACTGTCTCGTAAGTATCCCAAGGATTATCTTCCAACTGCTTGTGACCTAAAGACAGACGACGGTTCTCCTTGTCTATTTCAAGAACAATTACATCGATCTCTGCACCTTGAGTAGTAAACTCTGAAGGATGCTTAACTTTCTTTGTCCATGAAAGGTCGCTGATGTGAATCAAACCGTCAACACCTTCTTCAAGTTCTACGAAGATACCGAAGTTAGTAAAGTTACGAACTTTTGCATTGTGCTTAGAACCTACAGGATACTTCACTTCAATAGTTTCCCATGGATCTTCCTTGAGCTGCTTGATACCAAGGCTCATCTTGCGCTCTTCGCGGTCAAGAGTCAAGATAACTGCCTCAATCTCATCACCTACGTGCATGAATTCCTGTGCAGAACGCAAGTGTTGGCTCCATGACATCTCACTAACGTGGATAAGTCCTTCTACACCGGGAGCGATTTCTACGAATGCACCGTAGTCAGCGATAACAACAACCTTACCCTTTACATGGTCACCAACCTTCAGGTCTGCATCCAAAGCATCCCAAGGATGAGGAGTGAGCTGCTTCAAACCAAGTGCAATACGCTTCTTGTCTTCATCGAAGTCGATGATAACAACGTTAATCTTCTGGTCAAGAGCAACAACCTCATGAGGATCGCTGACACGCCCCCAAGAAAGGTCTGTGATGTGAATCAATCCGTCTACGCCGCCAAGGTCAACGAATACACCGTAAGAGGTGATGTTCTTAACAGTACCTTCAAGTACCTGACCTTTTTCGAGCTTAGAGATAATTTCTTTCTTTTGTGCCTCCAACTCAGCCTCAATAAGAGCCTTGTGAGAAACAACTACATTGCGGAACTCTTGGTTAATCTTAACAACCTTGAATTCCATGGTCTTGCCTACGAATACATCGTAGTCGCGTATAGGATGAACGTCAATCTGGCTACCGGGCAAGAATGCTTCGATGCCGAATACATCAACAATCATACCACCCTTAGTGCGGCACTTGATGTAACCTTGGATAACCTCTTCGTTTTCGAGAGCTGCGTTAATTTGATCCCAGCTCTTGTTCAAACGAGCCTTCTTGTGAGAAAGAACCAACTGACCTTTCTTGTCTTCTTGATTCTCTACGTAAACCTCAACTTTGTCGCCTACTTTGAGTTCGGGGTTGTAACGGAATTCTGATGCAGGAATGATACCATCGCTCTTATAGCCGATGTTAACAATAACTTCCTTCTTGTCGATAGAGATTACAGTTCCCTCTACGACCTGATGTTCTGCAATCTTGTTCAAAGTTTCATCATAAGCCTTCTCAAGATCTTGCTTGTTGACGTTTACGTTTGAACCATTTTCAAATTCTTCCCAGTTGAAGTTGTCCAATGGTTGTACGTTCTGTAAGTTTGACATAAAAAATAATTGTTTGTAATTAATAAAGTTGGACTTTATGTTATTAATATAATATGGTGTAATTGCTTTTTTAAGCTTTTCACCAAAATTGAGTGCAAAGGTAGTAATTAAATCATTACAAAGTGTTTGTTGAGAATTGAAATACCTTTGTATTAACTTTCTTTAATATAAAATATTGGGTTAATAGATTCGTGAATTCAACAAGCAAGTGCAAATTTA
>NZ_KQ960614.1 GCF_001553265.1 Prevotella sp. DNF00663 | reverse complement strand
AGCGTGGGTCAAATTAGTGTGGCTTTTCCAACTCCCAATAACTCCTAATTTATAGTTTATTGATTTCCGTTCTAGCCTTGTTTACAATCTTGGCAGCACTTTCTTTAGGAATGCGATGCTCGTCGAAAGCACTCAAAATCTGATTGATTTTCTTGAGTTTGGCAGGGCTGTTCTTAAACTCTTCGCGCAACAGACGTACTTTTTCGTAAGCCTGAATACCTGCTTTGAGACGCTCGAAACGAATGCTTGAGCGTGCACCGGGGTAAATCATATAGGTGTCACCGGCCGCCCAATTGCTGAAACGACTATCTTGTAGCGGATTTTCTACCCAACTCCAAATGGACCAACGTAGGTATCCGTCGAGCTTATCTTTTGCTGCATACCAGCCAAGGAACTCGGCTTCGGCAGGTGGAGAGAAAGTAAATGTGTTGGGATAAGCCTCCGAACAGCAGGTGTAATAGGTCGTTAGCTTGCCTTGTGCCTTGCGTTTGCGCTTCATCTCTTCGGTATATTTGTCTCTCAATGCAACGCAGAAATCGCTCAGTTCGCTTGAAATACCATTCTTCAATGAACCTGCCAACGAGATTTTAAAGTCGGGGTCGGCCGTGCGAATCAGTGCAATGGTCTTCTTCATCATGTCAAGTTCGCGCTCGTCCATGGATAGATAGGTGCAGTCGAACCATCCTTTCGCTTTCAGATGTGCAGCGAAGTCTTTCAACAAAGTGCCCCAAACCTTGGTGTACATCTCGTTTCCGGGTTCCATATTTAGGTACTTGAACTCGTCGGAAGCTTGGTCGAAGTAGCGGAATGTCAGCTCCCATGGAATCATGGAGTAGCAATAGATATTGCCTTTGATGCCTTCGCTGCGCATGAATTCCACGCATTTGTCGAAGACGGTAAAGTCGAACGACCACGTACCATCTACCTTCTTGGTCCATGTAATCATGGTGCGGAATGGGTCAAAAGTTTGTCCGTTCCATGGTCGATGCATGATAGAACATGTAATACTGCGCCCTCCTGCTTGGCGATAAAGTTGAATGTAGGGCTTCATTGCTTCCAAATGGGCGTCGCTCCAAGGCTCTACGCCGTGGTAACGAGCAATGGCGAAGGGGTTCTGCCATAGGTCTAAGTGGAACATTTGGTTGTCGGCTGTGGGCAACGTGCGCTTGATGACATTGATACGCAGCATCAGTCGTTTCAAGATGGTGTTGCCATCGCTCACCGTTGCCGTTGCTGTGTAAAGACCGGGTTGCGCATTTTGTGGCACGTCAATGCCTATCCAAGCCGCTTGAGTGGTCTTTGGCTTGACGGCAATAGTGTTGTTAAGATGGTCGATAGGGTCGGCCACGAGCGACGAATCGTATATGGAATGGTCGGGACGAACGCCACAACCGCCTTGTCCATCTTTGTTTAAGCCGTCTGTCATGACGTATCTGACGAAGCCTTTCAGTGCTTTTTGCGTAGAGATAGTGCTACCTTTACTTGATTGGAGGTCGCTCAATTCAATGCGAAGTTGATAGATGGGAGTAGCAGCAGAGACCACTAGTTGTTGCGAGATACGCTCTCCACGCCATGCAGTCTGTGTGATTGCGGTCACGACAGAGCCGGAGAAAGGCGCTTCTTTCTTGTATCTAACGTCTGTACTGCCCCAACTTATCACGTTGTTTTGCACACTTTGCCATTCGGCAGTGGCTGTTTTGGGATTTGGTAGTTCGTTGTAAACGGTGATAGGTTGCTGTGCCCATACAGTTGTTGACATCATTGAGAGCACTAACAGACTTTTAATTTTTAGGTGTTTCATGAGGTTTTATAATGGGTTAGTAATTATGTTTTCTGGTAAATATAGGCTGATTTCATGATGGGGAGATTGGTTTAAACCAATCTGATACCCCCTTCTTCAATCGTAATGAGCCTTCGACGGTATAAATCTCCAATGGCTTTCTTATAAGTTTTTTTGCTAACTTGGAAGCGATATTTAATTTCTTCGGCGTCACTCTTGTCTCCCAATTCGCAGAATCCATCGTGTTCTTCCAGATAAGTAAGCAGTTGATCGGCGAATTCTACGGTCTCTCGGCGTCCTGTTTGTTGCAAGGTGATATCGAGTTTTCCATCCGGTCGTACGTTGCTAACATATCCTTTTAATCGGTCACCGGTATGGATGAGTTTGAAAAGTTGGTTCTTATACACTAGTCCGGGGAAGAGATTGTTGACAATAACTTTGAATCCAAGGTCGGTCTTCTGCCATACCAGTACGTCGACCTCGTCTCCATGGTGATATTCGGGCATCGATTTGTCCAAGTAACGGTCTATCTTTGCCGAGGCCACAATACGGTAACTATCGCGGTCTATATAGATGAATACGATGTAACTCTTTCCTTTCTCCATACGCATCTTTTGTTCGCGGAATGGGCAGAATAGGTCTTTCATCAATCCCCATGACAGGAATGCACCGTATTCATTGACCCATGTGCACTCCAAATAAGCGAAGTCGCCCACCTTAGCTAGCGGATGCTCGGTAGTGGCAATGAGTCGTTCGTCTTGGTCGAGATATAAAAATACCTCCAATTCTTGGCCTATTTCGAACGTTTCGGGTACATACCGGTTGGGCAATAATATCTCTCCTTCCTCTCCACCGTCAAGGTATAAGCCGAAATCTACTTGCTTTACAATCTTCAAGCGGTTGTAATCACCGAGTTTAAGTTCATTCATTTTCTTTCGTTATTGGTTGTTCTTGGGGTGTAGGTGTGGCGTTGGTCTCTCGCTCTATCATTCCATCTTTCAGGTGAATAGTGCGGTCGGTGATGGCAGCGAGGCCTTCATCATGGGTCACAATGACGAATGTTAGGCCGAAATTGTCGCGCAGTTGGAAGAAAAGTTGGTGCAGTTCTTCCTTGTTTTTACTATCTAATGAGCCCGAAGGTTCATCGGCCATGATCACAGCGGGATTGTTAACGAGGGCTCTAGCTACTGCTACGCGCTGCTTTTCACCCCCAGATAGCTCGCTAGGTTTGTGATTAGCGCGTTCCGTTAGGTTCATGAATTCGAGCAATTCCATGGCTCGTTGCTTTGCTTCACTGCGCCCCATACCGGCTATAAATGCAGGTATCATGATGTTTTCAAGGGCAGTAAACTCCGGTAACAACTGATGGAATTGGAATACAAAACCTATATGCAGGTTGCGGAAGTTGCTTAGTTTGTTGGTCGAAAGGCTACTCACGTTGACTCCATCAAACTCAATGGAACCGCCATCAGGCTTATCCAGTGTTCCCATGATTTGCAATAGTGTGGTCTTTCCTGCTCCCGATGGCCCTACGATGCTCACGATTTCTCCTTTATTAATATGGAGATCGATTCCTTTCAGCACCTGTAGTGAGCCGAAACTCTTGGTTATTCCTTTAATATCTATCATATTTATGATACTTAATTTCTTCTAAACCCTTTTCTCATCCATTCTCTTAGACTTTCATACGCGCTCTTCACTTCCGTGTGTTGAGGCTGTGCGAAAGTCATACTATCGATGGGTTCGCCATGCTGGTCGGGGAAGATGATGAGTAGATTCTGCCCATGGAAGTAGCGTGTAATCTCTTCCGGGAGATACTCTTGGGCGTTCTTATACGATACAGTTCCTTTACGTGCGGTCACTACAACAAACAGGTGGTCATGCCCAACTGTGCTAGCTAACTGTGGAATCTCGTTCCAATGGGGCATAGAGTGGAACTCTACACGGATATGAGGGTGGCGATTGTGCACATATTGTTGTATCAGACTCAGTGTGTCGTTGCGTCCGTGGAAGAAGATACGACATTCTAAATTCTCTGCCAAACGCGACAGTCGTTCGAGCCAACGATAGAATCCCGGCTCGTATTCGGCTCTTGATGGCACAGCCACTTGAATCCTGCGGATGGTGTTGAGCGGTTGTTTCAGGCGGGCAAAGAATATCTGTCGGTAGAGTCCATTGAACAAACTCTGTTGGAATTGTCCCCAAAATCGGCTCGAAAGTTCTTTATGCATGTGGATGCCGATGATGATTTCGCTGGCTCGAAATTCCGTGAATGCGTGCTTGATACCATTGGCTATGTTGGCCGCCACGCGCACTTGAGTCGCCATCTGTACATCGGCAGCTGCAGCAAAGCGTGTCAGTCGGTCGAGCAGTTGGCGTCCCTCGTCCATGTTTCGATGCATGTCTACATCGTCATACACCACGTTGAGTCCCACCACATCGCGATGTAGCTTGGGATTACGCATCAAGATGGCCATGTTAACCAGTTGCTCTGCATATTCGGGATACTTCACCGGGATGAGGATATGCTCGTCGTCGGCATTCTGGTTTTCCTCTTGTGGCAACTCTTTATTGCGTAGGATAATGGCTTGGGCAGACCGTTCGGTGACGAGAGTCGAGATGATACAAGTACAAAGTATCATGATGACCACCCCGTTTAAGATGCTGTCGTCTACCAGATAATGCCCCGACGATATCTCCAGCGTACGTCCCACCATCACCATGGCGATGGCTCCGGCGGCATGAGCCGACGTAAGACCGAACATCATGTGACCCGATGACCACGGCAAACGAAGTCCCATGCAAGTCAAGTAGGCCGCCAAGGCCTTACCTAAGGTTCCGAATACCGTCAGACAAGCAACTACCCACAGGATGTTGCCACCCTCGAAGAGCAGCCTCACATTGATAATCATGCCCACACCCATCAAGAAATAAGGGATAAAGAGGGCATTACCGATAAACTCGATACGGTTCATTAGGGGTGACACGTGGGGAATATATCTGCTCAAGATGAGTCCGCAAAGGAATGCGCCGAAGATACCTTCCAGTCCCACGATATTGCTAAGGGCTGCCGACAGCACCATCATAGACATGACAAAAATAAACTGCATCACGGCATCGCTGTATCTACGCAAAAACCAACGCGTCAATCTAGGGAGTACCAATATCATTCCCAGACCGAAAACAGCAAACTTCAAGACGAATAATAACCAAAAGCCAAGTCCCGAACTGTTGCGGTGTGAGGCCACGATGGCAGCTAATACAATAAGTGCCAACAGCAATGAAATCATTGTAGACCCCACACTTAGCATCACACTTGACTTGCGTTGCAAACCGTATCGGCTTACGATGGGGTAGGCCACCAGCGTATTGCTCGACATGATACAGCCGAGAATTAAAGCTCCGGCAGCCGAATAGCCCAGCATACCAACTCCCATAAAATAGGTGAGAGCAAACGGAATGGAGAAAGTTATGAGTCCGAAGATGAGTATTTGTGCCTTGTTTCGTCGCATAGCCTCGGTGTCCATTTCAAGCGCGGCTAGGAACATGATGTAGTAAAGTCCCACCTTTCCGAATATCTCGAACGAAGAGTCGCGACTCAAGATGTTGAGTCCGTACTGTCCGATAAGCACTCCAGCGAGCACCATACCGATGATATGAGGAATGCGCAACTTGCCCATAATAATGGGGGCAAGCAGAATAATGACCAGAACGACGAAGAAAATCAGCGTCGGATCGGTTATGGGGAAGTATTGAGATATACTCAGCATCTTTACAAAGATGGTATTAACGAGAGCAATGAAAGTTTACTTTCTTATTGCCGAGTGCTACCTATTTTATGCAAAGATAATGGAAACGCCTCAAAAGACAAAAGAAACATTCCGATTTCTTCGCTTTGATAGTTGCCACTTATGGTGTGGAATGTCTATATGGTTCATCACCTTTTTAATGCCATGGATAATTCTTTTTTTGGGTATTAACATAAAAACGCTATCTTTGTAACTAGCTAACCGTATGTTTAAATTAATTTTCTTAGCCTATGAAATGGTTATACGGATTCCTCTTCGTGTTGATTGTTACAGCTTCATGTCGGCAACGTCGTGCTGCAACTTTGGTGAAAATACATCAGCCCGATTCCATCGTTGTTGGTTTCTCGCCCGGTTTTGTGATGCCTTATGAGCGTCGTGCATGGATTGTTTATCCCGATAGTACAGCGAAACAACGCATCATTTATTTTACTCCAATGCACGATTCTATCGTTTATCAACCTGTATCAAAGCACGTGGCTCGGCGGTTGTACGACCTTACTAGGCTACTTTTTGTCACTCATAGGGTCCCCGACGTTGTCAAAGCCAATACAGATATGAGGGAGACCGACCAGCCTTCTCTTGACATAGATGTGTTTGATGGGGTACAGACTATTAGCTATGGTTACTATTTGGGCTATCCTAAGGCTGTGTATTCGCGTGCCCTGCAATGCCTGATAGATTTCGTATATAGAGGAAAAGAACTTATAGGTTATCAATTGGTCAAAGAACCGGCTATCGAGAAATTGTCACTTCTGTCGGTGAATATAGTAAAAAGATTTGTTCCCGATTCAGGAAAGCTAATTCATAAATCTTGGACAATTGAACGTAATAAGGAAATTTCTTTTTTCACTGATACTACTTTGCTTGATAAAAGTGGGCACGTCGGTGACATTAGAAGTTCCAAAGAATATACATTACTGAGCCCTAGGGCTGATAAAATCAAAGATCTATCTTTCTCTATCTTTAAGAAAATACCTGCCGATGTAATTCGTAGGAATGTACATGGAGAGAAGAATGTGGGCAAAGAGAGCATTCAAATAATTTTAGACTTTGATGTGCGAAATGTCATTTATACGATAGATTTATCTCATAAGGACGTGGTCTATAGTGCTGACTTCCAACAGTTGTTGGATGAGTTGCCCTGAATGAGGAAATAAATAGATGGATTGGGCGAATGCAATTCGCACCTACAAGGGCTCCCCTTCGCCCTCTCTCCAAAAAGAAAGGGAGCATAAAGAGAAGTGGGTAGAATACCATTTGTCGTTTTAAACAACTGTTTTGATGATACAATAGGATTCGTAGGGACGCGACATGTCGTGTCCGCAGGCTGTATATATACTACAAGGATGACACCAAGAGACTGTAAATTCCCCCACGGACGCGGCATACCGCGTCCCTACAGAAGCCTCTCCCCATTCATTATCTCCCTCGTTTTCTGTCGCACCAGCTGAGCCGACGCGACTACTCGGTCGATGACCAATGGCTCTCCAATAGGAGAGGGAGTAAGGAATAAAGCTTTTCCGTCCTACAATTTTAAAACTTATCAACTCAAAAACTTACAAACTGCCCCCTAAACTCGTCTACTCGTTAACTTGTTAGCTTGTCTACTAACAAATTGCAGCGGCTCTTCAGCATCGCTGCTAAGCCCATTCAGCATTGCTGCAGAGCCTAGACAGTGTTGTTGCCTAGCCCTTGCAGTGATTTAAGAGTTATGGTTGAGGAGTGAGAAGTGGTGAGTTTTTGTCGGTCATAGATAAGTAATAAAAGGTAAAAAAGAGGTGAATGGATAAATTGAAATTGATAAAATGATAGCCTGTAGAGTGGTTTTATGACAATTTGTGTGTGTTGTTACGTGGAAAATTGTAATTTTGCAAACAAGATAAAGTATTCATTTAAACAAGTATCGATTATGAAAGTAGCAATTGTAGGAGCAAGTGGTGCAGTGGGACAAGAATTCCTTCGCATTCTTGCCGAGAGAAACTTCCCGATGGATGAGTTAGTTCTTTTTGGTTCAGAACGTAGTGCCGGCCGAAAGTACGAGTTCAAAGGTAAGCAGTACGAAGTTAAACTGTTACAGCATAACGATGATTTTAAAGATATAGATATTGCTTTCGTGTCTGCCGGTGGTGGCACTTCAAAAGATTTTGCAGATACGATTACCAAGTATGGGACGGTGATGATAGACAATTCCAGTGCTTTCCGTATGGACGCAGATGTGCCATTGGTGGTGCCCGAAGTGAACGCTGCTGACGCCTTGAATCGTCCTCGTGGTATCATTGCCAATCCAAACTGTACCACCATTATGATGGTAGTGGTGATGAAACCGATTGAAGACTTGAGTCATATCAAGAAGATTCATGTATCTTCTTACCAGAGTGCGAGTGGCGCAGGAGCTGCCGCCATGGCCGAATTGCAACAACAATACAAGGAGATTGTGGAGACTGGAGCGGTGAAGACCATTAAGAAGTTCCCCCATCAGTTGGCTTACAACGTGATTCCCCAAATTGATGTGATGACGGAGACTGACTATACAAAGGAAGAAATGAAGATGTTCCACGAGACTCAGAAGATTATGCATAGCGATGTTCGTACGTCGGCTACCTGCGTACGTGTGTCTTCTCTGCGTTCACATTCGGAGAGTGTATGGTTTGAAACCGAGCGTCCGTTGAGTGTAGAAGAGATTCGTGAGGCCTTGAAAGTGGCTCCCGGTGTGACGTTGAAAGACGATGCGCAGAACTATGTGTATCCCATGCCGCTCGAAAGCGCGGGTCATGACGACGTGTATGTGGGTCGTGTTCGTAAAGATTTGGCCGATGACAACGGCAATACATTGTGGCTTACGGGCGACCAAATACGTAAAGGTGCTGCGCTGAACGCCGTTCAGATAGCCGAATACCTGATAGAAGTGGGTAACGTGAAGTAAGATTTCAGGTGGAAAAAGAAATATCTCAATCAAGCGATTGAGCTGTAGAACATACAAAAGGGAAGCGATGGTCGCTTCCCTTCTGTTTTATTTGGCTGCAATACATTCAACCTCTACCAAGGCGCCTTTGGGCAAATCTTTCACCGCTACAGCCGAGCGAGCGGGATAAGGTTGGCTGAAGAACTCGGCATATACTTCGTTCATGGCTGCAAAGTTGGCCATGTCCGACAAGTAAACAGTAGTCTTAACCACGTGTGAGAGGTCGATTCCGGCTGCTTTCATGATGTTGGAAGCATTGGTAAGGCATTGGCGTGTTTGCTCTTGGATGCCTCCTTCGACGAAGTTTCCGGTCTCTGGAACAATTGGAATTTGGCCTGATGCATAAACGAAACCGTTGACCTCGATAGCCTGACTGTACGGTCCGATGGCCGCAGGAGCATTGTCTGTATGGATTGCTTTCATATTATATAGGTGTTTAAAGATGATGATAATATCATATCAGTTTATGTCTTGCAGATTAGCCCTGCCTTGAAGTTATCGGGAGTTAATCGCCTGTGCGGCGTTGGAGTAACGAGGGAAGTTAATAGACAAATGTCTGTTAACTTCAAGTCTCGAAGAGATGTTAACTCCCGATGACTCCTATTAACTTCTAGAATTGAGGAGATGGAATCATATCAGTTTGTATCCACGTTCGCGAAGTGCGTTCATGATTTGCTCTATCTGTTCATGGTTGCGAGTCTCGATGGTCACACGCAAGATGCAGGCATTCACCTTTTGGCGATTGATGGAGCGGTCGTGCTGTACTCCGGTGACGTTAGCTCCGAGGTTGGCAATGATAGATGATACCTCAACAAGTTTGCCCGGCTGGTCGTCGAGTTCTATATCGAACGTGCAAAGGCGGCCGGTCTTCACCTGTCCGCGGTAGATAACGCGGTTCAAGATGGTCAAGTCGATGTTGCCACCGCTCACGATACAGATGGTCTTCTTGCCTTTTACGGGTACCTTATTGTACATCACAGCAGCCACACTCACGGCACCTGCACCTTCGGCTACGAGCTTTTCGCGCTCAATAAGATGCAAGATGGCGGCGCAAATCTCGTCTTCGTTGACCGTCACGACGTCGTCTACATATTTAGAACAGATGTCGAATGTGAGCGAACCGGGTTCTTTTACCGCGATACCATCGGCTACGGTAGATACCGATGCCAGCCGTTCGGGCTTGCCATTACGCAGACTTTGTACCATGCTGGCGGCTCCCTCGGCCTGCACACCATAGACTTTGATGTCGGGACGGAGACTCTTCACGGCATAGGCTATGCCCGAAATAAGGCCTCCACCACCCACGGGAACGATCACAGCTTCCACATCCGGCAGCTGATCGAGAATCTCTAAGCCCACCGTTCCTTGCCCTGCTATCACGTTCTCGTCGTTGAATGGATGGACGAATGTGTAGCCTAGCTCGTCGCGAAGTTGCAGAGCACGCTGGTAAGCATCATCGTATACGCCCGGTACCAAGCATATCTCGGCTCCCATTTGACGTGTGGCTTCAACCTTACTAAAGGGAGCTCCCTCCGGTAAACAGATGAGAGACTTCACTCCCATGGCCGATGCGCCGAGTACAACTCCTTGTGCATGGTTGCCCGCCGAGCATGAAATGACACCTTTCTGACGCTCCGCTTCGCTGAGTTGTGATATCATATAGTAGGCTCCGCGTATCTTAAAGGAACCCGTTTTCTGCAAACATTCGGGCTTAAGATATACGTCACATTCGGGATTTACGTTGTAGGCATGCACCAAATTGGTCGGGCGAATAACCTCACTCAGTACTTTTCGGGCCTTTCGGAAGTTCTCCAGTTCTAGCATTTTTATTATTCTATGATTTTAAAAAAGAGATATTCATAGCATATCTCTATTATTCTTTGCGTGCAAAAATAATCATTTTTGTTGTTTTACAACTATGTATGCTTACACTTTTTGAGAAATATTCCGGTTTAATGAAATCTTTGTTGATTTGTCATACTATAACTTCCGAGGGCTCACGAAGCCTTGGACGTTGACGTGCTATGGCTCTGAGGTGTCTTAGTTAGATGGTAGTCGTTTGCTGTCGGAAGCTGCGTGGAGAGATTCCAAACTTCTTTTTAAAGGCTTTGCTCATGGCTGCAAGGTCGTTATATCCCGTTCTGTAGGCTATTTCGGAGATGCTTAGGTCGGTGTTGATAAGCATTTTTCGACAATATTCCAGCTTAATATCACTGAGCCAAGAAGCGAAAGTGTCTCCCCGAACCTCGTATATATAGTTGGAAAGATGGCTTCTTTCCATGTTCATTGCTTCTGCTACATCGTCCATGGTGATATTGTTTTTGAGCAATGGAAACGGTTCTTGCAAGAGCCAATGGTCTATAGCATCGTTCAATAAGTCTCTTTCCTCCTCTGTTATGGTTGGTCTTTTCACCTTGTGCGAACTTAATAGGTACCACGTTATGGTACAAATATAGAGTATTTCTATATATTTTTGCCTGTTTTCGTTTGTTATTATTTGTTATGACAAGTTTATGAGGTGTGAATATCGCATTTTTAGCTATGCGAACTCTTCTAAGATATATAGTTGTGAGGTGTGTTTTTATCTCTTGGTGGCGGTTTATGATATGGCTGTTTCTGTATTTTTAGAATCTAAAACGATTGTGATATTTCTGTAGTAAAGCTTTGGTTTTTTATGTCCCTTAACTGTTTATTCTCTATAAAATGATTATATTTGTAACTGAAATATAGATGTGGGTTGACAAAACCTCACATGATAAACTCAAATATTAAATCAATTTATTAATTATACCAATCACTATGAACTCTAAACATCTGATATTGGGTGCATTGTTGTTATCTTCAATGGGCATCAAAGCACAGGTAAATGCGCCTGCTCCTATCGCTCCGTTGCCCGAAGCTCGGCAAGTTTCGTGGCAGAAAATGGAGACTTATGCCTTTATTCATTTTGGTCCAAACACGTATGGCGACCGTGAATGGGGCTTTGGAGATGCCGATCCGAAGTCTTTTAATCCCACGAAACTCGACTGTGAACAGTGGGCTCGCGTCCTCAAAAAGGGTGGTATGAAAGGTGTCATCATCACAGCTAAGCATCATGATGGCTTTTGCTTGTGGCCAACTATGTACACCGATTACAGTGTTCGCAACTCTCCTTATAAGGAAGGAAAAGGAGATATTGTCGGCGAATTGGCTGCCGCGTGCCGCAAGTATGGCTTGAAGTTTGGCGTATATCTGTCTCCTTGGGATCGACATCAGGGATTTTACGCTACTCCCATCTACCGAGAATACTTCCATGCACAGCTACATGAACTGCTAACCAAGTATGGTGAACTGTTTGAAGTGTGGTTTGATGGAGCCAATGGAGGTGATGGTTGGTATGGCGGAGCAAAGGAAACACGCAAGATAGATGCCAATACCTACTATGATTTTCCGCGTGCTTGGGCAGCAGTAGATAGTCTTCAGCCCAATGCTGTCATCTTTTCTGACGATGGTCCCGGTTGTCGTTGGGTAGGCAATGAGCGTGGTTTTGCGATGGCAACCAATTGGTCTTTCATCACTCCTTTCTCTATGCCACCGGGCGCAGAGAAGCAATTTATGTTACAACAGGGACAACCTGATGGTACCAAGTGGGTACCGTCGGAGTGTGATGTGTCTATCCGCCCGGGATGGTTTTACCATGAACGCGAGAATAACAAAGTGAAAACGCCCGACCAATTGGTCGATTTGTATTATCGCAATGTTGGCCATAACGGTACGTTCTTGCTCAATGTACCCGTTGATAAGGAAGGTTTGATTCATCCGGCCGACTCTGCCAGCCTCATAGATTTTCATAATCGAATAGTGAAAGAGTTTGCCAACAATCTTCTGAAAGGTGCTTCCGTGTCGGTAGATAGTGAGCGTGGCAAAGCGTTCGGTGCCAAAATGTTGACTGATGGCAACTATGATAGCTATTGGGCAACACCGGATGGTGTTGTTTCGGGTACGATGAATATCAAGTTTAAGCGCACGACTAAGGTTAATCGCATGATGTTACAGGAGTATATACCGCTGGGTCAGCGTGTTCGCTCGTTCGTCGTTGAATACTTAAATGGCAAGACTTGGCAGCCCGTCAAGATGACTGAAGAGACCACTACCATTGGTTACAAGCGCTTGCTTCGCTTCAAGGAGATTACTACTCAGCGTATGCGTGTACGCATTCTCGATGCTCGTGGCCCGCTATGTATTAATGAAATAGGTGCTTACTATGTGCCCGGAGCCAAGGATAGTTATGTAGATAACACTTCGGAGGTTCAGAGTTTACCTTTCACAGTTGATAAACAAGCCGGTGAAGTGACGCTTGATTTAGGCAAAGTACAGCCGGTCAAGGCTTTGTACTATCTGCCTTCTCAGGCCAATGCCAATCCCGGACTTATTGATAAATATGAGATTTACGTCGGTAATACGCTGGATAATCTGAAGAGAGTGGCTGTGGGAGAGTTCTCAAATATCCGCAATAATCCCATCATGCAAGAGGTCTTCTTCACTCCGCAACAAGCACGTTACGTTCGTTTGAAGGCTGTTCGTATGGTTCGCGAGGGTGAATCAATAGCTTACGATAAACTTGCTGTGCAATAAAAGCAGTTTTTGATGAAAGTCCGACTTGTCTAATTAATCAGGCAAGTCGGATTTTTGTTGGTTGACTTTTGATGAGTTGGTGGTATCTGTAGCAGTCTTTGGCATGGTCATTGATGAGCCCGATAGACTGTAAATGCGAATAAATGATGACCGACCCTACGTATTTAAAACCGCGTTTCTTCAGGTCTTTGGCCACCATGTCGGACAGTTCGTTGTGTGTGCACCACTCTTCTTGATGCGACGGATACACCCATGTTTGCCCATTGGTAAACTTCCAGATATAAGTATCGAATGTTCCAAACTCTTGGGCCACCTGCATGAAACAGCGAGCGTTGTTGATGATGCTCTCAATCTTGCGACGCGAGCGAATCATTCCTTCTGTTTGGAGGATGTGTTCCACGTCTTTTTCGGTAAACAGTGCCACTTTTGCGGCATCGAATTGAGCAAAGCATGTGCTGAAAATATCGCGACGTTTCAGCATCATCTGCCATGATAGCCCACACGACATCGACTCCATGAGCAAGAATTCAAAGTGTCGTTGGTCGTCGTGTACGGCCACTCCCCATTCTTCGTCATGATATTTCTCGGAGAGTTCATCGCTCAAACACCACTTACATTTACCTCTTTCTGTTTCCATTCTCATCTTTGTTTTTCGCAAAAGTAGATAATCTTGCTGACTTAAACAAATTCACTAGTGACGAATAGATAATTATATTGATTTGTTGCAGGGTGTTCGCAGTGTTGCTGGATGGGCTTTGCAGTAATGCTGCAAGGTTGAGGCAGTGATGCTGAAAAGCTGCTGCAGTAGCCCCACTCCGACCCTCTACAGCCCCATCCCGACCCTCCCTAAAAGGGGAGGGAGATAGTTCTTGAGTTGATAGGTTATTGGTTGAGTTTGTTAGTTCATGAGTCTTTGAGTTGATAAGTTTTCAGTTGTAAAACGGAAAAAGGTCATTTCTTTTTGAGGGTGTGTCAAAATTGATACCCCCTCTTT
>NZ_KQ960613.1:97440-153074 GCF_001553265.1 Prevotella sp. DNF00663 | reverse complement strand
AGTATATCGTAAGGAGAGTAACCGGGATTTTTATATTTCCCTATATCCTCATTGTTATAGAGTGATTATGCCTTTCTTAAATCCCAATGCGATAATCTATAACCTTAAAACAAAAAGAATTTAATTTGCTGCAGTGGTTTGCCAGCAACACTGCATCGCCCATTCAGCATTGCTGAAAAGCCGAGACAGCAAGATTGCGGAGGCGCTGCAGTAACCCCACCCCACCCTTTTACAGCCCCACCCTAGCCATTACCTCCCTCGCTTTCCGTCGCACCGGCTACGCCGACAGCGACTACTCGGTCGATGACCGAGGGTTCCCCAAAAGGGGAGGGAAGATAAAAGAGGATGAAGTTTGTAAGTCTTTGAGTAGATAAGTACTCTCTTTTACTCCACAAACAAGACGCTGTCGGGGATGAGAGTCTCCTCTATGTCGCGACTAGCATAGCCCACTTCGAGCGTCTGCCCCATGTAATCTTCAAAATAGGGGATGCGTATTTCGTGGTAACCAGCTTCGAGTGCCACCTTCTCTTCTACTCGTCGAGCGCTGTGACCACCATCGTTGTCGATCAGCAACTTACCATCTATGAACAGTTGTGAGCCATCGTCACTATAGGTATAGAACTTATATACACCGCGTTTGTCTATCTTGATGAAGGCGCGGAATTCAAAAGCGAAATGATCGGGAATCCTCGCCGGCGCAAGAGAGAAGTTGGGTAGCTTGCCCGACTTTATAGGCATGCAATGCGATATTTGCGAAATCTTCTTGCACACGCCCTCATAGTAAGTGTAGGCCACACCCTGTCGGCGCGGTTTTCTATCCACTCCTGCCAAGAAGGGGAGTATTTCTTCGTCGCGCGAAGTGATGCCCGAAGGATAGTAGAAAATGTCTTCTTGCTTGCCGGCAGCGCGAATCCACGTATCGAACTTACGCTTTCCCTCGTAAAGTTGGATGATTCTGCCGCCTCGTGGCAGCTTACCATAAGCGTCGAATCCGCTCACCCTGCCGTACGCCAAGGCGATGGTGCTATACGTATCTATCAAGTCGTTGCTGTGATCGTGCCCAGTGAACACGCCCATCACGTCGCCCTGTTCAGCAAAAGCATTGAACATACCACTGTTCAACTTAGCCGATGCCACGCCTTCGTCCTCATAATGGCCTAGATAAGTGCCTGCTTTGAGCATGTCCTTATACTCTACCAAGGGGATATGGAAGAATGCCAAGGCCGGCAGCGGCTTGCCTGCATGCGCTTGAGTGAATCGTCGACTCTGCTCGCGATACCACTGTATTTGGTCGAAGTGAATCCAGTCGTAATGTCCAAACTCCTTCACAGGCTGGTAATCGTTAGAATCCAAGCAGTAAAGCAAGGCCTCGATGCCCTGTCCGCCATACACAGGAATGGCACAATTGCCGCGCCCGAAGATGTCGGTATCGCCTCGCTTGCCCACATAGTAAGGCGAAGCCAGCAGCATGGTGTAGATAGAATCTTTGTCCATTACTTCGGCATCGTGGTTGCCCATCATCACGGCGAAGGGCAATCGGGCACGCTCGAAGATGGCTATAATTGATTTCCAACCCTGCACACCCGGCTTTTCGGTCACTATATCGCCCGTCAACATGGCCATATCGGGATGCTCATCGGCTATTACAGAGTTGATGGCTGCGATGGTCTGAGGGCAGTTAGGCGATTTCTCATCCCAATGAATGTCGGTGAACTGTGCTATTTTGAACGTCCCATTGTGGAACATGAGGCGTTGTTGTGCGTAGACTGTGGTCGTTAAAAACGATAATATGAAAAGTATTTTGCGTAACATAACAGATTGATTATAATGTCGAGGCACCCAGCAAATTACTGTGTTGCAAGGTAGAAAAATGTATTTTGACACGCTCGGCCACATGTGGATAAGGGAAACCGTGGCGCATTGAGGCCAGCATGGCATCCTCAAAATAAGGAGACGAAGCCGCTATACCGCCACCGATGACGATGGCCTGTGGGTCGTAGGTGTAGAGTATCACTTGCAAGAGTTTTCCCAAATGTTGACCAAACACCTGCCAAATGCGGAGAGCATCGGTATTACCTTGTGCCGCACTCCGCGATAGCTCGTAGCCGGTAAGCCTCATCTGCTTGAAGAGCTGGCTGCTACAATACTGTTCGTAGTTGCCTTGAAGATAAGGAAGACAACCTATTTCGCCGGCACCGGTGTTGTGTCCGCGATACAAGCGACCATCGACAAAGATACCAGCTCCCACACCTGTGCCCAGTGTGATGCCAACAAAGCTATCGTAGGGAGCGGCTATACCAAAGTGTTTCTCGCCCAGTACGTAGCAGTTCACGTCGTTATCCACCGATACAGGGATGTGATAGCGTGCTTCCATCAACGCTTTGAGATGCACCTCGCGCCACGAAGGGATGTTCTGAACGTCGAAAACGGTACCCGACCGATAGTCGACCACCGACGGAACTCCTACGCCTATGCGCTCTACCGAGTCGTCGACGACCGCATCTACCAGCTCGAATATCTGGTCGAGCACCTCTTGCTGTGTGCCATCGGCCTTGCATTCAACCGTATTCTGTGCCAAAATAATGCCGTTATCTACACGGGCTGCACGGATGTTAGTGCCACCTAAATCTATTGCGATTGTTGACATGGAGTTATCGATTTACCGGTGCTGTCATGCGAAGAACGGGCTGTTCGAGGCGAACATGTCCCTGCTTATCTTCTATGCGATAATTCTTCACGGTGACTTGGTTTCCTTTGATGTGTAATAATACGAACGATGACTGCCCATCGCCGTCTTTCCAACCGTTGTTAACTTGGAAAATAGGCGTCTTACGATAGTATCGTAGGGTGGCGGCATGGGCGTGCCCAACGAAAAAGCCGGCAAGATTATACCGACCGAGCAACTCCATCAATCGGTCGCGGTTGGTCTCTTCCCACCATGTAAGTCCGTCGTCGTCGAAGCCATAGTGCTGCATATAGACTACCGGCTCGCCATGCGAAGCATATTTTTGCAAGTCGTTTTCGAGCCATTCAAAGTTGCTTTGGCAATAAGAAGTCTCGCCAGCACTGAGCTGACAGTTCACAAAATGCACATGACCTAGATTGAAAGAGTAGCTGAGGCTTGATTCGTCGAGGTTTAATATCTGCTTTTGTTGCAACTTACGATGGAGTATTGAGTCCATGTAATGCATGTTAATCTCATTGCCTGAACGGTCGGTATAAGGGCGACCTTTGGCCGGTGCCACATCGTGATTGCCTAGTGTAGGATACACATCGTAGTGGATGGTACGCTCGCCCGTTCCTTTCTCATAGCGTTGGCGGAAAAGATTGAGGATGTCGGGATGTGCTTTGTCGCACAAATCGCCCAAAAGCAAGAGTCCGTCTACGTGTTTCTGCTGTGCTCCCAAACGGTTCATGGCCAAGACATTCACGTATTGATCGGTCTCAGGAGGCATGTCGAAGTGTAGGTCGGAAGCGATGATGACAGTACATTCATCGCTCTTTCGTTCGGCATGCGCTATGTTTACGGTCATGGCCAAGGCCATGATAAGATATGTAATTTTCATCAAATTAGAATTTATTGGTACCTGCTTTCACATTATAAGTGGCTTTCTGCCCATTACCCCAAAGCACGGTAAGCGTGAAAGGTGCGGTAGATTGAATGTTTATACGGGGTTTATCGGTGGTCGATGAACGACGAGCCACATTGATATCCACACTGCCTTTCTCGCCAAAAGGATAGCGCGAGATGCCGTAACCATCGGTCAATGTGACGTCAAGGGTCATCTGTCGTTCCACAGCATTGGTATGAATGCCAAAGATATACTCCAAAAGATAAGAGATAGGCGGCAATCCTGTCCAGCCCACAAAGTCTTTACGAGCCATGAATCCCGGCTCGGCCGACTCCGGAGCATAGTACTCCCAGAACGTACCGGTCTTCTCATAGACTTTCAACACATTATCGTAGTGATTGCGTGCGATACTGCGTGCGAGGTCTAGATACCCCTTGTCCCACAGTCCGCTAACCACCATATAATTGGTTCCCGGCCACACGCCACCTTCCCAATAGCGTCCGTTGGTGCGATATTTAGGATTATCGGCCGCCAAAGACGGTACGCGATGCGGCCGATTAAACTTGGCCGTGTCTTGCAAATGAGCCACGAGCGCGTCGAGACGAGACTTGGGTAGCACATCGGTATGTAGCGCCCAATAGGCATAAATGCCCTGTGTAGTGCTCAGACTATCGTTGTCGAACTGGTCGTAGAGGAACTTATCGCGCTCGCTCCACATATTCCGATTGATGTAAGCCGAGAGCTTTTTGATATCGTCTTCAAAGTCTTCTATCTCTTGCCAACGCTCCAAATAGAAGCCCATCTTGAGTAGAATATTGGCCATCATAATTTGTTGCAGACAAGCGTCGAGCCATATCATGTGTCCATTACTATAGATAGTATTGTAGCCTTCAGGTACTCGCGGCATGTTGTCCATGCCCGTTCCCCATCCACTAGACCAATACATACCGTTGCGCCACGTACGATTGAGCTTCAACCATTTATAATATGCCGCCAAAGCGGGGAACACTTTGTTAAGTCGATTGTCGTCACCGGTCTGTTGATAATACATCCATTCGGACCATGGAAGGATGTTCGGACCGGTACTGGTGGGGTCGTAACGACTGAAACAATCGCTTCCGTCGGCACGTATCTCTCGACAAATAAAACCATCGGGATGCTGTTTGGCGTAGAAATTATCAAGCGTACTCTGAAATGGGAAAAAGTTACGACCATACCGACAGAACATGGTGATGAAGGCATCGTCCCACATGAAGATGTTACCATTGTAGGCCGGCCCGATGTAACTCGTGATGAAGCCGGAATCATCCAGCGGTTGTGAGATGTTGGATATGCCTATCTGCCACGCCTTCCAATACATCTCTATCTCCTTGGCATGTCCTTCCCAGTGCGGATTGGGTAAGATACGACGCGCCTGTTCAAAGGTTCCGGGCTTCGTACGCACCATTTTGGCGGTGCGATAACTATTCTCGGCCACCAAGGTTTGCATGATATAGGTGTTCTTATACGGCAGTTTGTAGAGCGGAGATCCCGATGGTATCAGGTTTTGTGCGCCCATATAGAGATTGCATTGTAGCAATAAGGCTGTGATGATGGTAACTTTTCTCATTCCAAAATAGCTGTTAGAGGTTCATGAGTTTCTTGATTTTCCAGAATATATCGCTGTTCTCCATGAAGCCGGAGAAATTCTCCGAGCCGGGACCGAAGGCATAGACAGGAACCATAACGCCTGAGTGGCTCTTGGTAGAGAAGTTGCACTCTATCTTGCCTTGCGCTAAATCACCTCCCAAGAGGGTAAGTCCACCGGTCTCGTGGTCGGCAGTTACAACGACAAGGGTCTCACCGTCTTGTGCGGCCCATTGCATGATACGGCCAATGGTACGGTCGAAATCGTGGGTTTCTTTCATCAACATGTCAAGCTGGTTGAAGTGTCCGTAATCGTCGAGTTGCGATCCTTCGACCATCATAAAGAATCCCTTCTTGTTTCGATTCATCAGTTCAATGCCCTTCATGGATGCTCGTGCCAAGAGATCGCCACGTTCGTCGGGCAGCGGCGTGTCTACATCATAAGGCACTGCAAACACTTTACCGCCGTTCCACTGCTGCAAATCGTTCCACGAACGGGAGATGTGATAGCCCTTCTGCTGCAGTTCGTTGAAGATATTGCGACCATCGTCGCGATGTTCAAAGAACTTAGCACCACCTCCAAATACGTAGTCTACGTCGACATTGGCATAATCTGCGGTAATCTCTTGTTCTTGATCGCGGTCTATATTGTGGCAGAGGAAGTCGGCAGGTGTGGCATCCCATAGTCGGCAAGTGACGGCGATACCAGTTGCCAATCCCTTTTTCTTGGCCAAGGTACAAAGAGATTCCAACGGTTTGCCATCGGGATCGACCCCCACGGCATGGTATTTAGTCTTATGACCAGTGGCTAATGCCGTTCCACCAGCACCCGAATCGGTAATCAACTTGTTGGTACAATAAGTCTTGGAAAGTCCTGTATACTGTGCATTCTCGAGCCATAAATGGCCGCGGTTGGCCGTCCAAGCCGAATAGATGTGCATGAGGCTCATGCCATCGCCTATCATCAGGATGACATTCTTCACTTTCTTGCCTTTCGGCGGAGCGATGCGCTCTACCTTGTAAGGCTTGTCTAAAATATAGGTTTGAGTGGTTTGCGCAAAGAGAGCTGCTGAAAACAACAGCATGAAAGCAAATGTAATATTTCTCTTCATATCAAATGAGGTTATAAAACATAGGGGGAGACGGCACCAACGGTCCCGTCTCCCCCTCATGATGGTTATTCTACGCTTGCCTCGATAGACAAGTGGTAAGCATTGCTACCGCCGGTAGACTTCATCTCTGTCTCGCGAAGTACCCATGACTTGGGAGCTATCATGAACAGAGAGTAAGCATTCGATTCGTCTTTGATGACCGGCGTATAGGCATAGCCGGATATAGATTCGGCCACAGCTTTCAACTTTTCTACGGCAGTGGTCTTCACTGTACCGATGATAACAGCCTGATGGGTATTGTCGGATAACGATTTGAGGGCTTCGGTAGCAGCCGAAACTTGGTCTTCGCTATTGAATCTGGTGGTTGCAAACGGCACCTCTATATCTACCGGAGTCTCGACATTAGACTTAGCCAAGACCGGAACAAACTGGATATAGCAATCGTCGGTGACCTTAAAACTGGTAGCCGAATTAATCTTATGATTGAATAATACGGTGCTACCTTCGATATTCATATCGGTATAGCGATTGAAAGCGAATGTGCTAAAACGATTTGCGGCAAGCATCAACTCCGTGGAATGGTTCGTCGTATAGTCCGCCCATGAATAGTATTCTACGTCGGTACGGTCGACAACGGCAATCGAAAAGTCTTTCGTTGTCTTCAAGTAATCGGCAATAGCCGGGATATTATTGGCCTGCTGATCTTTCAAATCGGTGACGAAATAAACATCTATGGTCTTGTTCTTATTCCATTCGTTGCCATTCTCTGCCATGCTTTCGTTCTGTGGAATGACGCCCCAGTCTTCTTTGATACATGAAGACAGCAACATACAACCAAGGCAGAACGCTATAGAAATATACTTGTTTTTCATTTTATTATTACTTTATTTAAGTGAAACAACAGAGACTACAGGGCAGTGGTCGGAAAGTTCAAGCCTGCCCTGATAGTTATCAAGCACACGACACTCGCTCATCTTCCAATGGCCTTTAGAACCGAGAATGAAGTCAATTTTGGCAACATGCTGAAAAGTTCCCTCGTTGCTGTCCAAGCGATCGTACGCAGTAAGCAACTTATTGATGACAACCGAGCCGGGCCCCATATTCATATCACCGCAAAGGATGGTGGGAATGGTGGTGCTCTTCACCTTGTCCGTAACGAGGACTTCGGCCTGCTCAAGCTGGCCACCCATATGGTCGAGATGGGAACATGCCACGCGTATCATCTTACCAGAAGGCAATAAGATGTCGGCAGTCACCACACCGCGCTGGTCGGCAGAGCCTGCCGGGCGAGGCAACTGTATGGCCTGTACCGACATAATGGGGTATCTGCTCAAGATGGCATTGCCATAAAGCTCGTTGGTACTGTAACGGAACTGTGCCTCAGGCAACTTTCCGTCCTTGTTAGAGAGATTATACGAATAGCCATAAACATTGAACATACGCAACTTGTTGGCCAATTCCGCAACCATATCTCTGTATTTTCCGTCCTTCTGCTGGCGAGAACTCCTGTTCTCCACCTCGTTCAGACAGATGATATCGGGCGTTTCGGATTTCAACTTGTCGGCATACGGCTGCAAATCGAAGTTGGGTTCGAACGACCGGATGTTGAATGTGACAATCTTCAGTTGGTCTTGTCCCATCATAGACAGGGGAAGAGCAAACAGGAAGATGGCTGCAGAGATGATATTTCTTAATTTCATTTGCTTCTTAATTTTTATATTAATAACCTTGATTCTGAGTAAGGTTCTTACTCTTATTCACTTCTGCCGAAGGAATAGGGAATACCTGATTCTTCACCGGATCAAACACACGAGACTCCCAGATTTCCACTATCTTACGACTGATAATCTGTGTTCCGTCGTTCGTTGTTTTTAAACCATGAAGCGGTTTCGCATAAGTGGCCTTTGCATCGCCCCATCTTACCAAGTCCAAATGGCGGCTGGGCTGGAACTCAAATGCCAGTTCGCAACGACGCTCATTCTTCAATTGCTCCTTTGTGGCTCCGCTGTTAGCAGGCAGACCGGCACGCTGACGAATCTGATTCAACAGATTCTTGGCCTCGGCATTGCCTTCGCCCTTAGACCAGATCAAGGCCTCTGCCTTCATCAAGAGTACATCTGCAAAACGTATCAGCACGGTTCCGAGGGTGTTACTAGCATTGTTTCCGTTAGGATTCAGTGTCTTACCAATGCAATCGGCAGCCTCGAAGGGAGACATGAACTTACGGAATGTCATACCGGACTGGCTTGATATCTTCTGAGGATTGACTCCGAAATGAATGTTACGGCCTATAAATGTGATATGTTGGCCGGGAGACAAGATGGTGGCATCGCGACGAACATCTCCCGCTTCATACGCATTGTAGAGCTCCATTGTGGGCTGGAAGTATCCCCAAGTGTTGTAGTAACCCCATCCGCCATTCTCGAACGACATGCCATGGAACTTAGGTCCCTCGGTGGCATTGCCCAATAAGGAGAAGATATACTCTGAACTGAAGTTGTTTTCGGGACGGAACAGCTTTGTAAAATCAGGATACAAGGCACGCTTATCGCTACCGGTAAGCCCCATCACCTTATCACAATACTCTATCACTGTGTCGTAGTATTTAGGATTCCACTGCGCAGCATAGAGGGCAGCACGTGCAGCAAAGGCCCACGCGGCAGCCTTATGAGGACGCCCGTAATCGTCTTCCGCCAATTGAGAGAAAGCAGGTAACAGCTCTCCGGCCGCCTTCATGTCTTCGATAATCATATCGTAGTTGGCCAATACCGATGCCGGACGCGGCTGATCTATCTCCGCCGTGGGTGTCTTCTCGGTCACAATAGGCAGTCCGCCGTTCGGTCCATTGTCCCCATAGAAAGGAGACAGCCACAGATAAGCAAAGGCGCGGTAGAAGCGAGCTTGCCCTATGGCCTTGTTCTTCACCTCGCTTGATACGTCCATACCGGGTACGTTGCGCAGCACATCATTGGCTTTTGCGATGAGCTGATACATTGCCGGCCAGTTGTCTTTGGCGTCTCGACCGTTCGAAGCAGACATCTGGAAGTTCTTAATCTGGCGAGCTTCTGCCTGATTACGGCCTGTAACCATGTTGTCGCTACAGTTCTCGAACCACATGAAACCACGCCCCGTTACGCCTTCTTCATACGTAAATGCGTGAAAAGCGTCCAATGCTTTCTGCACGTCTGATTCCGTCTTCCAGAAGTTTACAGACCCCTGAAGCCCGTAGGGTTCATACTCCAAGAAGTCATTACAGCTACTCAGGCAGGTCACTGCCATAGCTGTCAGGATCATATTTTTTATTTTCAAAGTATTCATCTTATTATGTTTTAAGGGTAATATTAGAAACCAAAGTTCAAACCTACGGTTATTGTACGAGCTATAGGATATGTACCACCGTCCAAACCGAAGTTGCCTACTTCCGGATCAATGCCGGTATAGTCGGTTGCCGTGAACAGATTCTCAGCATTCATGTATAGACGCAGGGTAGAATTACCAAGTCCGATACTTCTCAACCAAGCCTGCGGTAGGGTGTAACCAAGGGTTACATTCTTCAGGCGCAAGTAACTGCCATTCTCCAGATAGAAGTCGGATGGGTTGGTGAAGTTACCGTTGCTATCGTCAACCAGTGCCAGACGAGGGATACCGGAATTCTTGTCATAGTCCCAAGCATTGAGTATATCGCTCAGCATATTACCTCCTTGCTGGCGTCCGGTCAGCGCCATCTGCTTGAAGGCATTGTAGATAGTAGACTTTCCTACACCTTGGAATTGGAAACTGAAGTCGAAACCTTTGTAAGCCATATTGCCACCGAAGGCAAACGTTATCTTCGGCATGTAGCTGCCCATATACTGGTTATCGTCGGAGTTTATCTGTCCGTCTTGGTTGAAATCTACATATTTCAGGTCGCCGGGTTTGGCATTTGGCTGCACCAGCTTGGTAAGACCGGTCTTAGGATCAGTCCACTTATAGCTGTTGATTTCTTCCTGCGACTGGAAGATACCGTCTGTCTTCAATACATAATAAGAGTACCATGCATGCCCGACGGTAGATCTTAGCGGCCGTTGGCTGTTTACTACGACATTGTGTTCCAGCGTTTCGCGCGAACCAAGGCTCAACACTTCGTTGTGAACGGTAGAGAGGTTGGCATTCAAACCAAATGAGAAATCGCCCAGCTTCTTATTGTATGATGCACCAAATTCCCAACCGCGGTTCACTACATCGCCGATGTTTCCATATGGTTCTATCTCGATACCCGATACAGAGGCTACCGGTACGCGCTCTATCAAATCCTTGGTGCGCTTGTTGAAGTAGTCTACGGTAATGGTCAACTCGTTGTTGAACATGCCCAGATCCAGACCTACACCCCACTGTTCAGTGGTTTCCCACTTCAGGTTCTTCGTACCTATAGACTTGGCATAAGTACCATATGCCTCTTTGGCCAGCATCTTACCATAGATTACCGGATAGTCTGTATTACCCATCGGTACGTTCCATGAGTAGCGGGGTACCAATGCCACGTTACCCACTTGTCCCCAGCTACCACGCAATTTCAGCATGTTGATGGTAGACTTCAGCGGTGCAAAGAACGGCTCGGAAGAAATTTTCCACGATGCAGACGCCGCCGGGAAGATGCCGGAGTTATTGTCCTTGTAAAGTTTTGAAGATGCATCGCGACGCAAGCTGGCCGTAGCAAAATAGCGGTCGTTCCAAGAATATCCCACCCTGCCGAACATAGAGATGAGCGATTCTTCCCAAATCTCTTCCGTAGGTTTATACTTCGACCAATCACTCGCTTGTCCGAGAGTAGAAGAGTGGCGGTCTTCCAGATCATAACCCGATGTATATACACCATACATCTTGTATTTATCATACTTCATGGTATATCCGGCCATGGCACTAATGTGGTGCTCTCCGAACACTTGGGCATAGGTGGCTGTCGTCTCCCACAGCCAGTTGTACTGGTTAGAGTGCTCTATATTATGTCTGTTCTCGTTAGAGGGGTTTCCCGGTTCCGGCACTTTATGCACGAATTCGTCGAACTCGTTGGAGACAATACCTGCCGTAAACTGCGACTTCAACGTCAAGGCTGCCATCGGTTTAACCTCCAGCGTGGAGGTAGAATAGAGTTTATGCGACGGACGTTTTTGGTCCAGACGCTCCAGAAGAGCCACAGGGTTGCGGAATTCACCGTATCCGCTGATGCCCTCGACAGCTGCCCAGCGGGGTAATGTGCCATGATAAAGCGGAGCACCTCGGCTGTCCAGCACTACATTTCCTTCCTTGTCATAGTCGTAAACCGTTGCCGAACGCGGGAAGAAAATAGAGTTTGCCAATGCTCCCTCGTGTCCGGTGTTGACATTGCCTTGACCGTCTGAGAACTGATAAGTGACTTGTTCGCTGAACTTCACGGCCTTGGATATCTGGAAGTCTACATTGGCTTTGCCGCCAAACTTGCGGGCAAAGGTGTTCAGCAAGATACCTTTGTCTCTGTCGAAGTTGAACGAAGTGAATGCCTTCAGGTTTTCGCTACCTCCCGACAGGGACAGGGCGTAATGTTCCAAGTAGCCGGGACGGAAGATAGCATCCACCCAGTCGGTACGTGTTACGGCCCCGTAAGGATACTTCGTAGCGTCGGCTGTCAGTGGCAATGAGCCTCCATACAATCTCACTGCGTCGCTCCACACTTGATTATACTGCTCCGATGTCAGCGTAGAGGGCTTATTCATGGCTGCTTTGAAACCCTTTGAGACATTCAAGTTTACTCTTATCTTGCCGGCTTTGGCCTGCTTTGTGGTGATGACTACCACACCGCCCGAACCTACACTCGCACCATAGATGGCTGCCGAAGCGGCATCTTTCAACACAGTGATGCTCTCGATGTCTTCCACATTGTATGGTGCGCCGGGTACACCGTCGACAACATAGAGTACACCATCGCCGCTATTGTAGCTGTCATCCGTACCGCGCGAACCGCGTCCGCGGATAGATAGCGATGATTCAGCAAGCGGGTCGCCTCCGTTGTTCTGCACCATGACGCCCGGCATCTGGCCTTGTAGCATGGAAGCGATGTTGGCCGGACGGCTCTTCATAGACTGATCCAGCTTCACCGAAGATACGGCTGTGGAGAGATCTTGCTTGCGCTGGCTGCCATAACCTATCACCACGATTTCGTTCAATGAATGGTTGTCGTCTTTCAAGATGACGTTAAGGTTGTCCGAAGTGGCTTTTACTGTTTGTGAGACAAAGCCGATAGAAGAAATCTTAAGTTCGCTGTTACGTGCTGCCTGTAGCTGGAACTTGCCATCAATATCAGTTACAGTACCACCAGTCTTACCTACAACCGTGACGGTTGCACCAATAATGGGTTCTCCCTGAGAATCCTTTACTACACCCTTTACTGTACGTTCGTTTTGCTGTACAACACTTGTCGAAACCGAACCGTGGCCAAATGCGACCATCGGTACAGCCAGTGTAAGGGATGACAAGGCAGCTATTCCCAATAGCCGATGCTTGCCCTCTAATACAAAATTGCTCTTTTTCATTAATAGTAAGGTTGGTTAAAATTATATACTAAGGTTTTTGTTATGAATTGCTTTTCGGTTTCTCACTCCGCACTCTTAGGTCTGGCAGCGCGAGCTTGGCCGAATCGCTTGTTGGGACGGTCGCTCATGACGAATTCCAACGTCCCTCCTCTCATGATATCTTGATAGGTTATGAAAGCCTTTGTGTAGGGTTTACCGTTGAGTTTTGCGCTCTTGATATACACATGCCGGTCGCTGTTGTTGCGGGCAACGACGGTAAATGTCTTCCCACCGGGCAACTTGACAGAGGCACGACGGTATTCCGGACTGCCAAACACGTACACTCCGTTCGACGGATTGACCTGATAGAAGCCCAGAGCCGACATGACATGCCATGCCGACATCTGTCCACAATCTTCGTTTCCACACAGTCCGTCGGGTTTAGCTGTGTAGAATTCCTTCTGCAACATGCGTACACGGGCGGCCGTCTTCCACTGTGTGCCGGCATAAGCATATAAATATGGTATATGATGATTGGGTTCGTTGCCGTGCGCATATTGCCCTACGAGTCCCGAAACATCGGGCGCTGCCGTAGCTCCGAGGTCGCCTTCGGCCACGAAGAGCGAGTCCAGATTCTTCACGAAAGCCTCATCTCCGCCGTGTAGAGCCACTAGTCCGTCAGGGTTTTGCGGCACCATGAAGGTGTATTGCCAACCGTTTCCCTCGGTAAAGTCGCCCACGTTGCCATGGTGTTCGGCCGAGAACGGGTCGTAAGGCTCGTACCATGAGCCGTCGGCCATCTTCGGATGAATCTTGTTGATGCGCTTGTCCCAGTAGTGTTCGTATGCATGGCCGCGGCGGATGAAGGTCTTGTAGTCGTCCATACGCCCCATCTTCTTGGCCATAAGGGCGATACTCCAGTCGTCGGCAGCATATTCCTGCGAAATAGAAGTGGCTTCCTGTAGCGAGTCGGCAGGTATATAACCGTACTTCATGAGCAGCGATATGCCGTTTTGGGCGGGATTAGTGGCAGTCCCTATCATCGCGTCGAGGGCGCGATGGGCATCAAATCCACCGATACCCTTCAGGTAAGCGTCGGCTATAATAGGTACCGAGCTGTAGCCGGGCATGCAGTTGGTCTCGCCTGCATGGAGCGGCCAAATAGGTAATTTGCCGTTTTGGTCGTAGATGCTCAGCATCGAGTTCACCATGTCGGGCACTCGTTCGGGCTTGATGATGGTGAAAAGTGGATGCAAGGTGCGGTAAGTATCCCATGTAGAGAAGATGGTGTAATTACGGAACTGATTGCCCGTCATCACCTTATCTCCGATACCTCGGAAGTCGCCATTGACGTCGCAATACAGATTGGGAGCTATCATCATGTGGTAGAGGGCAGTATAGAAGATGGTCTTCTGCACCTGCGTGCCGTCTATATCGATGCAGGCAAGCTCTTGATTCCACTTCTCCACAGCAGCGCGATGCACTCTGTCGAAATCCCATACAGGTGCTTCGGCCTCCATATTCATGCGTGCATTAGTGCAACTCACCGACGAAAGAGCTACCTTGATATTTACCTCTCGCGTATCATCGGCAAACGTCATGACGCCTTTCACGCCTTGTGTCTGTAGCTCATCGGTGCATACGAATTTGTCACCTGCGTACAATCGAAGTGCATGGATAGGACGATCGGTCTTCAAATAGAAAAAGGTCTTATGCAATGGAGACCATCCTTTCACAAACCGATAGCCTTCGATGGTATAGTCGTCTACCTTTCTTATATACGATTCGTATACCCGGCTGTCGATGTCGTTGACCAAATCGACTAGCACGCGCGGCGTTCCTGCCTCCTTATATATATAATGGTGTAGCCCCACACGTTCGGTAGAAGTGAGTTCTACGTCTACTCCATTGTCCATCTTTACGGCATAATAGCCCGGTGATACACGCTCATTGCTGTGCTTAAAATAAGAGGCCACAGAACCTTTAATGTTGTTTTGCTCACCACGCAGGGTACGTTCTGTCCCTGTATAAGGCATCAGACTGACGTCGCCAAGGTCTGAACAGCCCGTACCACTCAGATGATTGTGGCTGAATCCGATGATGATGCTGTCGCTATAATGGTAGCCCGACACCCAGTCCCAACCTTTATAGATGTTCATAGGTCCTAGCTGTACGGCACCAAAAGGCACATTGGCACCCACAAACACGTGTCCGTGTCCATCGGAACCTATCAGCGGATCTACATATTTGGTATAATCCTTTGAAACGCTGGCTGCTGTCAGCCCCATAGGAAGCAACAGTAGAAACGTGGTTAACAGATAATAGATTCTTTTCGTCATTTAGGTAGGTATTAAAGGCATAGTTAATAGTCTGATTGCAAATATAACAAGGTTGGATTATATAGAAGTTACGCATTTGCGTAATTTAGTACATGATTTGCGCACAAAGACGATTATCGGTGCTGATTGCGATATTCTGAGGGTGTACAACCTTTCATCTTCTTAAACAGACTCATCAAACTGCTGTAGTTACCCACATGCATTGTAGAAGCCAACTCCTTGATTGGCGTGTCGCTTTCTTCCAACATACGGGCGAAAAGGTCGATGCGTTTGCCGGTGATATAGTTATAGATAGATTGCCCGGTGACCTGTTTGAACTTCATTTCGAGCAGTCGGCGCGACAGTGGAAGTTCTTTCAGCAGGTCGCTTACCGTGAGTTGTGTGCAGATATTGCGATGTATCAGCTCCAGTGCCTTGAACACATAAGGGTCGTCGGTAGCAAAGAGATTGGTGGAATCGCGGCTCACGATGGCCGTCGGCTGTATCACTACATCGTGCAGTGGAGCCTCCGGGGTCTTCAGGTGTTCGGCTATGAGCCGTGCCGTCAGGTATCCGCCGGTCTCGATATCCAAGTTCACGCTCGACAGTGTAGGGTCGGATAGTTCGCATATAATTTCGTCGTTGTCTACTCCCATTACCGCAATGTCGCCCGGAATAGAGATGCCTATCGACTTACAAGCCTCCTCTATCTTGTTGCCTTGGTTATCGTCGCAGCAGAAGAGAGCCGTGTGGGGTGGCAAAGACTTGAGCCATTCGGTCAGCGTGGAGGAGTCATAATACCACAGCGTCTCCAATATCTGCTTCTTATAGGTATAGAAATGGTCGGCAAAACCGGCTTCCTCGATACACCGGAAATACCCCTCGCACCGCTCATCGCTCCACACCGTGTCTTCATAACCGCAGAAAGCGAAGTGGCGAAAGCCCTTGCCGAGGAAATAACGTGCTACCATACGACCCGTTGTGATGTAGTCGCTTGTGATGTTGGAGAGCTGTGAGAACCGCTGTTTATAGTCTTGTGCTACGGCCAAAATACCGTTCTTGGCAAATAGTTCCACATCTTCATCGTGATTGAATTGTCCCACGATGGCATCGGCTTTCCAGTTTAAAGCCCAGTCGACCACGCCCTGAATACCATTCTTCTCTTTATACGATGGAGGCATACGACAAACCACCCAAGCATCGTGCGACAGCTTTTTGGCGTACCGCAAAATGCCTTGTAGCAACCGGTGGGAGAAGCCTTCGGTAAAGTCGGTTAATAGTATCAGTCGTATCATAAGCTAGAAATAAGCAATCTACAAATTTATATTTTTTAGTCGAAAACTCCAAACTAGCGTCTGATTCTCTGCACTTTTCATCGCATATTGGCTTATAAAAAGAAAACACGGAAACGATTCTAGTCGTCCCGTGCCTCTATATATTCAGTTAAATAATAAGTTCCAATCACTAAGTGATTGTTGCAAAGATATGTACTTTTTCTTATTCACACAATCCTCATTTATGAGTAAAGCACCCTGAAAACCTCCCTTAACACTCTCATACTTCTTAAAATACAAGACAGGGACATTGCAGATAGTGAAGATTTATAAGTTTAGTAGCTATCAATATCAGGGGTTTCATCTTGCTATATATATGATATTCATAGCCAATAAAGTTTCTATGAATTTGCTGCCAAGGCTCCGCAATCTTCCTGCCGAGGCTGAATAGCAATACTGAAAGGGTGAGACAGCAAGAGTGGAGAGGCGCTGCAACAGCCTCACCCTAATCTCCAACAAAAGGAAAAGAGAGCTTTACTACTTATTCCAATCTCTTCTCTATGAATCAAAGAAGCTGGAATGCAAGGATAGATAACGGCAAAAATCTTTATGCGGAGAAACTACTAAAGACCAATAACCGCTCACGGCCCCCATATATAAGGACTATATATAAAAAGAAATCGTGTGCCGATAGAAGTCGACACACGATATTTTTGACTATCAATAGTAAAGTTATTCCCAGCCGGGATTTTGCTTCAAGTTTCTATTCTTATAAAGCTCGGCATTGGCAAAAGGATAGAAATACAACTTATCTTGGATGTCATAGGTAGTCAAAGGCAGACGCTCGTAACTGAGTTTGCCGTCGCTACCCTTCTTAATCTCTACCTTATAGATGTTCTTCATCTCGTCGAGAGCCTTCCAACGACGCAAGTCCCAGAAACGTTGTCCCTCGAATGCGAACTCTACTCGGCGCTCATTGCGAAGTCGTTTGATGAAAGCTTCCTTCGTCATACCCTTGGGGAACTTAGGCATCTTGACTTCCGGACGCTGGCGAACCATATTGACAGCCTCGCAAGCCGATAGCGTAAAGCCGGCCGGAGTTGCGTCTGGCCCATAGGCTTCGGCTGCTGCTTCAGCGTAATTGAGCAATATCTCGGCGTAACGCATTACTACCCAGTTGTGATGGAAGTTTTTGGTTGTCTGTCCGGCTTCAAATGTTACCTTGTTATTTACGTACTTACGCAGATAGTAACCCGTGGTAGTGGCATTGAGGAGGGGCTGTCCGTTCTTTCCCCCTATAAAGGTTTCGACAGCTTCTTTAGCTGGCCATTTATCACCATTACATACAATCGTCATCTTCATACGAGGGTCGCGACTCTTGTAAGGATTGGCTGCGTGCGCAGGATTATTCCAATCGAAGACATCGCCATTGGCCATCTCGTAGGCATCAACAAGATTCTCGGTGGGGCAAGTGTTACCATTACCCTTGTTCACACCAATAGGGAAGTTGTTCGACTCGAACGATGTGGTCTCACCACCGGGTACACACATGATGACTTCGCTGCTTTGGTTGTTGGTCGGACCAAATAGATTGTTATATTTACTATCAAGTTTGTAGCCGAATTCGGACGACTTGTCAATGACATCGTAAGCCGCTTTGGCAGCATCTTCCCACCGCTTCACATCTTTATTAGGATTGAAGAGCGGACTGGCCAAATACAACGTTGCACGCGATTTGAGCGCCAATGCCGTACCTTTACTTACACGTTGCATGTTGGCAGCGGCTCCGGGAAGCGTGGTAACCTTAGCAGGTAACTTCTCAGCAACAGCCGTACATTCGTCGATAACGAACTTCAATATGCTCTCAGCATTGGTAGGTTTCACGGCAGAAGCTTCTTCGGCACTTAATGTCTTGGTGACAAGTGGCACATTACCGTAACGCTTAGCCAATTCAAAATAGTAGAAAGCACGCAGCAATCTTACCTCATGCTCATAATTCAGATAACTATTATAGGTGTCTTGGAAACCATCAGAGTTCTTCCAATCGTCGTATGTCAGTCCCAAACAGTTCTCCAAATAGAAGTTGGCATCGTGTATTGCCTGATAATAATCAGAGAAAACATCGTCGACAGTACGGTTTGCCGACCACGAACCATTAACGAAACGCTGCACATTAGCAGTGGGATAAACATGTATAGCATCGTCGGTTGCCGCATCTTGTAGGGCTCCTGAAAGGCCTGTCAGGCCATTTGGCAAGTAGGTATATACTTGTGTACAGAGCTGATACACGCGCGACGGGTCGTAGAGTATCTCATCTTTATCGTAGTAGGTCGACTCGCTTGTATCAAGAAAGTCGCAGCTTGTGAACGCTGTGGCAAAGAGCAAGCCTGCCATCAGCGTAGGGATATATCTTTTTTTCATAATCCTCATTGTCATTAGAATGTTAAGTTGAAACCGATAGCATAGCGACTCATCGATGGATGACCGGTACCCATATTCTCAGGATCCATCACTTTGATATGGTCGAGGCAGAATAAATCGTAGCCACGAACATAGACTTTGGCACCGTGAACACAGCGCAGAGACTTCAATTGACGTGCATTGAACTGGTAATAGAGTTCAAGTGTGCGCAGCTTGAAGAACGAACCATCCTGCACCCACAACGAGTTAGTGACGTAATTGTTGCTCGAACCTGTCGATGTGAGGCGTGGATACTTGGCCATCGGATTCTCGGCTGTCCAGCGATTATTGTAATATTCGGTCGAAACAGTGCGGTTGTTGTACAGCGGCCAATAGATGCTAGGCGTGCTGGCCAGCACACTCCTGTTGCCAACACCTTGGAACATGGCGAAGAGACCGAATCCCTTATATTCCAAATTCAAGTCTACAGAGTAGTAGATTTCAGGGAAATTGCTATAACCTATGGCCATTTGGTCGTGAGCATCGATTACCTTGTCCCCATTAAGGTCTTTGTATTTCAAGTCGCCGGGGCGTACTTCAGACAGCGTCTGCTTGACACCGCGGTTGTCAATCTCGTCCTGATTCTGATAAATTCCCTCTACTACATAGCCGAAATACTGTCCCATGCGCCCGTTGGTACGGTAGAGATAGTCGTAAGGACGATACTCTTCGTTCTGCTGTACAATCTTGTTGCGTGTAAAGGTGAATGTTCCGCCAAACGAATACTTAAAGTCTCGGCTGCCATCTGTCCAATGAATGTCGGTCTCAATGCCCTTATTGTCAACTACACCAGCATTCTGTTTCGAGATAGGACTACCGAAGATAGACGATACTTTACCGTTGGCTCCAACGAGAATATCTGTACGGTGATCGTAGAACAGGTCGAGCGTAACAGCCAAATGACGGAAAGCGCGAAGGTCGAAACCTAGATTCCACTTGTGAGATTTTTCATAAGTAAGGTCGGTCATACCCACTTGTGTAAGCTTCAGACCACCATCTTTCTTCGGAGTCTTGCCGAAGAAGAAGCCTCCACCGTTACCATACATATCTATATATAGGTCGTTATTGAAGTCGGCAGCACCTGAAATACCATAGCTAGCACGCAGTTTCAAGAGGTCGATGGCAGTGTCTTTCATGAAATTTTCTTCAGAAATGAGCCATGCCGCACCCACTGATGGGAAGATACCCCAACGATGTCCGGGAGCAAGGATGCTCGAAGCAGAACCCGTCAACGACAAGTCGGCAATGTAGCGCTGCTTGTATGAGTAGTGTACTTGCCCCACGGCGTCGATGAAAGCATAAGAAGTATTCTGCCCCTTAGCCGTAAGTTTATCCATGGAATATTGCAATGTGCTCTTTAAAGCATGGTCGCCCCAAGTACGATCGAACTTAGCAAAGGCTCCAAGATAGAAGTGATTGCGCGACGAACCTACCGAACGGCTGAAACTAAGAGCTGTTTCGTTGCGTAGATTCTTATACGAATAGCTCTTATTTGTCCAATCATAATCGGTCTGTTCGTAACCATAATTGCGCGTGTTGCTGTCCCAATAAGAAGCCATATTATCCAATCCTACACGTACTCCCACCGACAAACCGGGCAAAAGTGCATCCAATCGATGCACAATATTCATGTCGGCATAGAGGTTTCGCTGCTGTGAACGAGCGTAACCGGTACCCGAAATCATGGCAACGGGGTTGGTTCCGATGTCTTTCGTACCTGCCCATATACCGTTCTCATTGCGAATAGGGAACGCACCGGCAGGCACATTATACAGCGCATTGAAAATATTGGCAATGCTGGCTCCGGGTCGATTGTGCTCAGAGAATGCTCCGAAGATATTCAATTGCAAGTCGGTATTACGATTCAAGTGAATATCCAAGTTGCTACGCACGTTAAGATTAGAGAACTTAAACTGCGTAGAATAACCGCCATTGTCGTTCACCGGCTTCAGAATACCATCGTCATAAAGGTAATTCAACTGCGTGAAATACTTCACAAACGAACCACCACCGGTCACAGAGAAGGTGGCATTGTGACCATTACTATAGTCACGTAGCGACTCGCCCCACCAATCTATATTGGGATACATGCCCGGAACGCTACCATTTTGGAACGCAGCCAGTTCGTCATCATTGTATCGTGGTGTGAGACCATCGCTTACTCTACCCTCGTTCAGAGCCTTGGCATAGGTGTAACTATCGACCAACTTCGGCGTACGGAAAGGCTTTGCCATGTTAAACTCGTACGAGAAGTTAATCACAGGTTTCCCTAAAAAGCCGCGTTTTGTCTTTACCAAGACCACTCCATTGGCTCCACGCATACCGTAGAGAGCCGTAGATGGAGCGTCTTTGAGAATGGTTACCGACTCAATCTCATCGACAGAAAGCTGTCCGGGGTCACGCTCGAAACCGTCAATCAACAACAATGGTGCATTTGCATTGAGCGTATTGCGACCTCGAATGGTCAATCCTGCAGAGGTCTCCCATGCAGTTCCTTGACTTTGCAACGATTGAAGACCGGGTATCAAACCATAGAATCCGTCACGAGGATTGATGCCTTTACGATGCGAGAGCATCTCTTTGGTAGTAAAGGCAGTTGCTGTGGTCGACTCCTTTAAGTCGAACGAGAGATTACGTCCGTACTCGATGGGATATGAATCCTTGCTACGCTGCAGACTATCGGTCTGTGTCTGAGCCTGCAAGGGAAGGGATAACGGCAGGGCTATCAAGCCTACCAGATATGTTTTGAATGTCATATTACTATTCGTTTTTGTTAGAATGGAATTACCAACCGGGATTCTGAACAAGTCCATATCCCTTGCTTACTTCTCTTGAGGGGAAAGCACTGAGGCACATACGAGGCTGCCATCCGGTCTTCCACCAACTACGTGAGTACTTGGTCAGTTTGAAGGGAACGCACTCATAAGCCCTTGTCTTCTTATGACGATACACATGCAAGCCGTGCAACTGCGTCTCGAAGACATCGTATTTTTTCCATCTGATGAGGTCGAAGAAGCGTACTTCCTCGTAAGCGAACTCTACAGCACGCTCGTGAAGGAGAGCTTCGCGGAACTCTTCCTGTGTCATGCCCGATTTCAATGGAGGCATATCGACACGCGCTCTTACCTTATTCACAGCCTCGTAAGCCTCCGGTGTGGGGCCACCATTGTATTCGTTGAGAGCCTCAGCATAGTTCAGATAAACCTCAGCTAGGCGTATGATAGGCCATTGTACGGGGCGGTTGTAAGCCGCGTTGTTGCGGTCGAGACCCCATTTACGACATACCAATCCCGTAATGATACTTAGATTATGAATCCTTCCTTGACTCCAGTCCTTACCCTTCGGATATTCTTTCTTCGGGTCATTGGGCTTTGGCTCCACCATATCAGCTTTACGTCCATTGTAATCGTCACCATCAAGGATGAAATTTTCGTACAGACGAGGATCACGATTTTTGAAAGGAGCTTTCTTATGTTTCGGATTATCCCAATTAAACTTGGTTCCATCCTTCATTTCAAACATATCGAAGAACTCTTTGGTGGGGCAATATGCACCCCAACGAAGTCCTTGATCGAACGTCTTATTGTTCTTCAACATAAGAATATTACGACGCGATGAAATGAGCGTCTCAGTGTTGCCACGATCAAAGTAAGCACTGGTATAAGCGTCACGCACCGACTTAATGCCGGGATCGCCATTCTCTACAAGCTTATAATAACCATTTCCACCCTTTTTCAATTCATCGAAGAAAGTCTTACAAGCATCGGCTGCTTGTTTCCAACGATTCTTATCGTAATTACCAAACCACGTCATCTTCTTCTCAGAAGCCTCACCCTCGGCAAACGGTGTAGGACTGTTGAAGAGTGGACTAGCCACAAATAGCAGCACACGAGTCTTCAAAGCCATGGCTCCGGCCTTGGTAAATCGACCGTCCCAGTTGCCCAATTCATCGGCAGGAATACTCCATGGGAAGTCTTTATTGGCTATGACAGAATCTAGAAGCTTCACGATAAAGTCGACCGTCTCTTGCAAAGTAGCACGCTTAGGGAACTCCGCATCCTCAGAAGAGAGAGCATGGTCGATGATAGGCATAGCTCCGTAGTGGCGCAGCATGTGCGCATAAAGCACTGCCACCATCATATCTGCCTCTGATTTCATGCGAGATTTCTCCGCAGCATCCATATCGGGAACGCGGTCTACATTCTCTTTGAAGAGCCAAGCGTGGCGCACAGCCGTCCAAATACCAGCCCTTGTAAACTGCATCTTGGTCACTCTGCCATTATCATTTGTATTGTCTTCTATCGATGCATTATAGAGACCGGGATAATAAGTCTTCCCCAACGACGACCAACCGATATTATCAAAATTCAAATCAGTAAGTCCTTCGATAGTACTCAAACACATCTGCGTGCGTCGACCATTGGTCTCCATACCGTAAGGCAGGTTCTCATAGCAACGCCAAAGCACACGACGAGCATACTCAGCCTTGCCAAATATCGTATCGATAGTAACGTCTGTGCTAGGTGGTTTCTGCAAAAAATCGTTTCCAATAGCTAGGTCTTCGCACGAAGCGGCGAACCCTGAGAGTAGCAGAGTCGTAACGATTGCTGCTGTATGTTTAAATAGTTTCATGATTATTTCGTTTTTAGAATCCAACTCTTAAGCCAAAGTTAATAACCTTCATCAATGGATATGCCTTACCATCGGGATTAGCTTCGGGATCACTGACTTTCAGATTGTCGAATGTAAGCAAGTTGTATCCCGACAAAGCCACACGCAACGAGTTCAGACGAAGCGCTCTCGTAATGGTCTTGGGAAAACTATAACCCAGTTCGACGTTCTTCAATCTCAAGTAAGAAGCATTACGCAACCACAGACTTGAGTTCTGATAGTTGTGCGATTTGTTACGGATAGAGATGGCAGGAGCCTTTGCGCTGTTTCCCTTTTCGGGTGTCCAGGCATCGTCTACCATATATCTCATTAAACTATAGTTGTCCATTTCGCCGAACGGAGTGCGATAAACAGAGCTCAACATACGCGAAGTCTGGAATGCACCGGCAAATGTAACGCTCAAATCAAGCCCACGCCAAGAGAATCCCATGTTCACACCGAGGGTGTAGCGAGGATAAATGGAATAGCCGATGTCGCGAATATCCTTTTCGTTGATGACTCCATCACCATTCAAGTCCTTAAATATCACGTCGCCGACAAGAGGGATATAACCGCTACCTTGGTCGGCAATGGCACCCGGCTTGCCCTTATTAGCAGCATAGTCGGCCACATCTTTCTCGGTGAAGTAACCGTCAAACACATAACCGAAGTTCTGACCGACAGGCTTTCCAGTCTGTTTCATCCACTCGTATTCATAGTTAATTTCGTCTTTGAACACGATTTTGTTCTTTGCATACGAGAGATTAGCACCTATATGATACTTAAAATCCTTGAAACGGTCTTGCCAACGCACGCTCACTTCGTAGCCGTGGTTGTCTACCTTACCCAGATTGACTGTAGGAAGTTGTACTGCCAAGTATCCGGGAATCACTCCACGAGAAATCAAGATATTGGTACGATGCTCGGTGAAATAGTCGAAATTCAAGCTCAATCGGTCTTTGAAGAGTTTCATGTCGATACCGAAGTTTTGCTTTACAGCCGTTTCCCAAGTTACGTCGCGGTTACCTATCTTACCTTCAGAGGCACCCTTGACCGATGTACTGGTGTTCACACCAAAGCTATACTGTCCGTCGACGATCTTATAAGTATCGGGCAGATAGAGGAAACGAGAGTTATCGCTCGTAATATCGTTACCCACCTTACCGTAAGAAGCTCTCAGTTTGAGATAGCCTACAACCGGTTTCAACGGCTTGAAGAAATTCTCTTCAGATACAATCCAACCCAACGAACCGGCCGGGAAGAATCCGAATCGATGACCTTTGGCAAAGTTTTCGGAACCGTTATAGCCCACACTGAAGTCTACCAAGTACTTTGTCATGTAGTCGTATGTACCTCTTCCCACGAAACCGATGTAACCACGAGGGATACCTATGAAGTTTCCACCGGGATAATACTTCATCGTCTGGTTGTACATAGCAAGACCCGACACGTGGTGAGGACCAAAGTTGCGCTTGTAGTTCAACGCTCCTTCAATGTACCAGTTGCGCGATAAGCCGTCGGACTCTTTAAAATCAAGTTTCTGATAGCTGGTAACCAACTTCAAGTCGGGCTTTCCGTCGGCATCAAGTATCGACTCATAGAGTGGTTCGCGACCTTCGCGGCGCTTATAGATAGTTACACCACTATTATATGCACCTTTCAAATGTACAGTCAAACCTTTGGTCAGGAAATCCAACTTCTGCGAAAGTTTGAAGTCAAAGTTCAACACATTATTAGCTGTAGTGGCATAACCCTTACCATAATAAGTGTTCAATGCATCCTGAAGGTTACCGATGGGCAACATTCCGGAGCCGATACGAATACGCTTTCCGTCTACAATACCTGCACCACTGAAAGGAGGCGAAGCATAGATATAGCGGTAGAGTGAGTTAATATCCTTCGTAGTACCGTCGTTATAGCAAGGCTCCTGTCGGTTACCAAAATATCCACCGAGATTCACCTGCAACGCCGTTGTCTTCGTTACATTTACATCCAAGTTCACACGATAGTTGTAACGGTTGTAGTTGAAACCTTTATCGTTACGATTCTTGAATACCTTAAAGTGGCCATCCTGAGTGAAAGCACTCAACGATGCGAAGTATTTCACGCGGTCGGTACCACCAGATATATTAAAGTTATGTTGTGTTTGGAGCGATGCTTTGCGCACTAACATATCTACCCAATCTACATCCGGATGGGTAAGCGGACTGCTATGCGTGCGGAATTTCTCCAAATCGTCGGGCTTGAAGGCTAGCATATCCTCGCCCACACCGTCGTGTATCTGAGCTTGGTTGTACTGACTTGCCCACTCGTAGCTGTTTACAAATTCAGGCAAACGAGCCGGAATCTGCCATGCCAAAGACGTAGAGAAGTTCATTTTGGGACTCTCCTTGCTACCACGCTTCGTTGTTACGAGGATAACACCATTGGCACCACGTACACCAAACACCGCTGTAGCCGACGCATCTTTCAATACTGTGATGTCGTCTACTTCGTTCGGGTCGATTTGAGAGAACGCTCTTTCCACACCATCAACCAATATCAACGGTTGAGAGAGTGATGTACTCAACGAACCTACACCGCGAATGAACAGCGCGGCACCGTCGGCTCCGGGCTGACCGCTACTCTGGATACTGGCCAAACCGGAAATTTTACCGGCCAACGCGTTCGACAAACTGGCTACTGGTGTCTTCAACAATTCGCCTTGATTGACAGATGCGAGTGCACCGGTAACGGTAACCTTACGTGTAGTACCGTAGGCAATCACCTGAACATCGGCCAATGCCACGGCGTCTTCTCTTAGATTAATTTTTAAAGGTACATTGTTTTTCACGACAACGGTCCTTGTCTCATACCCTACACACGAGATTTCGATTTTCGAACCCGGTTTCGCTTTGAGTCGGAAGTTACCATTAGCGTCGGTCACAGTTCCCGATTTGGCTCCTACCACTCTCACCGTAGCTCCTACAATAGCTCCCATTTCGTCTGTCACAGTACCTCGAATCTCAGTTAACTGATCGTTTTGTGTGATGCTATTCACAGGTTTCGGTGATGCATTTGCAGCAGAAAAGGGTAGAAATCCCATTGATAGCATCAAGATGCTACATTGAAAAAATCGTCTTTTCATTAGATATATTGATAAATTTAAAATATGTTCCCAGTTCCACTTCAATTCAAATTGAGAGGCCTAAAAACAGGTATTAGACATAATCTTTTTTGCAAATATAATAACCTAATACATATATTATATACCAATATCGTACAATAAAATACCAATATCGTACAAAACCGCATTCTCACAGTGGTTTACACACTATAAATAATCATATTTTTTACAAAAGATAGTACACAGTTATACTCTTCGGAAAGATGCTAACATCGTTATAAAAGGAGCGAAAATACGTATAATGAAGATAAAAACACCTTTCTAAAATACGAAAGTATGTAACATTTAAAAACGATAAAAGGGAGCAATCATACTATTGATTACTTTTCCCCCCCGCAACCGATGTCTCAACCATCTTCGTCATGAGGCACTTATCAGCCGTTTCCCTTCTACTCATATACCTGAATCTCCGGGTAGTGAAGCTCTCTACCAATTGAATCTTATCAATGATGCCGAACACGAATTACTCTATAATGAATTGCGTAGACAAATAGATGATGTGCTAGACACACTCCCCGAACGTTCAAAACAAATCTTTACGATGAGCCGACTTGAAGGTATGAAAAATAGAGAAATAGCCGAACAACTCGGTATCTCTATTAAAGTGGTGGAACGACATATCAGTCGTGCCCTCTCAACCTTTAAAGATTTTGCTGCTAATCAACCCGATATTGCCCTTATCTTATCCTTTATGATTTGGGGATATGGTAATTATTGAATTACTGCAAAGACTTCCCACCATCGCTGCATCGTCTCTTCAGCATTGCTGAATGGGCGGGGCAGTAAGGCTGAAAAGGCGCTGCAATAGCCCCACCCCTCCCTCCCCTTTTGGGGAGGGGAAATAAAAAGGGAAATAGGAGTTAAGTTTTTGAATTGATAAGTTTTTTATTTATAGGACTGAAAAGCGCCATTTCTATCTCCCTCTCCCTTTGGAGAACCATCGGTCATCGACCGAATTGTCGTTGTCGGCTGATCCGGTGCGACAGAAAATGAGGGAGATAATGGCTGGTGTGGGGCTTCTGTAGGGATGCGGCATGCCGCGTCCGCACGGAATTCATAGCTATCTTTATTCCACTATTGTAGTATATATACAGTTTGCTGACGTGACATGTCGCGTCCTTACGATTAATATTATATCATCAGACAATTTCAATATATGGGAACGAATACCATATATTTGTCTGAATAATAGCCTATTCATAGCTCATTACGGATTTATCAACAATCTGTTGAAAACTCTGTGGATAACTCATCTAATAATTCAAGGATAACTATGTGGATATCCACATCCTATTTAGTAGTCCCATTAAATCGTGGATATCCACATGTTTATCACGGTGATTTCAGTAAGTTTTCCACAGATATACGCCGAAAAAAGATATAAACTTATTAACTTTGTACGTAAATCAATAGTTTTATGGAAAACTATCGTAATATATTGATTATCAAAGAAAAGATATAAAACTATCTGTGTATAACCTTATGTAAAAGGTTGATAAGCAAAATAGCAAAAAATAAGGATAAAAGTTATCAACTTATCCACGCTATATCATACTCTTCATTTTCTCTTTTTTAAAAAGAAAGAAAAGGAAATATTATAATAAAGTTGTGTTGGAAAAGTCGACAAAAACAAATATCGAGTTAAGTGTCATTGTTCCTGTGTACAATGTGGAAGATACTTTAAATCGTTGTCTGGAAAGTATTGCCGGACAACAGATACTTGCTATGGAGATTATTTTGGTTGACGATGGATCTACAGACGGTTCGGCCGATATCTGTCATCAATGGAAGGAAAAGGATGATCGAGTCGTTGTGGTGCATCAATCAAATGCTGGACTGAGTGCAGCTCGTAATGTCGGCATCGCAATAGCGCATGGTCGGTATATTACTTTTGTCGATTCCGACGATGTAGTAAGCGATCATACTTATTCTCAATTGCTCAATATACTCGCGCAGCATGCTGAATACGATATGTTGGAATATCCTGTGTCGCTACATCATGATAGTGATGACCAATGTGTATTATCATTTCAAGAGGCTGTTTATACCGATATGACGATGTATTGGTTTCAGACCGAAGCTTATCGACATGCTTATGCGTGGAATAAGATATATAGAAAAAGTTTGTTTGATGATGTCAAGTATCCTGTAGGTAGATTGTTTGAAGATATCTATACATTACCTATTCTATTAAAGAAAGCATCGTGCGTGGCTACCACTTCACAAGGATTGTATGGTTATCATGATAATCCGAAAGGATTAACAGCATTGGCTGACGGAGCTGCTTATGAAGCATTGCTCGATGCCCAACTGAATGTTTTCAATGGTTTAGTGAATTATAAAGACTCAGAAGCATTGAGCCGTTATTATCTACACCTATTAAATATACAGATAACCGTGTGCCGGTTGACTGGTAAGCAGCCTATCCTTCTTGATTATCGAGCAAAGGTTTTGAATGAATTCAATTGGATAGGAAAGTTGAAAATAGTTTTGTTGCGCTTGTTGGGAATCAAATTTGTATGTAGATTGTTTAGTATTGTGAAGGTATGAAGCAAAAAATGAAAATACTTCTTATTGGTGAATACAGTAATGTTCACAATACATTGGCTCACGGATTGAGAGCTTTGGGACATGAGGTTACGGTCATGAGTGATGGTAATAATTGGAGAGATTATCCACGCGATATTGATATAACACGTCGACCGGGTAAATGGGGTACATTATGTTATATATTCAGACTGCTCAGTTTGTTACCTAAAATGCGTGGATATGATGTAGTACAACTGATAAATCCTGACTTTTTAGAATTGAAGGCAGAACGAATATTTCTGTTTTATCGCTATTTACGCAAATATAATAGGAAGATTTTCCTCGGTGCTTACGGCAATGACTATTACTGGGTGAACACTTGTTGTACCACGATGCCGCTTCGTTACAGTGATTTCAATATGGGAAAAGAACTTCGAAATACCAAAGATGCCCTCAAATTCAAAGAAGAATGGCTTGGAACGGAGAAGGGACTACTCAATAAAATGATTGCCGATGATTGCGATGGTATCATTGCCGGACTGTATGAGTATTGGGTTTGCTATTATCCGGAGTTCCCAAAGAAGACTACATTTATCCCTTTTCCAATTGTACCTTTGGAAAATGAGCCTGATTATACGGTTCATGAACCGCTTAAATTGTTCATAGGTATTGACCGAAAACGTTCGGAATATAAAGGAACAGATATCATGTTGCGGGCAGCAAAGGCAGTCAAGGAGCGTTATCCCAATCAAGTGGAACTACAGATAGCAGAAGATTTGTCTTTTAAGGAGTATCGGAAGCGAATGGATGGCAGTGATGTGATTCTTGATCAACTATATAGTTACACACCTTCGATGAATCCACTGGAAGCCATGAAGAAAGGTATTGTCTGTGTGGGAGGTGGAGAACCTGAGAATTATAAGATATTGAACGAAGAGGAATTGCGTCCCATCATCAATGTATTGCCTAATTATGAGAGTGTGTACGAGGCCTTGGAACAACTCGTTTTGCATCCTGAACGTATCTCACAATTAAAACGAGAAAGCGTGATATATGTGTGTCGACACCATGATTATATCAAGGTGGCACGGCAATATGAGGATTTTTTTCTTAGGAATTAGTGGGAGTTAAGAAGTTAGGAAGTTAAGCCAAATGCTTATAAACATGGTATTAAATCATACAAGAATATCAAAGACTCTATACATTTGGCTTAACTCTCTAACTCCTTTATTCCTTAACTTCTGATAATCTCCACTCTTTATTAAATTAAGTGAATTGTCCCTATATTCCAAAAGTTTGGGGTAAATTTGCAATTTAAACCGAGAACTATCCAATCATGAGTTTAACAAGTATTGTAGGAAAGGTTTTTCTTCCGCGTCAAAAATCTTTGGAACTTCATCAAGAGCGAGGTATGGATTTGCAACATGCAGTGTTGCAACAACTACTTCATCATGGTAAGGACACGGAATATGGACGGAAACATTTACTCAATCATACCCATACATACGAAGAATTTATAAAAAACGTACCGGTCAATACGTACGAAGATCTGAAAGAAGACATCGATCGGATGCGTCATGGAGAACCCGATGTGTTGTGGCCGGGTACAGTGAAATGGTATGCCAAGTCGTCGGGAACAACCAACGATAAAAGTAAATTCATCCCGGTGTCGTCTAACGGACTACACAGAATACACTATCAAGGGGGAAAAGATGTTGTGGCGTTGTATCTACGCAATAATCCCAATAGTCGATTATTTGATGGTAAGAGCTTGATTCTCGGTGGTAGTCACTCGCCAAACTACAACCTGCCCGGTTCGATGGTGGGCGATTTGAGTGCTATCTTGATAGAAAATATCAACCCATTTGCTAACTTGGTGCGTGTACCAAAGAAGCAAACGGCCCTATTAAGCGACTTTGAAGTGAAGCGCGACCGTATAGCTCGTGAGACATTCAACAAGAATGTTACCAATATATCAGGTGTTCCATCGTGGATGTTGAGTGTGTTGGTGCGTGTCATGGAGTTGAGTGGAAAGAAGCATCTAGAAGAGGTATGGCCTAATTTGGAGGTGTTCTTCCATGGAGGTATTGCTTTTACGCCTTACCGTTCGCAGTATGAACAATTGATAACATCGCCCGGTATGCACTATATGGAGACGTATAATGCCAGCGAAGGATTCTTTGGTATACAAGATAATCCACAGGATAAGTCGATGTTGTTAATGCTTGACTACGACGTTTTCTATGAGTTTATGCCAATGGATGAATTTGGTAGCGATAATCCTACAATTGTTCCGCTCGAAGGAATAGAAGTGGGGAAGAATTATGCTATGCTTATTAGTACCTCGTGTGGACTGTGGCGATATATGATAGGCGACACGGTGAGTTTCACAAGTAAGAATCCTTATAAGTTTGTTATCACCGGACGAACGAAGTATTTCATTAATGCTTTCGGCGAAGAACTCATCATGGATAATGCCGAAAAGGGTTTGGCGTATGCTTGTGAGCAAACCGGAGCAGAGGTATCTGAATATACTGCTGCTCCCGTATTCATGGATAGTCGGGCTAAGTGTTGTCATCAATGGGTGATAGAGTTTGCCAAAGAGCCGACCGACTTAAACAAATTTGGCGATTTGCTTGACCAAAAGTTGCAGGAACTCAATAGCGATTACGAGGCAAAGCGTTTCCACGACATCACACTACAACACTTGGAAATAGTGAAAGCACGTCCGAATTTATTCAACGACTGGTTGAAATCGAAGGGTAAGATGGGTGGGCAACATAAGGTTCCACGCCTCAGTAATACGCGAAAGTTTATAGACGAGATACTTGAAATACAAAATTCATCGGTCTACGATGCTGCTTCAAAGGTACAGTAAGAATAAGCAAAACCGGCAATACATATATATGAATCGAATGAAAGGAATAAATAGACGACTCTTCAATCAGTTATATATCGTAGTGATATTGGCTGTGGTTGCCGGAATAGTGTCTTGTGCAAGGATGGGAAATCCAGATGGTGGATGGTATGACGAGACTCCTCCGAAGGTGTTGGGAGCTACTCCGGCTGATAGAGGTACGAATGTGACTTCAAAAAATATTCGTATTCAGTTTGATGAATTCATCAAAATAGAGAACGCCAGTGAAAATGTTATTGTCTCTCCACCGCAATTGGAGACACCGGAGATTAAAGCTTCGGGCAAATATATAGACGTGAAACTGATAGATTCGTTGAAACCTAATACTACGTATACGGTGGATTTCAGCGATGCCATCAGCGATAATAATGAGGGAAATCCGCTTGGTAACTATACATATAGTTTTTCTACAGGCAGTGATATAGACACGATGGAGGTGTCGGGTTATGTGTTACAGGCCGAAAATTTGGAGCCAGTAAAAGGTATTTTGGTAGGTCTCTATGCGAATATGGCCGATTCTGCTTTTCAAAAACTTCCTATGTTACGTGTGAGTAGAACTGATAGTCGTGGCCATTTTGTTGTCAAAGGTGTGAAACCGGGACAATATCGTATCTATGCTTTACAAGATATGGATGGGAATTATACATTCAATCAGAAGAGCGAGATGATAGCTTTCAGTCATGATATGATCACTCCATCGGTGAAAGAAGATGTTCGTCAAGATACTACATGGACCGATTCGTTGCATATTGCGGCCATCGACAGAGTGCAATATCATCATTATATGCCCGATGATGTGGTGTTGAAGGCCTTTACCGAGGTGTTGACCGACCGTTATTACATCAAGAATGAGCGACAGAACCCTGATAGATTTACGCTATTTTTTAGTTATGGTAATGCACAATTGCCTCAAATTCACGGACTTAACTTCAATGAGAAAGACGCTTTCATCATTAATACCACTGTGAAACAAGATACGATTACTTATTGGTTGAAGGATACGGCGCTGGTGAATCAAGATACATTGCGTATGGAGATGACTTATTTGATGACCGATAGTTTGGGTAAACTGGTCAGTCAAACCGAACCTTTGGAAATACTCTCCAAGCAACCTTATGCCAAGCGCATGCGTGAGAAGCAGAAAGAAATAGCCGATTGGAAGAAGAAAATAGAAAAGGCGAAGAAGAAAGGTGAACCTTTTGACAGTATTATGCCGCTCAAACCATTGGCTATGGATATTAAAGTAAGTGCTCAATTAGACCCCGATAAGAACATACGATTCATATCGCCTACCCCATTAGAGATGGTTGATACTACGAAAATACATCTCTATTCTAAGCACGACTCACTGTGGTATAAGGCTCCATTCTTATTCCGACAGTTAGCAAAACGAGCTACCGATGGTACCATGATACAGCCCGATAGCCTGCGACACGGATTGAAATATGAGCTTATAGGTGAATGGAGACCGAATATAGAGTATAGTCTTGAAGTGGATAGTGCTGCATTTGTAGATATCTACGGCAATATATCGGGTAAGTCGAAGAACGGATTCAAAGTGAAATCGAACGACGAATACAGCACGTTATTGGTGACTTTACAGGGTATGGATTCACTGAATATGGTGGTACAACTGCTTGATTCAGGCGATAAAGTGGTAAAAGAAGTGAAAGCAAATAATGGTCAAGCCGAGTTTTTTTACCTCTCTCCGGGCGAATACTATATGAGATTGTTTGTAGATAGTAATAATAATGGTGTGTGGGATACCGGTAAATACGATGAAGATAGGCAAGCTGAGGAGGTGTATTATTACCCTCAGAAGTTGGAATGCCGTGCTAAATGGGATATAACACAGACATGGAATCCTAAGTCTACCGTTCTCTATAGACAGAAACCTGCGGAAATAACGAAGCAAAAAACAGATAAGAAACGCACCGTTCAGCATAGAAATGCTGAACGAGCAAGGAAATTAGGTAAACAGTATATACCTAGAATTTAAACGAATATATATGGACAGACTCACTAGAAAAATCATAGGAGCAATGCTGTTGTTGCTTATTACAACAGCCGGTCGTGCTCAGTGTTCATTTCGAAACACAGCTTTTAAGTCGGGAGAGTTCCTCTCTTATAATCTATATTATAACTGGAAGTTTGTTTGGGTCAAGGCCGGTACAGCTTCCATGTCGACAGTTCAGAGTAGTTTTGAGAGTAAATCGGTTTATAGATGCAGTCTTACCACACGTGGAAATGATAAAGTAGACAATTTGTTTGTGCTGCGTGATACACTACTTTGTTACAATTCACTCGATTTGGAACCCATCTATTATCGTAAAGGAGCACGCGAAGGCAAACGCTATACAGTTGACGAGGTGTTTTATAATTACGATGGTGGCAAGTGTAATGTGCGCCAACATCGTCAGCACAACGACGGTACGCACTCATGGGAACGTCATTCTTACAGCGATTGTATCTATGATATGGTGAGTATTTTTATGCGTGCTCGCTCGTTTGATCCTACCAATTGGAAGAAAGGAAACGTGGTGAAGTTCCTTATTGCTGATGGAAAAGGACGCACACCGGCACAGATTCGTTTCGATGGAGTGAGCGTTGTCAAGGGGGATAACGGTGTGAAATACCGCTGTTTGCGTCTTGCTTATATGGAATGGGATGAAGGAAAATTCAGGCGTATAGTAGATTTTTACGTCACAGATGATGTTAATCATGTGCCTGTGAGACTTGATATGTTTCTTAAATTCGGTTCTGCCAAGGCCTTTTTAGTTAGTGCCAAAGGGCTAAGAAATCCTATCCAGTCAATAGTCAAGTAAATTTTACAGGAGTAAGTAGGAGTTAATTGGAGTAAAAAGGGAGTTAATGGATATTTGTCTGTTAACTTCTTATTCTTTTAAAAAGAAAAAAGCCGCTACCCTCCGAAGAGAAATAGCGACCTAATGAAAGGAGGAGTGGTGCCACCAGGAATCGAACCGGGGACACAAGGATTTTCAGTCCTTTGCTCTACCAACTGAGCTATGGCACCAAACATAGCTTTTTAAAAGCGAGTGCAAAGATACTGTTTTTACGTAAGTCTGGCAAATTTTTAAGATAGAAAATATACTTATTCAAAAAAATACTGTACCTTTGCAACACCAATCGGGATGTAGCGCAGTTGGTAGCGCACTACGTTCGGGACGTAGGGGTCGGGCGTTCGAGTCGCCTCATCCCGACTTTTAGACAGTTTGCAAGCGTTGTTAAATTAGCGAAGCAAGCTGTCTTTTTTCGTATCTATGCCCTATGTATGCACAAGTGTATGCGATACGAGCGTATGGTTTTGACCAAACGAGAATATCTTTGCAGTGATACTAACAAATCAAAAAGTAACATTGTATGGATAACAAAAATCAAAACACGATGTTGTCTCCTCATTTTTCACTTTGGGAAATGACTCGTTCGGGGACAGCAGAACGCTTAGGTATCAAGAATATACCTAATGATGAAGAAGTAGAAAACTTGAAATTGCTGTGTAAAAATGTGTTGGAACCATTGCGAGAACGTTTCGGTCGCATCATCATTACGAGTGGATTCAGGTGTGAATCATTGAATAATCGGGTGAAAGGAGTAGCCACTTCACAGCATTTACATGGGCAAGCTGCCGATATACATATATCGAATCGAGAGACAAGTATGCGCTACTTTAATTTTATTAAAGACCATCTAGTGTTCGACCAATTGCTCTTTGAGCGTAAACTGAGCAATGGTTGTCTGTGGTTACACGTAAGTTACCGGGCACGAAACAATCGAAGAAAGATTGGCGTAGTAAGTCTGAAATGACGTTTAAGACGGAGTTAGGAGAAGTTAAAAGGGAGTAAATAGGGAGTTAAAAGGGAGTAAATAGGAGATAATGGACATATGTCTGATAACTCCTATTATCCTCTTTTTTTACTCCCTTTTTAATTTTCTAATATATTTCTCTACTCCTTTCCGAATAGAATGTAGTCCGAAGTCGGCCGGATTAACCTCTTTTATTGGTATCCATAGACACTCTGCAGCATCATCAGAAGCCTTTAAGTCAGTGATATTGTCCACATGACAACGGAAAAATAGGTCGAGTGTGGGTATTGTCAAACCGCTGTAGACATATTGATTGGGCAGACTGAAGAGGTATTCCGCCCGTGTTACATGGAGTCCGGTCTCCTCTTTTACTTCGCGACATACACCTTCTTCTACGGTCTCTTGTACGTCGGCGAATCCTCCCGGAAGGTCTAATGTACCCTTGGCAGGTTCCTTTTTACGACGTACCACGAGCATTTCGCCTTGCTCATTGGTGATGATGGCTGCGTTAGCACTGCTTGGATTCATGAATAATTCAAATCCGCAATCACCGCAAACCTTACTTTTCTCGCTGTTGGCAATAAACTTTTGGCTGCCACAGACAGGACAATAATTATATTTATCGAGCAACATCATGTTTACCAATTGTCAGTTCTAAAGGGGAATAGTGGCAGTAGTGCACGATTCTTCACATTACCATAGCCCCAATTATTGAATGCGTAGCGCACGGCAACAGGCTTCTTCACCTCCGGACAAGTGATAATGATACCCTTGGTGTAGTGATAATATGCATTGGCTTTATGGAAAACGCGATCTTCACCGGCCACTTCAAATCCTTGTAAATCCTCGTATCGATTGATACTGTTATAGTCGTTCTTCAAGTGGACATAACAAGTGTCGTTGCTAATTGTAAAGTCTTTGAAGGCAGGACTCTCACACATAATCTCCTTCATACCATAAGTTTTGTTCAAAGCTTGCCATGCCAGTCGCTCCCCTACTTGTTGTTTCTGTGCCGGATGTATCTGTTGACTCTCGTAAGGATATACTAAATCGTCGGTACAAATAATGCCACTGTTAGGTATAACAAGCGAAGCGTTATATTGTTGTTCGCGTAACAAGGCTCCGTCATCACCATCTTTCTTACCGTAATTGTATGGAGCTATTTGCACAAAGTAGAAAGGCAGTTCGCCCAGTTTGAAGTCGCGACGCCATTGTTCTACCAACATCTTCAGTCGATTGGTATATTGTCCGGCCGGATCGCCTACGTTAGAGCAACCTTGATAATAAATGATTCCCTTGACGGTGTAGTTGAGTATAGGGTGGAAAGTGCCGTTACCCCAAAGTAACGGACGGTGATAGTCATAGCTAAACTTTTTCACTATCTGTATGGAGTCCATGGGTTCGTGCGTGTATTTCTTTAAATTGGCTTCGTCGAGCCAACTTTCTACGCGTGTGCCACCTTTGTTTGCCATGATGATACCTACTGGAATATCAAGAGTTTTATTCACTACTTGTGCGAAGAAATAGCCTGTGGCCGAAGCATTGGCAACTGTTTCAGAACCGATAACTTTCCACTCGCAAGGGCGGGTGTCCTCTTGTGGCTTCATAGCCATGGTACTGGGGATGGGTAGATAGTGGATACTACTATATTGACGAGCTTCTGTTACAGCCTTATTATAGCCTTCTACCGGGCAGTTACCGAACCCTTTGACGGGCATCTCCATATTGCTTTGTCCTGCACATACCCATACTTCGCCGGACAATACATCCTTGATGGTGGTAATATCGCCATCGTCGAAGGTGATTTGGAAGGGTGTATAACTAGCTTTTGGGGTTGCTACTTCTACCAGCCAACGCCCATTTCTATCTGCTTTTACTTGATAACTCTTACCGTTCCACGATGTTGTTACCTTGATAGATGACCCCGGACGATCCCAGCCCCATAGTCGCGCGTTGGTATTTTGCTGGAGAATCATGTTGTCTCCAATCATCTGTGGAAGCTTCACTTTGGCATAGTTGCCTAGTGTGGTAGCCAATACTGCTGATAATAATGCGATTCGTTTTAGCATGGTCGTTTATTTATTACGATATATCAAATGCAATATTACGAAAAAAATTGCTATCTTTATTCTTATATACCATTACAAAAGAGACGATGTAGAAACATCGTCTCTTTTGTATATAAATAGTTTTTGATTCCTTTTATAACAAAGCCTTAATCTCTGCATCCAAGTCTTTTACCTGAGCATCGCGCTTGACAAGTGTATTATCGCGACCAATGAGGAAGAAGGTAGGGATGCTTTGTACGTTGTACTGCGATAATATAGAGCTGTTCAAGCCATTTTCGTCGCGTACACTAACCCAAGGTAACGCGGCAGTTTGTGTCTTCCAAAAGTGTTCATCGGGGTCGATAGATACCTGATAAATCTCAAATCCGGCAGCATGATACTTGTTATAGAGCGAGCGCATCATCATAATACGTTTCGGACTCTCGGGAGTACTGAACACATGGAAGTCGAGTAACACTACTTTTCCGGCTAGTTGAGTCAGGCTACGCATGTTACCATGGTTGTCACGCAATGGAACGTCAATCAAACCGGCTAGCTTTACCTTGCTGGCATCAATGGTAGCGGCTTGCTGTTTGGCTTCGAGTATGCGCACGTCTTTCATTCCTTCGATGGCGATATTGTGTAGGTTCAGTCCTCGTTCGGCCTTGGGATAATAAGTATCCCAGCTAGTTGCTACAGCAGCAAATACCTTGATGTCGTCTTTATTATTGCGAGGATTGAAGATAAGCGAGTTTATATTGCCCAGTGTGAAAGCCTGAAAGAGTGCGAAATAGCTGTATGCCTTCATGGGTTCTTTGAAGATATAACGTGTCTTTACATTGTCTTTGTAAGCTGTGAGTACCTTGCCTATACTGTCTTCTACAGCTTCTACGCCTAAACTAGGGTTGTTGGCGATGGCGTTAACCTGCGCTTGAAGTCCCATTTGCATCAAAGCCAACTCTTTTATCTTCGTACAGTTGTCACTTCCGCTTACTTCGTATTTAGAAGCCATCGTGGGGTATGATGCCTTCACATTTACAGTTTCGGTAGAGTCAATAGACAGATTGATAATCTGTCCAGCTATGCGTAAGCGGTAGAACTCAGGCGCATTGGTGGCTTTTTCGTCGAAACTAAAAGAGCCATCGGCATCTAGTTTTACTGAGTCGGTGACTACCGGACCATTCAGACTCATATTTTCAAAGTAGAGAATAGAATCTTTAGCATCGGTAATTTCGCCGTTGACATGGAACTTCTTGTTGTTACAAGAGACTAAGCTCAAACTTGCCAGCACGATGACAGCTGCAATGTGGAATTTAGATATACTCATTTATTAGGCTATTTCATGATTTGCATACAAAAGTAATAGAAATGGGGCGAAACACAAAATTAATTGTTTTGTTTTTTACACCATTTTACAGACACCAACAACCATTATGACATGGTTCTCCATCAGAATCGTTCCACCGACTTATCAGAATTGTTTCATTAGTGTATAACCGGCATAGACAGCCAGTATTCCCACCGTTATGCTCACGCCGGCATAGAGAGCTGCCGTGAACGGATGGCCGTCGCGTAGAAGCGTGAGATTCTCGTTACAGAAGGTAGAGAATGTAGTGAGTCCGCCACATAGGCCTACTGTGAGGAACAACTTCATGTCGCCACTCACCCATGCCACGCGTGCCGACAGGGCATAGAAGATACCTATGAGTAGACAACCCAACAGATTGACCACCAATGTACCGTAAGGGAACGCCGAGAGAATGGTGCCCTGAATAAAGCGCGAAAGCAAAAAGCGAAGCACCGTTCCTATGGCTCCGCCCAAAGCTACTATTAATATAGTTCGTATCATCAGTGTGTAAAGGTAGTCATTTTCATGGGTTTACGTGTCGATGGAGCCACTTTTTTATGTAGAGAGGAAGTGTCTTGTGCGGGAAAACCTCTGAAAGAATAGGGAAAATCCCCCTTATGTATATGGAAAACCCTTTGTCTATGATGCATAACCTACGTAACTTTGCAACCATCAAACAGTCAACGGACAAAGATTAGAGAGTAAACATAAAGAATTAGAGAGTTATAAAATTCAGGATAAGACTGTTGATCATAGGTATTAGGTTAACCTCTTAAGGGTTAGAAGATAGATGACTCAAGTTACATGACGTATTGTGTATGTGGCAGGTTTTTATTCCACTAAAGGAATAAGACCTGCTTTTTTCTTGTTTATTGACAACCTGTATGAGAGTATTTTGTATATTTGCATACGTTTAACCAAAGAAAGGAGATGCGTTATGAAAAGACAACCGAAGATGCATCATGAGGACGATTTCGACCTTGAGAATGTGTATAACGAAGACGAGAATTTCTTTCGGGGATGCGAAAGTGTGTAGATTTTAAGGTGATAAAAAGCCCTACCCCAACCCTCCCCATAAAGGGGAGGGAGATAAAGATGAACCTTTTCCGTTTCTACAGAAGCCTCTCCCAAGCCATTATCTCCCTCATTTTCTGTCGCTACAGAGGCCTCACCCCAGCCCTCTCCAAAGGGAGAGGGAGAAAGAAATGGGCCTTTGCCGTCCCACAACTTAAAAACTTATTAACTCAAAAACTTGACCCCTATTCCCCTTTTTATTCCCCTTTCCCTTTTGGGGAGGGTTGGGGTGGGGCTGTTGCAACGCCTTTTCAGCATTGCTGCTCCGCCTCTTCAACAAAACAGCTAAGGCTTTGCAGTATCGCTGCAAAGCCTTAGCACTCAATTAATGATAATCTTATTGGATGACGAGACGGCCACCTTTGACCAACTCATCGTGCGATATGCGGTACTTGGTAAGCGGTTTTCCGCCCAGTGCCATACGACGAATGCGTTCACCTTTGGTCTGTTTTTCTATCACGAGATCGCCCTGTGGATAATACTTTTGGTCGAGATGTAACGTCACTTTGTCGAAAGTAGGCATCGTAATGCTGTAATACGGACTGCCGGGACAGTCGGGATAGAAGCCCATCATAGAGAAGAGAGCCCATGTAGACATTGTTCCGGTATCGTCGTTTCCGGGAATTCCGTCGGGCTTATCGGTGAAATGCTGTGCCAAAAGACGTGTTACCTCTTTCTGAGTGCGCCATTCCTCACCGGGGAATTGGCAGAAAAGATAAGGATAAGCAATATCCGGTTCGTTGGCAGGGTCGTATAGTTTTTGGTCGAACACCATTTGCAGACGGTCTACAAACTTCTTATTGCCCCCCATCAGTTTAGCCAATCCTTTGACATCGTGGGGTACATAGAAGGTATAATTCCACGCACTTCCCTCGTGGAAACCGGGCGCATTCGAGAAATCGGCGCCATCTTTGGGATTGAAAGGAGTCAGGAATGTGCCGTCGGCCTTGATAGGTCGCAGTGTTCCAAACTCTTTTGAGTAATAATGACGATAACCTAAACTCTGCTTACGGAAGCGTTTTGCATCGTCTTTTTTGCCGAGTGCATCGGCCAAATTAGCCAAAGCATTGTCGGCCACATAGTACTCCAAAGCGTGGGAAACGCTGTTGTCGCCCGACTCATCGGCTGCATATTCGCCCAGAGGCACGTAACCGCGCTGCAAGTAAGGGTCTATGTCGGGGCGCATCTTGTTGTCTTTGCTCGCCGTGGTAGCTGACTTAACGAAAGCAGCATAGGCTGTGTTGATGTCGAAATCGCGCAATCCTTTGAGGTAAGTATCGGTGATGGCAGGGATGGAAGGGTCGCCCTCCATGGTCCAAGTCTCGCGCCCGAACAGCTCCCACTTAGGCATCCATCCCCATTCACGGTACATATCTACCATTGAGCGTACCATATCGAGCTGTCGGTCGGGATAGAGCAAAGTTTCAAATTGATGTACGTTGCGGTATGTATCCCACAATGAGAACACCGTATAGCGATTAGTGGTGGTCTTACCGTTGCCACTATTCTCCATCAATGGATATTCACCGTTGACGTCTTGAAGGATATTGGGGTGTATCTGACTGTGGTAAAGAGCTGTATAGAAGACCCGACGTTGTGCCTCGGTACCGCCCTCTACCGTGATACGGTCAAGGCATTGAGACCAAGCTTCGACCGCTTTGGCACGAATATCGTCGAACGAAAGCGACGGCTGTTCGGCTTCCAGATTCTGTCGGGCATTGGCTATGGAAACGAAAGAGACACCCATCGACACCTCTATCTGTTCGCCCTCAGCGCAGTCGAAGTCGAAATAATAGCCCACTTGGTCGCCTGCTAGTTCGCGACCATAAGATGTATAGAGCTTGTAGCGGCCATTGTCTTTATCCCATTGTCCCTCTACGCCTGTCATCTTCGGCTGCTTTTTCCAGTATCCGGAGCTTTTGGGAGCCTTGTTCACACGCATCACGAAGTACATGGGGAACACTGCTTGCGCGGTATAACAGAAATTGCCAAGTAGTCGATAGCCCTCTATCTCAGTGTCGGAAACGCGGCGTACCATGCCACCCACTTCGTTGGTGAGACCGTCGCCGACGTTCAATAAAATGTGACCTTCACCCTTTGGGAAAGTATAGCGTTCGCGCGAAGAGCGCAGGGTAGATGTTGCTTCGCAGCCGATACCATATTTCTTGAGTTTCACGGCGTAATAACCGGGCGATGCTTTTTCGTCGGTATATTCAGAACCGTAGTTATGATAGTCGACATCGAGCTTACCTGCAGTGGGCATAGTGAGCAATGTACCGAGTTCGGGACATCCCACACCACTTAAAGTGACATGTGCAAAACCGGTAAAAAACTTGTTGTTGTATTCGTAAGGAGCCGACCACCAGCGAGCATCCTTGTCATATTGATTGAGGTCGGAGCCCATCACATTGAACGGAACGACCGACATCAGTCCATGAGGAAGTACTGCCCCCGGATTACAGACACTGAAATTGGTTGTCCCGATAAACGGGTCTACATAGTCCACATTTCGCTCTGCCATCATCGGCATAGCTGTCAACAGCAGCAGAGGTAATAAGGTTTTAAATTTCATGCAGTTCGATTGATAGTTAAAATTTAAGCGTAAAATTACGTAAAAAATGGTAATCGCCCAAATTTAGAACTTTTGCATCACCCGATTTTCTTTATTTTTAGTATATTTGCAGTCATTATAAACTATAAAACCTAGTCATGATATTAAGGAAAAAAATATTGTTATCATTAGCCATTATTGTGCCTATGGGGCTTATGGCGACTGTTCAGAATAACGAAAAACAAGCAATTGATTACGTCAATCCGATGATAGGGGCAGGTGGTCACGGGCATGTATTCGTGGGAGCCAACGTGCCTTTCGGCTTCGTACAGCTAGGTCCGACGGAATATACCCGTGGTTGGGACTGGTGTTCGGGCTATCATTACAGCGATTCTGTGCTCGTAGGGTTCGGTCATACCCACTTGAGTGGAACCGGAATCGGTGATTTGGGCGACATTGCTTTTCTGCCTGTGGCCGACAAAAACCAGAAAGATGTGAAGTTCTCACATGCTGCCGAGACCGTTCGTCCGGGCTATTACACCGTGAAATTGCAGCATCCCAACGTGTTGGTGGAGCTTACCGCTACCAAACGTGCAGGTTTTCACCGTTATTATTACGGTGCCAACGTGAAACAAGGACTTATCGCTTTGAACCTGAAACAGGGTATTGGATGGGACAAAATGACCAGTTGCAAGTTCACACAAGACGGTGCTACCACCATCAGCGGTTATCGTATGTCGAGCGGATGGGCCAAGAATCAGCAGATGTATTTTGCTGTCGAGTTTTCACAGCCAGTGAAATTGGTGCAGAATCAAGACTCTGTGGGTGTTTTTGCATTTGAAAACAATGGTACACCACTGCTTCTAAAGGTCGGCTTATCGGCCGTAAGTGTAGAGAATGCACGAGAAAATTTGAAAGCAGAAATCGCAGGATGGAACTTCAATCAAGTGGTGGCTGATGCACAAAAGGCATGGCAAGACGAATTAAGTCGTATCACCGTGCAAAGCGACAACGAAGCTCAAAAGACTATTTTCTATACAGCTATGTACCACACCATGACCGCTCCATCGGTATTCAGCGACGTGAATGGACAGTATCGTGGTGCAGACGGACAAGTACACAGTGGTAATTCTGTCAACTATACCACTTTCTCGCTGTGGGATACTTATCGTTCATGGGGGCCGCTAATGACCTTGATTCAGCCTAAACTGATGGGCGATGTGGCACAAACTTTCATGAATATCTACCGCGAACAAGGCAAACTGCCCGTTTGGCACCTTGTAGGTAATGAGACAGACTGTATGGTTGGTAATCCCGGAAGCATCATGTTGGCCGACTTAGTGCTCAAAGGTTTTGTGAAAGACCGCACTGCTGCTTTCGAAGCCTTGAAGAACACATCGCTTAAAGACGACCGCGGACAGAGCTTCTTAAAGCAATACAACTACATACCTTACGACAAAGACGAGACCATGGAGACCGTGGCTAAGACCATGGAATACGCCATTGCCGACGCCGGTGTGGCCAAAGTAGCGAAGCTCTTGGGCAAGACAGCCGACTACAAGCTATTTACCAAGCGCAGTCAGTCGTATCGTAACCTCTTCGACCCAACTGTAGAATTCATGCGCGGACGTGATTCCAAGGGTATATTCCGTCAAGAATTCAACCCATTCAAGACCATTCACCGCCAAGACGACTATACAGAAGGCAACGCATGGCAATATACTTGGCTCGTACCACAGGATGTTCACGGCCTCGTAAACTTGTTCCCATCGGAGAAAGCATTCGTGAATAAGTTTGATTCTTTGTTCGTTGTGACAGGTGATCTTGGTGAAGAGGCTTCTCCGGATATATCAGGTTTGATTGGACAATACGCTCATGGCAATGAGCCAAGTCACCATGTACTCTATATGTACAACTATGTGGGACAGCCATGGAAGGGTGCCAAGCTCATGAGACAGACCATGGACGAGATGTACACCACCGATATTGATGGTTTGAGCGGTAACGAAGACGTGGGTGCTATGTCGGCTTGGTACGTGATTTCAAGCATGGGCTTGTATCAAGTAGACCCATCCGGTGGTAAATATGTATTCGGTTCACCCATTTGGAATGAAGCTACGTTGAACGTAGGCAGCGGAAAGACTTTCCGTATCACGACGGTTAACAACAGCAAGGAGAATATCTATATCCAGTCGGTGAAACTGAATGGAAAGAAATATACGAAGTCGTACATCAACTATACCGACATCGTGAAGGGTGGAACATTGGAATTCACCATGGGCAACAAGCCTTCTACATTCGGTACAGCAAAGAAAGACAGACCTTAAAGAAGATATGAATAATCGTAATAAACAGTTATTAACAGCAGCAAGCATGGGTTTGCTGCTTGCTATGCCCACCACGAAGACGTGGGCACAAGACGTAAAAGTAGAGCAAAGATACTTGACCGTAGTTCCTGATAATACCACGAACTACGTATCGAAACGGCACCCTGAGAGCGAAAGACTGTTCCGATCGGAGGCTGTGGATAAAAAGATTAAGGAAGTACAAAAGCTTCTGGCAGATAATCCGAAGCTTGCTTGGATGTTTGGTAACTGCTTTCCAAACACCTTAGAGACCACCGTACACTACAGCAATGCGTCGGGTGATGACGATACATTCGTCTATACGGGCGACATACATGCCATGTGGTTGCGCGATTCGGGGGCTCAAGTATGGCCTTATGTGCAGTTGGCCAAGAAAGATAAGAAGCTTGCCAAGATGATTCGCGGTGTCATCTTGCGCCAGTTTAAGTGTATTAATATCGATCCGTATGCCAATGCTTTCAATCCCGGACCAACGGGTGACGGCTGGCAGAACGATGAGACCGATATGAAGAAAGAGGTGTATGAGCGCAAATACGAGATTGACTCGCTCTGCTATCCCATTCGTCTGGCTTATTACTATTGGTTCGTGACGGGCGACAGCAGCATCTTTGGTTCGGAATGGCAAGCCGCCATCGCCAACGTACTGAAGACTTTTAAGGAGCAACAACGCAAGAACGATTGCGGTACATACCATTTCTTACGTGTCACCGACCGCACTTACGATACCGTGGGATGGGGAGGTTACGGTGCACCGGTGAAGCCTGTAGGACTGATAGCGTCTGTTTTCCGTCCTTCGGACGATGCAACGACCTATCCGTTCCTTATTCCTTCTAACTTCATGGCGGTAAGTTCATTACGCAAATCAGCAGAGATTCTTACCAAAGTGAATAAGGATGAGACCACGGCAAAGGCATGTACAGAACTCGCCAACGAAGTAGAGGCAGCTTTAAAGAAGTACGCTGTATACAATCATCCGAAGTATGGAAAGATCTATGCGTTTGAAGTTGACGGATTTGGAAACCACTTGTTGGCCGACGATGCGAATGTTCCAAGTCTCTTAGGTATGGGTTATTTGGGCGATGTAAGCCTTGACGACCCCATTTATCAGAATACTCGACGTTTCGTTTGGAGCGAAGATAACCCATGGTTCTTCCGCGGTAAGGCAGGTGAAGGTATCGGTGGACCACACGTTGGATTGAATATGGTGTGGCCGATGAGCATTATGATGAAGGCATTCACATCGAAAGACGATGCCGAAATCAGCCAATGTATGCGCATGTTACTGACCACTGACGCCGGAACAGGATTTATCCACGAGTCTTTCAACAAAGACGATGCGAAGGATTATTCGCGTGCTTGGTTTGCATGGCAGAACACTTTGTTCGGTGAACTGGTGCTGAAACTTATTGATGATGGTAAGACCGATGTGCTCGTGAACTGTCTAAACGCTAAATAAAGGAACATGATGACTAACGAAAATCAAAAGAAGATCAGTCCGATAGCATGGGTTCCGACCCTCTATTTCGCCATGGGAATGCCTTTTGTGGTACTCAATATGGTGTGTACATTGATGTATAAAGGACTCGGCGTGAGTGATACGCAGATTGCATTTTGGACAAGTAGCATCATGCTTCCATGGACATTGAAACCTCTATGGAGTCCTTTCTTAGAGATGTATCGCACCAAGAAGTTTTTCGTAGTATTGACACAGTTGCTTTCCGGACTCCTTTTTGCCCTTATAGCATTTGCTTTACACCTGCCCGACTTCTTCGCTATCACCATTGCTATGCTCTTTGTGGTGGCGCTAAGTGGTTCTACCCACGACATAGCAGCGGACGGAACGTATATGTCGGTGCTCAATAACGAGGAGCAAGCACAATGGATTGGTTGGCAAGGAGCATTCTACAATATCGCCAAATTAGCTGCAACGGGTGGCTTGGTGTATCTTGCTGGCTTCTTCATCGACCATTACGGAGTGGCTCAGGCATGGACGATTATCATGCTCATCATTGCTGTTATCATGGTAGTATTGGGCGTTTATCACATCTTTATACTCCCTTCGGGGGGGAAACAAGCTGAAACCAGTAAGACATTAAAGGAGTCGTTGACCGAATTATGGGGTGTTTTCGTGGAGTTCTTCCAAAAGAAACACATTATTTATTACGTTTTCTTTATTATTCTCTATCGCTTTGCAGAGGGCTTCGTGATGAAGATTGTGCCGTTATTCCTGAAAGCTTCACGTGCCGATCAAGGCCTAGGAATGACAGAACAACAAATCGGTCTGTGCTACGGAACGTTTGGAGCGGCAGCCTTTGTCATCGGCTCCATCCTCGGAGGATATTACATTGCCCACCGCGGATTGAAGAAATCGCTCTTCTCGCTAGCCTTGGTGTTCAACCTACCATTTGTGGCTTACACTTTCTTAGCGTTTGAACAGCCAGAGAATATGTTCTTCATCGGTAGTGCCATCACGCTCGAATACTTCGGTTATGGATTCGGATTTGTAGGTTTGACGCTCTTTATGATGCAACAGATAGCTCCCGGTAAGCACCAAATGTCGCATTATGCATTCGCCAGCGGCATCATGAATCTGGGCGTAATGTTGCCCGGTATGCTCAGCGGATTGGTGAGTGATGCCATCGGATACAAGATGTTTTTCGTCTTTGTATTGGTATGTACCATCCCGGCTTTGCTGATTACGAAGTTTGTTCCATTCACTTACGAAGACCAAAAATAAGATTATTCAATTACATAAGAAATAAAAACTCAATAACCTTATGACAAAACTTATCATCCAAGGGCAGCCATTGCCCAACATGCCTTGGGAAGAACGTCCCGCCAACTGTAAGACAACCGTATGGCGTAGTGAGCGCAATCCTATCATTCCACGCGACCTTTTGCCTACCAGCAACAGTATATTTAATAGTGCAGTAGTACCCTTTGGTAAGGGCTTTGCGGGTGTTTTCCGCTGCGACGACACTAATCGACGCATGGTATTACACGTTGGTTTCAGCGACGACGGTGTAAAGTGGAACATCAATGAAGAACCTCTTCGCTTTGAATGTGACAATGCCGAGATAGGCGAATGGGTGTATGGATACGATCCACGCGTTTGTTTTATCGAGGATCGTTACTATGTAACATGGTGCAATGGCTATCATGGACCTACCATCGGAGTGGCTTGGACCAAGGATTTCAAGACTTTCCACCAGCTGGAAAATGCTTTCTTGCCCTATAACCGTAACGGTGTACTATTCCCAAAGAAAATCAATGGCAACTTCGCCATGTTGAGTCGCCCATCCGATACTGGGCATACGGCTTTTGGAGACATTTTCTACAGCGAATCGCCTGATATGGAATTCTGGGGGCACCATCGCCATGTTATGGCACCGGCTCCCTTTGAACAGAGTGCTTGGCAGTGTATGAAGATAGGTGCCGGACCTATTCCTATTGAAACAAGTGAGGGTTGGTTGCTCTTCTACCATGGTGTATTGCATTCTTGTAACGGCTATGTATATGCCTTTGGTTCGGCTCTTCTCGACCTTGAACAGCCTTGGAAACCCATCTATCGCAGCGGTCCTTACCTCATCACACCGCAAACTCCTTACGAATGTATGGGCGATGTACCTAACGTTTGTTTCCCTTGTGCCGAGTTACACGACCCCGAAACCGGTCGCGTAGCCATCTATTACGGATGCGCTGACACCGTAACCGGCCTCGCATTTGGCTACATCCCTGAGATTATTGAGTTCACTAAGAAGAACAGTATTATTTAATCAACCTATAAACATGAAAAAAACATTATTATCAGTAGCTATCATGATGGCCTCATTATCATTGCAGGCAGCTGATGCTAACTACAACGTAGTGCCGCTACCTCAAAACATTGAGATGGTCAAAGGCAAGGCTTTTGTGCTCGATGCCAACACTGTTATCGTTGCAGATGCCGATGCTGACATGCAGCGCAATGCTCAATTCTTGGCTGATTTCATCAAAGAGACCACCGGAATCCAAGTTTCCGTGGCTCAAGGTAAAACCAAAGCAAAGAGTGGAAACATCATATTACGCTTAAATAAGAAGCTCACCAATAATGAAGGATACCAATTAACGGTAGACGGAAAGAACGTCACTATCGAGGCATTAACCCCGGCTGGTGTGTTCTACGGCATCCAGACACTACGCAAATCATTGCCCGTAGGTACTGAGGCCAGCGTCAACTTGCCCGCAACAAAGATTTCCGATGCACCTCGTTTCGGCTATCGTGGTGGTATGTTGGATTGTGCTCGTCACTTCTTCCCAGTTTCTTTTGTGAAGCAATACATTGATATGTTGGCTCTCCACAATCTCAATACCTTCCACTGGCACCTTACCGAGGATCAGGGATGGCGTATGGAAGTGAAGAAATATCCTAAGTTGACACAGTTGGGTGCTATCCGTGAGCAGACATTGGCGGGACATTATGGTAGTGGATTGTACGATGGTACTCCCTATGGTGAGGGCATGTACTACACAGAAGCGCAGATGCGAGAGATTGTAGACTATGCTGCTAAGCGCTATATAACTGTAATTCCTGAGATAGATATGCCCGGTCACATGCTTGGAGCATTGCGTGCTTATCCCGAATTAGGTTGTACCGGTGGTCCTTACAAAGTAGCTGAAGAGTGGGGAGTATTCCCTGATATCCTCTGTGCAGGTAAAGAAGAGACATTTAAATTCGTAGAAAACGTTCTTGACGAACTCTGCGATATCTTCCCATCTAAGACCATACATCTTGGTGGAGACGAAGCTCCGCGTGTTCGTTGGGAGAAATGTCCACTCTGTCAGAAGCGTATTAAGGATCTCAACATCACCGGTAAGAATGGTTTCTCGGCCGAAGCTCAATTGCAAGTGTACTTCCTGAACCGTGTTGCTAAATACCTTAAGGGTAAGGGACGCAACGTTATTGGATGGGATGAAATACTTGAAGGCGATGACATAGACCCTGCTACTACCGTCATGAGTTGGCGTGGTGTTGAGGGCGGAAAGACCGCTTCTGATCGTGGTCTGAATGTTATCATGTCGCCTACCACTTACTATTATCTCGACTATTATCAGACAAAGGACAAGAGCAACCTCTTGTTGATTGGTGGAAACCTCCCTGTAGAGAAGACATATAGTTATAATCCAGTGCCCGACGACGCTTCTGCTAATCTGAAGAAGCATGTAGTGGGTGTACAAGCTAACCTATGGACTGAGTATATTCCATGTGCATCTGTGGCAGAATATCAGCTTCTTCCTCGTCTCGCGGCAATGGCTGAGACTGGCTGGACAGCCAATGATAAGAAAGATTTCAATTCGTTTAAGCAGCGCGAAGGCAATCTAACCAAACTCTACGATACCAAGGGTTGGGCTTATTGCAAGGAAGCTTGGCAACAAGAAAAGAAGTAAATCTTCTTTCACCCAGCAATCTTTTGCTCGATTGTTGGGATTTTTTTGCCTTTATTTACTGTATTTCAAGTTATTATCTACATTTTTTTCCGACATTTATATATAATATAACTATAACTCATGAAAGGTTTACGCATCTATTTCACTATTATTCTAGCTTTTTTATGCTTACAAGGTACAACTGCTCAAAACAACGATTTCCATTTCCATGGAACATTAACAACGTGGGGAGACACCCTCGTTGTAATGCAACCCATGCATCCGGAATACGCTGATACCATTATTCGACATAACGGAACATTCGACTTCCTACTTCCCATCAAAACTTCCACGCTAGTAGACATTGTATCGTTATCCGCACTGAGAAATATCAACCATGAACAGATAGAACGCTTTTTGGCCGTTCCGGGGGAAACGTTAGATTACAAAGAAGGCCATCTTGCGGGCAGCTCCTTCTATCAAGTATATGAACAGACGCTCAACCACGTTATAAGAGACAAAGATAAGCCGGTTACACGAGAGTCTATCATCGACTACGCATTGGCTCATGCTGACTCAGAAAATGCGGTCATAGCCTTGTCAGAATGGCGAACAAATTATTTGTTGACGAGCGACGAGATGGAAGAGACGTATAAGAAGCTGTCGCCCGATATACAGCAAGGACGACTGAAAGAGTTTTTTTACGATTTGGTGCAATGGAAAAGAGACTTCGAAAACAAAGTACAAGAGGCTCAACAGACCGAATCCGGTATTGTAAACCAGTCTGCTCCCGACTTCGCTTTGCCCGATACGAACGGTCGTATACATCGTCTTAGCGACTATCGTGGCAAGTATATACTCTTGGATTTTTGGGGAACTTGGTGCGGAGCATGCGTCAAGGATCTACCTAGGCTGAAACAATATGCCACACAATACCAAGACCGAATGATGGTTATCGGTGTGGCTTGCAACGACAAGACAGATAGCTGGAAACAGTGTATTGATAAACATGAGTTGTCATGGCTTAATCTCATACAGCCCAAAGACGGCAAGACTACACAACAATATGGCGTATTGCAGTTTCCCACAAAGATACTGATAACACCAGAGGGAAAAGTAATAAATGCTCCGCGAGGCCACGGTATCTATGAATTCATAGACAAATTGTTTGGTCAAAAAGGCAATCTATAAATCAATAATGTGCAAATATACAAAATCATATAAGGCAAATACAATAGTTTTTCTATAAAATATTACACTCATCCGAAGAATTGCGTGATGGAATAATGACTGTCCGGAGGACAGCCCTATCAATCGGCGTAGTGTTGGAGCGAAGCGAAAACCTACGGAAATAAGGGTAAAGATATTCAAGTCTGAAAGAGTCCCCCTTTGATAATCATGCTGATGGGCAGTCTTATCAGACTGAATACTTGCCATCACACAACATCGTAGGTTTAAAAGGCCACGGCTATGAAATGGGTAGTCCTACGGACTGTTAATGCCCATACTATTATATGATTTCACGGATGAATCCCATTTTGCCCCGTATATCAATAAAAAAACTCCCTACAATCTTATGAATGATTGCAGGGAGTTTCTATATTTCTACAGTATTATGAACGCCACAAACCGTGAAGGTTGCAATATTCGCGAGCATAAACATCGGTAGCGTCAGTCTTGAATTCAGCTACAGGAGCCTCACCCGGCTTCAAGTATTTACGCATTACCATATCGCCAGCGATGAGTTCAATCCACTGGATAGAGTGTTCTTCCAACATTGGATGAGCTACAGAACCAACAGTTACTCTGTATCCGCCCTCAATCTTCTCTACAACAGGTACGTGTTTCTCTTTGGCTGCGTCTACACTATTCTCTTTTAGGAGCTCCATAGGTTCGCCACAACAAGCCAACTCACCATCTGTAGGATTCAATACTTCTACGAGGCTTCCACATTTAGTAGAACGATAAATTTCATTTAACTTCATAATCTAGTTCGTTTTTATTTTAATGTATAATGTTTATTTTAAAAAATATATCTCATTCGATATTGCAAAGATAATAAAAAAAACAATACATGCAAATATTTTAGCAAAAATAAAAATCCTCCTCGCAGTTTTCAGCAAACCATGAGGAGGATTTATTACACCTTATTATATATATGCTTTTCGCAAGTTGGTGTGTAATTTGGAGTTATGAGAAGTTATTGGAAGTTAGCAGGAGTTGTCGGACAAATGTCTGTTAACTCCTTTTATCTTCCGTTATCTCCCGATAACTTCAGCATCGAACATGAATGTTCGACGTGAGTTCTGTACACGATAGTTAGTCGTTGTTCTCGTTATGCTCGTGACGTGGCTGACGATCACCATCTCTACGAGGACGGCGTTCGCCGTTGTTTTCGCGACGAGGGCGGCGCTCGCGCTCTACATAACCTTCAGGTTTAGGCAACAATGCACGGCGAGAGAGCTTGTATTTACCAGTCTTGGGGTCAATATCAACCAACTTCACCTGAATCTTATCGCCTTCCTTGATGCCTGCCTCTTCGACAGTCTCAAGACGCTTCCAGTCGATTTCGCTGATGTGGAGCAATCCGTCCTTGCCCGGGAGAATTTCTACGAAGCAACCATAAGGCATGATCGAACGAACAGTACCGTCGTAAACCTCACCTACTTCGGGGATAGCCACGATAGCCTTAATCTTAGCCAACGCTGCATCAATAGCGTCTTTGTTAGGAGCCGATACCTGTACGTGACCCTTACCGTCGCTCTCGTCAATGGTAATCGTAGCGCCCGTATCTTCCTGCATCTGCTGGATAATCTTTCCACCGGGGCCGATGATAGCACCAATAAATTCCTTAGGAATATCGAAAGCCTCGATACGAGGAACCTGTGGCTTCATTTCTGCGCGTGGCTCAGAGATGGTTTCCATCATCTTACCAAGAATATGTTCGCGTCCAGCCTTTGCCTGCATCAGGGCTTGTTCCAAGATTTCAAAACTCAAACCGTCGCACTTGATATCCATCTGAGTAGCTGTCAAACCATCCTTTGTACCGGTGGTCTTGAAGTCCATATCGCCCAAGTGGTCCTCATCGCCGAGAATATCACTCAAGATAGCAAACTTGTCTTCGCCCGGATTCTTAATCAATCCCATAGCGATACCCGAAACAGGCTTCTTCATAGGTACACCGGCATCCATCAATGCCAATGTTCCGGCACATACGGTAGCCATAGAAGAAGAACCGTTAGACTCCAAAATCTGGCTTACCAAGCGAACTGTGTAGGGGAACTCAGCTGGAATCTGATCCTTCAGACCGCGCCATGCCAAGTGACCGTGCCCGATTTCACGGCGACCTACGCCACGTTGAGCCTTAGCCTCGCCTGTAGAGAACGGTGGGAAATTGTAGTGAAGGAGGAAACGCATGTAACTCTTCTCTAATACGTCGTCCACCATCTTCTCGTCAAGCTTTGTACCAAGTGTACAAGTAGACAGAGACATGGTCTCACCACGCTGGAAGAGCGCACTTCCATGAGGCATTGGAAGAGGCGAAACCTCACACCAAATAGGACGAATATCGGTGGTCTTACGACCATCCAAGCGTATTCCTTCGTCCAAAATGCAACGACGCATGGCATCGCGCAATACATCTTCGTAGTAGCGAGCAGCTTCGGCATGCTTTTCTTCCAGCTCATCGGCTGTCAGATCGGTATGAGCTGCATCGTACTTCTCGATGAAGTCGGCCAGTATTTTGTCGAAAGCATCGTGGCGTACGTGCTTTTCCAAAGCCTGCTTGTTAATATCATATACGGGCTGATACAGCTCGTCGTTCATCTGCTTACGCAAATCTTCGTCGTTCACTTCGTGGCAATATTCGCGCTTGGTGTCTTTGCCCAACTCCTTAGAGAGTTCGTCTTGCAACTCGCACATAGGCTTGATAGCCTCGGCAGCAACCTTCAATGCACCAATCAAATCTTGCTCTGAGACTTCTTTCATCTCACCTTCCACCATCATGATGTTGTCCTTAGTAGCACCCACCATCAAGTCCATATCGGCATCTGCCATCTGTTGGAAAGTAGGATTAATCACGTACTCACCATTAATGCGTGCTACGCGAACCTCAGAGATAAAATAATCGAAGGGAATATCTGAACAAGCCATGGCTGCAGAAGCTGCAAAACCAGCCAGAGCATCTGGTTGGTCTACGCCATCGGCTGAAAGAAGCATCACTTGTACATAAACTTCAGCATGGTAATTAGAGGGGAAAAGGGGACGTAGTGCACGGTCTATCAAACGTGAAGTAAGAATCTCGTTGTCACTAGCTTTGCCTTCGCGCTTGGTAAATCCACCGGGGAATCGACCGGCAGCACTGTACTGCTCGCGATAATCTACTTGCAAAGGCATGAAATCTGTACCCGGAACGGCATCCTTAGCTGCACAAACGGTTGCGAGGAGTACGGTGTTGCCCATGCGGAGTACCGCAGCACCATCGGCTTGTTTTGCAACTTTTCCGGTCTCAATTGTGATGGTTCTTCCATCAGGCAATTGAACTGTTTTTGTAATTACGTTCATCTAAAAAATTAAAACTTTATTGTTTTGACTTACATCTAAAAAATATTTCGTGACAAAGATACTGATTTAATAGGGAAGTAAAGACTAAATGGTCAATTATTTTGTAATTTATCACATTACTGCAAGGGCATAACAGCAATCTTGCCTAACCTCCCCAGTTTTTGTGCATGGCCGAGTCAGCAATGTTGAAGAGGCGCTGCAACAGCCCCACCCCAGCCCTCCCCAAAAGGGGAGGGGAATAAAAAGGGGAATAGGAATTAAGTTTTCGAGTTGATAAGTTCTTAAATTATGAAGCAGAAAAGATT